>NZ_JAWOTC010000001.1:307757-385764 GCF_033338675.1 Vibrio sp. Vb1574
GCGTCCTGGAGGATTCGAACCTCCGACCGCCTGGTTCGTAGCCAGGTACTCTATCCAGCTGAGCTAAGGACGCGCAGATCTTCTTGCTAAGAAGTTGTGAAGTAAATCACATTCATTTCTTACGAAACAAAAAAAAGGCCATCGGGCCAGTCAATGAATGGCGGTGAAGGAGGGATTCGAACCCTCGATACGGGATAAACCGTATACTCCCTTAGCAGGGGAGCGCCTTCAGCCTCTCGGCCACCTCACCGTTTTCATTGTTATATCTCAAAAGAGATATGGCGCGTCCTGGAGGATTCGAACCTCCGACCGCCTGGTTCGTAGCCAGGTACTCTATCCAGCTGAGCTAAGGACGCACTTTTTGTTGATAAATCAACGTTGCAAGAATGGCGGTGAAGGAGGGATTCGAACCCTCGATACGGGATAAACCGTATACTCCCTTAGCAGGGGAGCGCCTTCAGCCTCTCGGCCACCTCACCGTCTTGCGGAGGCACATATTACGTTTTACCGAAAATATGTCAAACACTTTCTTTGAAAAAATCTACGAAACTGGCTTAACCGTTGCTGATTTAATCAAAGTGACTATTAAACGAACTTTATCACTCTATTATGATGAAAAAAAGAGAGTCTTCTCTGAAAAAAAGACATTTATTTTCAAATAACTTTCTGAAATTCGAATCAACATTATTGATGAATTCACAGCCATACTCAACACAATAGTTTCTGCAAATTTTCAAAAACAGTAAAAACTAAAAAGGCCAACCCTTCGGTTAGCCTTTTTCATTCAAACTAAGCTCTGTAAACAGGAGCGACTTAGTAGTTACCTGAAGCAACGTTGCCATTGCCTTTTTCAGCTTGAATGCGCATGTAGATTTCTTCACGGTGAACTGAAACCTCTTTCGGAGCGTTAACGCCGATACGCACTTGGTTACCTTTAACACCTAGTACAGTTACAGTCACTTCATCACCAATCATCAGTGTTTCGCCTACGCGGCGAGTCAAAATTAGCATTCTTTGCTCCTTGAGTAATCTCTAAATTTTCTTGCTACAAAGCTATTATCCAACAAAAGTTATATTTTCGTAAACTACCTTGTTAGCGAAAATCAGCCTAAAAAGGCATGTTTTTGTTGAATGTTTAATGCTTCACTAGACGTAATGTAAGCATCATGCAGAATGTTTGCTGCTGTATCCACACATTCGGGTGCTAAAACTAGCATCATAGTGAGTGTATTCGTTGCGCTGAAATTGATCTCAATATCTCGCTTTGCCAACAAATCGCATGCGTGCTCTACCATTCCATTGGCCTCAAGCCCCACTGCGGTCAACAGGCTTACCACTTCACTATTACGGATTTTGTCGCTGAACACCAGATCGAACTTGGCACATGCATCTTGTTTTATCATGATACCTGCCCGTTCTGTTTCCTCGATCACACTCCAAATGTCGATACCCAACATCTGACATTGTTTTGTAGCACTAGATAAATGTTCTTTATCGACTTCGATTATGGCAAGGTCACGTTGAATGGCTATACCAGAGACGGCTTGATTGCCTAACTCCCCCTTTACCAGACTGCCTTCATTAACATCAAATGTCGAAAGCACGCGCAGTGGCACATTATTCTTCCATGCAAATTGCACTGAAGGTAAATGTAATACTTTCGCGCCTCGGCTTGCCATCGCTTCCATGGAAGGAAAATCGATAACCGCCAATTTTCGCGCGTTTTTCACTACACGTGGGTCACAAGTATAAATACCATCAACGTCGGTAAAGATTTGACACTCATCAGCGCGCAATGCGCCTGCCAGTGCCACTGCGCTCGTATCTGAGCCACCTCGACCTAATGTGGTGATATCCCCGTTCTCATTCACACCTTGAAAGCCTGCAACAATCACGATTTGGTCTTGCTCAAGCAATCCCAGAATTGTCTTAGTATCAATGTGTTTAATCGTTGCGTCATTGTGTTGATTATCCGTCACAATATTCGCCTGTGCTCCGGTAAGCGAGCGTGCAGCATGACCCAATTTATTGAGTGTCATTGCTAACAGTGCCATTGACACTTGCTCACCAGCAGAGAGCAAAACATCAAGTTCTCGAGCTGTAGGCACGCTATCTATCTGTTTAGCGAGGTCCATCAGTCTGTTTGTTTCGCCTGACATTGCAGACACGACAACAACAACTTGATTGCCATCATTTTTCGCCTTAATGATGTGTTCAGCAACTTGGTGGATTCTTTCAATTGAACCCACTGAGGTTCCGCCAAACTTTTGCACGATAAGGGGCTTTTTCACCAGTCTTCACCTTCCCAAGACCGAAGTCTCTTTAGAACTGCTTATATCGTCAGTATTTCCTTTTAGAAAAATTATATAAGCAGTAGTTACAACAAAAACCAAATAGCCTAAATGACTCGGTTAACTTTTGGTCAATTAAACCACTTGGCTGCTAAAAAAAATTACGCTCAATCAAAGAAACTTGATTGAGCGTAATTTTAGTAGTTAAAAGCTTATAAGCGCTCTTCTAACCAAGGCTGAACTGTTTTAATTGCCTCTGGTAGTGCGGCTACATCAGTACCACCAGCTTGAGCCATGTCAGGACGACCACCGCCCTTACCACCGACTTGCTCAGCAATCATCTTAACTAGATCACCAGCTTTTACTTTACCAGTTAGATCTTTAGTCACACCAGCAATCAGGCCAACCTTGTCACCTGTTACGTTAGCAAGCAGTACGACACCAGACCCCATTTGGTTCTTAATGTCATCAACCATAGTACGTAGGTTCTTGCTGTCAGCGCCTTCAAGAGCTGCGACTAGAACTTTTGTACCATTGACTTCAACCGCTTTGCCCATGATGTTAGCGCTTTCTGCTGCCGCCATCTTATCTTTTAGCTTCTGCACTTCTTTCTCTAGCGCTTTTGCTTTCTGTGCAGATTCTGCCAGTTTCTCTTCGTACTTCGCGTTTTGAGCTTCAATCGCGTCTAATGCAGCCTCGCCTGTTACCGCCTCAATACGTCGAATACCTGCAGCAATGCCGCTTTCTGAAGTGATTTTGAATAGGCCAATATCACCTGTGCTTGATGCGTGAATACCACCGCAAAGCTCTGTCGAGAAGTCGCCCATAGATAGTACGCGTACTTCGTCGTCGTACTTCTCGCCGAATAGAGCCATTGCGCCTTTCTTCTTAGCAGACTCAATGTCCATCACGTTGGTTTCAATCGTGTGGTTGCGACGAATTTGCGCGTTAACTAGGCGCTCAACTTCTTTCAACTCTGCTGCAGTTACGGCTTCTAGGTGTGAGAAGTCGAAACGTAGGTTGTCTGCCTTCACCAATGAGCCTTTCTGCGTTACGTGCTCACCTAAAACTTGGCGTAGTGCTGCGTGTAGCAAGTGCGTTGCTGAGTGGTTTAGAGAGATAGCTGCGCGACGCTCTGCGTCAACGATAGTTGCTACTTCATCACCTTTCGCTAGAACGCCTTCTGCCATTACACCGTGGTGCGCGATTGCGTTACCTAGTTTTTGAGTGTCCTCAACGCGGAATACACCAGACTCAGTACGGATTTCACCAGCGTCACCACACTGACCGCCTGACTCTGCGTAGAATGGTGTTTCACCAAGTACGATGATTGCTTTGTCGCCCGCAGATAGCGAATCTACTTCGTTGCCTTCAACGAACATCGCTGCTACAGAACTAGAGCCTTTAGTACCTGTGTAACCACAGAATTCTGTTTGCGTATCAACTTTGATTGCTGCGTTATAGTCAGTACCGAAGTTACCCGCTTCACGCGCACGTTGACGCTGCTCTTCCATCGCTTTCTCGAAACCTTCTTCGTCGATTGCGAACTCACGCT
Source organism: Vibrio sp. Vb1574 (assembly GCF_033338675.1). Taxonomy (NCBI): domain Bacteria; kingdom Pseudomonadati; phylum Pseudomonadota; class Gammaproteobacteria; order Vibrionales; family Vibrionaceae; genus Vibrio; species Vibrio sp. Vb1574. The sequence goes on from NZ_JAWOTC010000001.1 coordinate 311,604, forward strand.
CACGTGCTACGTCGTTAGTTAAGTCAGCTGGGAAGCCGTAAGTATCGTAAAGTTTAAATACGGTTTCGCCGTCTAGTACTTTACCGTCTAGGTTATCTAGTGCTTCGTTTAGAATCGCCATACCGCGCTCAAGTGTACGACCAAAGTTTTCTTCTTCGATACGCAGTACTTTTTCAACCACAGCTTGTTGACGCTTCAGCTCTTCACCAGCCGTACCCATGATGTCAGCTAGAACGCCAACCAACTTGTGGAAGAATGCACCTTGTGCGCCCAGCTTGTTACCGTGACGAACTGCACGACGGATGATACGGCGTAATACGTAACCTCGACCTTCGTTTGAAGGCATAACACCATCCACGATCAGGAATGAACATGAACGGATGTGGTCAGCGATAACGCGTAGTGATTGGTTTGATAGGTCTTCGTAACCGATCACTTCTGCTGCTGCTTTGATAAGAGCTTGGAATACATCGATTTCGTAGTTTGAGTGAACGCCCTGCATGATTGCAGAGATACGCTCGATACCCATACCAGTATCTACCGATGGTTTTGGTAGCGGTTCCATAGTGCCGTCTGCGTGACGGTTGAACTGCATGAATACGTTGTTCCAGATCTCGATGAAACGGTCACCATCTTCTTCAGGCGTGCCAGGACGGCCACCCCAGATGTGCTCACCGTGATCGTAGAAGATTTCAGTACATGGACCACAAGGGCCAGTGTCGCCCATTTGCCAGAAGTTATCAGACTCGTACGGCTTGCCGCCTTCTTTATCACCAATGCGAACAATACGATCAGCGGGTACGCCAACTTTCTTGTTCCAGATGTCAAACGCTTCGTCATCGGTTTCGTAAACAGTTACCAATAAACGATCCGCTGGCAGTTTAAGAACTTCGGTTAGGAATTCCCAAGCAAAGGAGATCGCATCTTCTTTGAAGTAATCGCCAAAGCTGAAGTTGCCTAACATTTCAAAGAATGTGTGGTGACGAGCAGTAAAGCCAACATTTTCTAGGTCGTTATGTTTACCACCAGCACGTACGCAACGCTGAGCCGTAGTCGCTCGAGTGTAGGCTCGTTTTTCTAAGCCTAAGAAACAATCTTTAAATTGGTTCATACCTGCGTTTGTGAACAGCAGGGTTGGGTCGTTATGTGGAACTAACGATGAACTTTCTACGATTTGGTGTCCTTTGCTCTCAAAGAACTTGAGGAACGCGTTACGAACCTCATCAGTGCTCATGTACATGCAGCTCTTCCTGAAAATAGTCGAGTTAGAATTTTGCCGTATTGTAGATCATGCAAACAGCTGAGACTAGTTTTCTTGAGGAAAAGAGGGAGTAGGAGAAAAAATTTGAAGCAAAACAAAAATCAGCGCAATTGGATCAACGCTAATCTTGGTCTTCAAAGGCAAGCGCATAGCTAATTTGGTCGAAACTGTAGCCTCGGTATTGTAGAAAACGGACTTGTTTTGCGTATTCTTTTTGGTCCTTGGCTTTGACGCCTTTGAATTTCTTTTCTGCCGCCTGTTTAGCCAGTTCAAACCAATCTTGCGGCTCTTCAGCCATAGCTTGCTCAATCACCGATTCCGCAACACGCTTCTGGTTTAACTCTTGACGAATTCGACGCTCTCCATGTCCTTTGTATACATGCTGTCTAATTTGACTCTTCGCGTAACGTAAATCATCTAGATAATTATGGTCTAGGCAAAAATTAATTGCGATGTCGATGTCTGATTCTTCATAGCCCTTCATCGATAATTTTTGGTAAAGCTCATACTGACCATGATCGCGACGGCTAAGCAATTGGATAGCTGCCTCTTTGCTCGATAATGTTGGCGCCTGGCGTTTTTGGTACATGATGATCCTAAAAGTATTTTTGCTGTACAGGCTCTCAATGGCCTTTGTGATAATTCGATTTTTGATTTCAATAGATACAACAAAGCCCCGCATTGCAGGGCTTTGTCATTTATTAATCTATGAGAGATTAAAACTCTTCAGCTTGCTCTGGCGCTTCACCAGCTTCAGGCGCTTCCGCAAGTGCTGGCGCTAGCAACATTTCACGCAGTTTTGTATCGATAGTTTTAGCCACTTCAGGGTGCTCACGCAGGTAGTTACACGCATTCGCTTTACCTTGACCAATCTTATCGCCATTGTAGCTATACCAAGCACCGGCTTTTTCAACTAACTTGTGCTTCACACCTAGATCGACAAGTTCACCTTCGCGGTTAAAGCCTTGGCCGTACATGATTTGTGTGTTTGCTTCTTTAAATGGTGCTGCAATCTTATTCTTAACAACTTTGATGCGCGTTTCGTTACCTACGACTTCGTCACCTTCTTTGATTGCGCCAGTACGACGGATATCTAGACGAACAGAAGCGTAGAACTTAAGTGCGTTACCACCTGTTGTTGTTTCTGGGTTACCAAACATCACACCAATCTTCATACGGATTTGGTTGATGAAGATACACATACAGTTAGACTGCTTTAGGTTACCCGTTAGCTTACGCATTGCTTGAGAAAGCATACGTGCTTGCAGACCCATGTGGCTATCGCCCATTTCGCCTTCGATTTCTGCTTTCGGTGTTAGTGCTGCGACAGAGTCGACAACCATAACATCGATAGCACCAGAACGTGCAAGTGCGTCACAGATCTCTAGCGCTTGCTCACCTGTGTCTGGCTGAGAAACTAGCAATGCATCGATATCAACGCCAAGTTTCTTCGCGTATACAGGATCTAGAGCGTGTTCTGCATCGATAAACGCACAAGTTTTGCCTTCACGTTGCGCAGCAGCAATAAGCTCAAGTGTTAGCGTTGTTTTACCTGAAGATTCTGGGCCGTAGATTTCTACGATACGACCCATTGGTAGACCACCAGCACCCAAAGCGATATCAAGAGAAAGAGAACCAGTTGAGATGGTTTCTACGTCCATTGCGCGGTTATCACCAAGGCGCATGATAGAGCCTTTACCGAATTGCTTTTCAATTTGACCTAGCGCAGCGGCGAGCGCTTTCTGTTTGTTCTCGTCCATTACTTTCTCCGATTTATTCATCTTCTTTGGGCGACGAATAGTAATTCATTTTTCTTAAGCAGAAGAACTGCTCAGCAATGAAAGTTATTATACTGTTGATTCATACAGTGTCCATACCTGTATGAAAAAAATTTGGCTGACCTAAAGTCGTGATTTGCTCTAGCCCTTATCAATGCTGGGCTAAAACAATTTAAGAAATTCTAGAGTAGATGTTGATACAATTGAGTCAGCGCATGCTCGACCGCTTTTTTGCGAACTTCTGCACGGTCACCAGAGAAATGCATGGTTTCGACTTGCTGCCAACTTTGGTTATCAGCAAAAGCAAAGCAGACCATGCCGACTGGTTTCTCTTCACTGCCACCACCCGGCCCTGCAATACCACTGATGGACACACCGATGGTGGCATTGGAGTTTTTAATTGCACCCTGTACCATTTCAATCACAACGGGTTCGCTCACCGCACCATGAGCTTCCAACGTTGAAGCTTGTACACCAAGCATCTCCATTTTGGCTTCATTACTGTAAGTGACAAACGCCCGGTCAAGCCACGCAGAACTGCCAGCAATATCAGTAATAGCAGTTGCAACACCGCCACCCGTGCATGATTCTGCCGTCGTTAAAAGATGCCCGTGTTTAGCCAATAATGCGCCTAAATCGGCACTCAATTTTGTTGTTTTTTCCATAGCCAAAATGCCCTTTGTCTCTTTTTACTTGATAGGGATTCACGTATCCTAAGCCGCTACGGAAATAAACAAAAGAACTTACCTGTGAAAGCTGAACAAAAACACACTCCGATGATGCAGCAATACCTCAAGCTAAAGGCTGAGAACCCAGAGATTTTGCTGTTCTACCGCATGGGCGATTTCTACGAACTCTTTTACGATGATGCCAAGCGAGCTTCTCAGCTTCTTGATATTTCATTGACCAAACGTGGTGCGTCTGCAGGTGAACCTATCCCAATGGCGGGTGTGCCATTTCACGCCGTAGAGGGCTACCTGGCAAAACTTGTTCAGCTTGGTGAGTCTGTGGCGATCTGTGAACAGATTGGCGATCCGGCCACCAGCAAGGGCCCGGTAGAACGTAAAGTTGTGCGTATCGTGACACCAGGTACTGTGACGGATGAAGCGCTGCTTTCTGAGCGTGTCGATAACTTAATCGCAGCAATTTACCATCACAACGGTAAGTTCGGTTATGCGACGCTGGATGTCACCTCTGGTCGCTTCCAACTGACAGAGCCAGAAACTGAAGAAGCGATGACAGCCGAGCTTCAACGCACTGCACCACGTGAGCTACTGTTCCCAGAAGATTTTGAACCTGTACATTTAATGGCGAGCCGCAATGGTAACCGTCGTCGCCCAGTCTGGGAGTTTGAGCTTGATACGGCTAAGCAACAACTCAATCAACAATTTGGCACAAAAGATCTGGTTGGTTTTGGTGTAGAACATGCGTCCTTAGGGTTATGTGCTGCTGGTTGTTTGATCCAGTACGTAAAAGATACTCAACGTACGGCTTTACCTCATATTCGCTCTTTAACGTTTGATCATCAGGATCAATCCGTCATCCTTGATGCTGCTACCCGACGTAATCTGGAAATTACTCAAAATCTAGCAGGCGGAACCGATAACACGCTAGCTGCAGTACTCGACCATTGTGCAACTCCGATGGGCAGCCGAATGCTGAAGCGTTGGTTGCATCAGCCTATGCGTTGCATTGAAACGTTAAACAATCGTCTTGATGCAATTGGTGAGATTAAAGAACAAGCTCTGTTTGCCGATCTTCAACCAACGTTAAAGCAAATTGGTGATATTGAACGCATCTTAGCGCGCCTTGCATTACGCTCTGCTCGCCCTCGCGATATGGCTAGACTTCGCAATGCCATGCAACAGCTACCAGAGCTAGAATCTGTCACCGCTTCTTTGACCCATCCGTACCTAACGAAATTGGCGAAGTATGCAGCTCCGATTGACGAAGTATGTGACCTGTTAGAACGCGCGATTAAAGAAAATCCGCCGGTTGTTATTCGTGATGGTGGCGTCATCGCTGAAGGCTACAATGCGGAGCTCGATGAATGGCGAAAATTGGCAGACGGTGCAACAGAATATCTTGAGCAGCTTGAGCGAGATGAGCGTGAACGACACGGTATCGATACGCTTAAAGTAGGCTATAACAACGTTCATGGCTTCTTTATCCAAGTGAGCCGTGGCCAGAGCCATTTGGTTCCACCGCATTATGTACGTCGCCAAACACTCAAAAACGCTGAACGCTACATCATCCCAGAGCTTAAGGAACACGAAGACAAAGTACTTAACTCGAAGTCTAAAGCGTTAGCACTTGAGAAACAGTTGTGGGAAGAACTGTTTGATCTATTGATGCCAAACCTTGAGAAGCTGCAAAACCTAGCTTCTGCTCTGTCTCAGCTAGATGTATTACAAAACCTAGCAGAGCGTGCAGATTCGTTAGATTACGGCCGCCCAACGCTTGTGAAAGACGCAGGAATTCACATTCAAGCTGGCCGTCATCCAGTCGTAGAACAAGTAACAACAGAGCCGTTCATCGCGAACCCAATTGAGCTTAACCCAGCCCGGAAGATGTTGATCATCACCGGTCCAAACATGGGTGGTAAATCAACCTACATGCGTCAAACTGCGCTGATTGCATTGATGGCACATATCGGCTCTTATGTACCGGCAGAATCCGCACAGATTGGTTCTTTAGATCGTATATTTACTCGTATTGGTGCATCAGATGATCTTGCATCTGGCCGCTCGACCTTCATGGTAGAAATGACCGAAACAGCCAATATTCTTCACAACGCAACTAAGAACAGTTTGGTGCTAATGGATGAAATCGGACGCGGTACTAGTACTTACGACGGTCTGTCTTTAGCTTGGGCAAGTGCGGAATGGCTCGCAACACAAATTGGTGCGATGACCCTATTTGCAACTCACTACTTCGAATTAACAGAGTTACCGAACCAACTGCCAAACTTAGCGAACGTTCACTTGGATGCCGTAGAGCATGGAGATAGCATTGCCTTTATGCACGCAGTTCAAGAAGGTGCGGCAAGTAAGTCTTACGGTCTAGCTGTTGCGGGCTTAGCAGGCGTACCAAAAACGGTCATCAAAAATGCGCGTAACAAGCTATCTCAGCTAGAGCAACTGGGGCAAAACAGTGACACACCACGTCCAAGTGCAGTAGATGTGGCTAACCAGTTGAGCCTGATTCCAGAGCCTAGCGAGGTCGAACAAGCTCTGTCAGGTATTGACCCTGACGACTTAACGCCACGCCAAGCTCTTGAAGAGCTGTATCGCTTGAAGAAGATGCTGTAAACAGACTCACACCGACGAGCAAAAAAGAAAAAAGGCTATGGGGAACCATAGCCTTTTGTGTATCTAGTGAAATACGGATTATTTAATCGTCTTCTACGTTAAACAAGTTTTCCATATTCAAACCTTGTTTGATTAGGACTTCACGAAGACGACGTAAACCTTCCACTTGTATTTGACGTACTCGCTCACGTGTCAGACCAATCTCTCGACCAACTTCTTCCAGCGTCGAAGGCTCATAGCCTAGTAGGCCGAAGCGTCGTGCAAGCACTTCTTTCTGTTTCGGATTCAACTCTTCTAACCAATGAATCAACGATGATTTGATGTCGTCATCTTGAGTCGAAACTTCTGGATCAGAGTTGTTTGCATCAGGAATAATATCCAGCAGCGCTTTCTCACCGTCACCACCGATTGGCGTGTCGACAGAGCTAATACGCTCATTAAGGCGTAACATTTTGCTTACGTCTTCGACTGGAATATCTAATTGAGCAGCAATTTCTTCTGCGGTCGGTTCGTGATCGAGCTTTTGAGAAAGTTCACGCGCAGTACGCAGATAAATGTTCAGCTCTTTCACTACATGGATAGGTAGACGGATCGTGCGAGTTTGGTTCATCAACGCTCGCTCTATCGTTTGTCGGATCCACCACGTTGCGTAAGTAGAGAAACGGAAACCACGTTCTGGGTCGAATTTTTCGACCGCTCGGATCAAGCCGAGGTTACCTTCTTCAATCAGATCAAGTAGTGCTAGACCACGGTTACTGTATCGACGAGAAATCTTAACAACCAAACGTAGGTTACTTTCGATCATACGTTTGCGTGCCGCTTCGTCGCCACGTAGGGCGCGTCTTGCGTAAAGCACTTCTTCTTCGGCAGTAAGTAAAGGTGAGAAGCCAATTTCGCCCAAATACAACTGAGTTGCATCTAAGCTTTTACTGCTCGCGTCAAATTCTTCACGCGCAGTCGCTTTGCTTTCTGTGGATGATGATCTTTCGAGTTCGTTATCAATGGTCTTCACTGACGCATTATCAAATGCAAACTCTTCAACTTTGGTTACTGTGTTGCTGATACTCATAACGCCTCCCCCTGGCGAGTTAGCAAGACATGACAACTCAATATGTCGCTAAATGATGTCGCAAGTTGTTTTTCAAAGTTTTAAGGCAAATAGCGTTTTGGATTCACTGATTTACCTTGATAGCGAATTTCAAAGTGTAGTTTGACCGACTTTGCACCTGAACTACCCATGGTGGCGATTTTTTGTCCGCTTTTTACGCTTTGTCCTTCTGTGACCAGCAGTTTGTCATTATGTGCGTATGCGCTTAAATAATTGTCGTTATGCTTTACTATAATTAAGTTGCCATAACCTCGTAGCGCATTGCCTGAATAAACGACTGTGCCGGCTGCGGTTGAAACGATAGGTTGACCACGCTGTCCTGCGATGTCGATACCTTTATTTCCCTGTTCTCCCGCCGAAAAGTTCTTGATTACTCTCCCTTTTGTTGGCCACAACCACTTTGAGACTTTATCACTCTTTGCTGTGGTAGTTGGCGCTTTTCGCTTCACTTTTTGGTTATCTTTTGAACCAACATACTCCTTTGTTTTCGATTGTTCAACCTTCTTTGGAGGCTGTTTTTGTACGACTTTAGGCTTAGTCTCTGTAGGTTTTTGACTAGAGTTTTTACTCGAAGGTTTAGGTTTAGAGGCTGTTGATGTTTTCGTCACTGGAGCTGGGGGGGGCGTAACAACAGGAGCCACAACGGGTTCAACTTTTTGACCATATTTAGGGGCGACATATTTCGGAGCCCAAAGTTTTAGCCTCTGTCCTGGGTAGATAGTGTAAGGCTGAGTTAACTCATTGTAACGAACAAGATCATTTACATCTTTATCTGTGACATAAGCTATGAAGTAAAGCGTATCGCCTTTTTTTACCTCATAATAACTCCCTCTGTAACTCCCTCTTTCAAGGCTTGAATAGTCTTTTTTTAGGCTAGAGACAGGTGCAGGGGAATGCGCTGCACAACCAACTAGTCCTGCAGCAAACACAAAGCTAATACCAATATGACGTAGTAACTTATTCACCTATCCCCAACCCTTAAGCTAAATCACCCGCAACCAGAGGTACGAACCGAACCATTTCTACAACGGTAGAGAGATATTCGTCTCCCTTACGCTCTATTTTTAATAACTGTTGCTCCGTATCTCCAACAGGAATGACCATTTTGCCGCCATCTCTTAATTGTGAGAGAAGAGCTTGGGGAATCACTTCAGCGGCAGCGGTAACAATGATAGCATCGAAAGGACCTCTCGCTTCCCAGCCCTGCCACCCATCAGCATGCTTAGTTGAAACATTGTAAATATCCAATTGCTTCAGGCGACGCTTTGCTTCCCATTGCAACGATTTAATTCGCTCAACGGAGTATACATGATCAACAATTTGCGCCAGTACCGCGGTTTGATAACCCGATCCCGTTCCGATTTCCAGAACACGACTCGCCGGCTCTAGCTCAAGCAACTCGGTCATACGCGCAACGATATAAGGCTGAGAAATAGTTTGTCCCTGACCAATTGGTAACGCATTGTTATCATAGGCTTGGTGCATCATCGCTTGAGAAACAAAGCTTTCTCGTGGCAAGCGTTGGATAGCATCCAGAACTCTTTGGTCTTTGATGCCACTGGAGATAAGAAACGCTATCAACCTGTCAGCATGTGGGTTACTCATTACTTCTCTTCCTTTAACCAACTATCCATAGCACGCAGCGACTCGTGAGCGGTGAGATCAACTTGCAGAGGCGTCATTGAAACTCGGCCATGCTCAATTGCATAAAAGTCCGTGCCCTCTCCTGCATCTTGCTCCTTTCCTGGTGGCCCTAACCAATAAATGTCATGGCCTCTCGGATCTTTCTGCTTGATCATATTCTCTGCGTGATGACGTGCACCTAAACGCGTAACTTCAATTTCACCTAAATTCTCTGATGGTAAGTCAGGCACGTTTACGTTCAGTAGACGATTCGTTGGAATCGGCGACGCTAAATGCTGTTGTACAATTTGACGTGCAATTTTAGCGGCGGATTCGAAATGTCGCTTACCCACTAGAGAAAAAGCCACCGACTGAACGCCAAGGAAATGACCTTCCATGGCGGCTGCTACTGTTCCAGAATAAAGAACATCATCACCCAAATTAGCGCCATGGTTGATTCCTGACAGAACAAGATCAGGCAAATCATCTTTCATTAGCTCATTCAGCGCGAAATGCACACAATCCGTGGGCGTGCCTTGCACTGAGTAGATATTTGGGGCAATTTCAGTCACGCGTAATGGTTGTTCTAATGTGAGTGAATTCGAAGCACCTGAACGATTTCGATCAGGTGCGACAATGGTCACTTCGGCGATATCTCTCAACTCATCAGCGAGGGCATGAATCCCTTGAGCATGAACACCATCATCATTGCTGATTAAGACCCTTAAGGGCTTCGGGTTTCGTGAATCCTGTTCCATTAGTATTCTCTTTCTACTTCAACCTCATTAACTAACTCACGAACAATAGAGGTCGCAAAAGATCCCGCATCCAGTGAGAAAGTCAACGTAATGTTGTTACCTTCAACCGTCCAAGCTAAATCTTTTGGCTTCAGCGCAATATCGCGACGGTCGTGGCGCATGCGATTACCACGAATCAGCGCCATGAGGTCAGGCTCTTCGTCTAAAAACGGTTGCTCTAATGCCAGAGCCTCGGCTTGAGTAGGCAGTGCATTATCGCCAGCAAGCGCAGCGGTAATTGCCGCTTCACCTCGCGCAAATTGCACTTGCAGAGCAGCTATGTTGTTTGCATCAATCAACTGAGTGCCAGAATTCGTCTGTGCAATGTCACCATCAATGAACTTATCAAACACACCATTCTCTAGACGAGCTGAAACGATGCGGTTGAAAATCCACGAACGAGCCGCTGATAAATACATGCTGCGCTTGTTTTGATTGCGGGTACGAACGTTTTCGCGTCCCCATCGACGTGCTTCTTCAAGGTTGTTACCATCGTTACCAAAACGCTGACTACCAAAGTAGTTTGGCACGCCAACTTGTTTCACTTTTTCAAGACGTTGCTCTACATCCGCTATATCTGTCACTTCAGACAAAGTAACCACGAACTCGTTCCCTACTAGGTCACCAGGACGCAGTTTTTTATTGTGACGATCTGTTGCAAGGATTTCGATACTTGGGTATTGAGCCAAAAACGCTGAAAAATCTGGCGTTTCACCTTTTGGTAAATGGACACTTAACCACTGTTCCGTCACCGCATGACGGTCTTTAAGACCCGCCCAGCTAACGTCTTTCGACTTAACACCACAGGCTTTTGCTAACTCGTTAGCAACGAAGCTGGTGTTCTCGCCCGTTTTACGGATACGAACCATTAGGTGCTCGCCTTCGCCCGTAAAGGCAAAACCTAAATCTTCGCGAACCTGAAAGTGCTCTGGCTGCGCTTTGATTTTTGCCGATGCAACTGGCTTACCCGTTAGGTAAGCCAATGAAGATAAAATGTCTGACATGATGTGTTTCCGCTGATATCACAGCTTAGAAGAGCAAATTGCTAGTTATTGCTTAAACAGAAGTACAACGGCTTCCGTTGCAATACCTTCTTTGCGTCCGGTAAAACCGAGACGTTCTGTCGTCGTCGCTTTTACGTTGATGTTACTAATGTCGGTTTCTAGATCTTCGGCAATTGCCGCACACATTGCGTCAATGTGTGGTGCCATTTTAGGCGCTTGTGCCATGATGGTTACATCAGCATTGCCAAGGCGGTAGCCTTGCTCTTTGACTCGACGGTAAACGTCTTTCAGTAGTTCACGACTGTTTGCGCCTTTCCATTTATCATCCGTATCTGGGAAATGACGACCAATATCGCCGGCAGCAATCGCGCCCAGCAGAGCATCCGTTAACGCATGCAACGCTACATCGCCGTCTGAGTGTGCAATCAAACCTTGCTCATAAGGGATTGCTACACCACCAATAATGACTGGGCCTTCACCACCGAATTTATGTACATCGAAACCATGACCAATTCGAATCATTTTCTATCCTTTCTTTATTCGCCGCGCTCACGGCTTAGATAAAACTCGGCTAACGCAAGATCTTCTGGCTGAGTGATTTTTATATTGTTCGCATTCCCTTGAACTAAGGCTGGCTTCTCGCCTAGCCATTCCAAAGCCGAGGCTTCATCGGTAATGGTTACACCCTGTTCTAATGCGTCAGCCAGTGCTTGAGTAAGCTGCTGAGTTTTAAACATTTGTGGAGTAAGTGCATGCCACAATGCTTCTCTATCTACCGTATGATCGATATCTTGTACTGCGTTTGCTCGCTTCATTGTATCTCTCACAGGAGATGCGAGAATGCCACCCGTTGAGTGGGCGCAGCAAACATCAATCAAACGGTCAATGTCGGATGTTAATACACATGGCCTTGCAGCGTCGTGAACTAATACCCACTCGCTTTCCAGATGCTCATTGACATAGTTTAGCCCTGATAACACAGAGTCTGCTCTTTCTTTACCACCAGCTACACGAATCACATCTGGGCGCTTAGCAATGGACAATTCTGGGTAATATGGGTCGCCGTCAGTAATGGCAACGACAACCTTAGAAATATTTGGGTGAGAAAGCAGTTTCTCTACGGTATGTTCCAGTACCGCCTTACCTTCGATCAATAAATATTGCTTAGGGCGATCTGCCTTCATTCTGCTACCCACACCAGCAGCAGGCACAATTGCGATATGCGATGAGTTCATATCCAACATTTTAATGGTTTTCCTCACCTATAATGCGGTAAAAAGTCTCGCCATCTTTAACTAAACCGAGCTCATGACGCGCACGTTCTTCAATCGCATCAAGACCTTGCCTTAAGTCATCAATCTCAGCGAACATTTCATTGTTGCGAGCTTGTAGCTTGCTGTTCACTTGTTGCTGAACTTCAATTTCATCTTTTACTGTGTAGTAGTCAGACACTCCGTTTTTACCAAACCATAGAGTGTATTGAAGCAAGCCAAACAGTAGCGTAAGGGCTATAACAAAGATTCGCATATCGCTGCTAACATTCTGTACCGGAAGGAATTAGATAAGGTGACATATATAGCATAAATGCGAGGTTGCCTCTAGGGGAGAAAGGGAGACTCACACGCTCCTTACAAGAAATAAGCAGCAAAATGAAACAAGCTCATAGGAAGCGCTCCTTACCCATGACCAAAGTAAGAGCCAAAAATACAAACCTATAAATACAAAAAACCGCCGTAGCGATGGTTTCAAAAAGCTATTTAGCGAAACTTTACTCAATAAGAATTAAGCTTGATCTTTAACTTCTTTGAGACCGCTTACTTGAAACATGGAGGAGTGCGCTCACTTAGCGCTTCCGTTGTATAAAAAAACGCCCCGCAAGTGTGAGGCGTTTTCAAAAGCTTTAAGTTAAGCCGTTAACTCAGTTAAGAATTAAGCTTGATCTTTAACTTCTTTAAGACCGCTTCCTTGAAACATGGAGGAGCGCGCTCACTTAGCGCTTCCGTTATATAAAAAAACACCCCGCCAAAGCAGGGTGTTTTAAAAGCTTTAAGTTAAGCTGCTAATTTAGTGAAGAATTAAGCTTGACCTTTAACTTCTTTAAGACCGTTGAAAGGAGCGCGCTCACCTAGTGCTTCCTCGATACGGATTAGCTGGTTGTACTTAGCAACACGGTCAGAACGGCTCATAGAACCAGTTTTGATTTGACCTGCTGCTGTACCTACCGCTAGGTCAGCGATAGTTGCATCTTCAGTTTCGCCAGAACGGTGAGAGATTACTGCTGTGTAACCTGCGTCTTTAGCCATCTTGATTGCAGCTAGAGTCTCAGTTAGAGAACCGATTTGGTTGAACTTGATAAGGATAGAGTTAGCTACGCCTTTCTCGATACCTTCAGCAAGGATCTTAGTGTTAGTAACGAATAGATCGTCACCTACTAGTTGAAGCTTGTCACCTAGTAGTTCAGTTTGGTGCTTGAAGCCATCCCAATCAGACTCGTCTAGACCGTCTTCGATAGAAACGATTGGGAATTGGTTAGCTAGCTCAGCTAGGTAGTGGTTGAACTCTTCAGAAGTGAAAGTTTTACCTTCGCCTTTCATGTTGTAGATGCCAGCTTCTTTGTCGAAGAACTCAGATGCAGCACAGTCCATAGCTAGAGTAACGTCTTTACCTAGTTCGTAACCAGCAGCTGCAACAGCTTCTGCGATAACTTCTAGAGCTTCAGCGTTAGATTTAAGGTTAGGAGCGAAACCACCTTCATCACCAACTGCAGTGCTGTAGCCTTTAGACTTAAGAACTTTAGCTAGGTTGTGGAATACTTCTGCACCGATACGTAGACCTTCTTTAAGAGTCTTAGCGCCAACAGGTTGGATCATGAACTCTTGGATGTCAACGTTGTTGTCTGCGTGCTCACCACCGTTGATGATGTTCATCATTGGTAGAGGCATAGAGAACTGACCTGCAGTGCCGTTTAGCTCAGCGATGTGCTCGTATAGAGGCATGCCTTTCGCAGCAGCAGCAGCTTTAGCGTTTGCTAGAGAAACAGCTAGGATAGCGTTAGCACCGAATTTAGATTTGTTTTCAGTGCCGTCTAGTTCGATCATTACTGCGTCGATTGCAGCTTGGTCTTTAGCGTCTTTGCCAACTAGAGCTTCAGCGATTGGGCCGTTTACAGCTTCAACTGCTTTAAGAACACCTTTACCTAGGAAACGTGCTTTGTCACCGTCACGTAGCTCAAGAGCTTCGCGAGAACCAGTAGATGCGCCAGATGGAGCTGCCGCCATACCTACGAAACCGCCTTCTAGGTGTACTTCAGCTTCTACAGTTGGGTTACCACGTGAGTCGATGATTTCACGACCTAGAACTTTAACGATCTTAGACATTAATGTTTCCTCTCGTTTCAAATATAAATGTCAATCTTAAAGGGCAGCAGCACAACCTTCGCCGCCGCCCGTATCCTTTTACTTCTCGAATTCGCCGCGTGCGTTTTGGCCCGCAGCCTTAACAAAACCTGCAAACAATGGATGTCCATCGCGAGGAGTCGAGGTGAATTCTGGGTGGAACTGAGCCGCTACAAACCATGGGTGAGCTGGGTTCTCAATCATTTCCACTAACTTCTTGTCCGCAGATAGACCTGATACTTTTAGGCCTGCTTTTTCGATTTGCGGACGAAGCACGTTATTCACTTCGTAACGGTGACGGTGACGTTCATGGATCGTCGCGCTACCGTACAGTTCACGAGCTTTAGTCCCTTTCTCTAGGTGACATAGCTGTGAACCAAGACGCATCGTACCGCCTAGGTCAGACTTTTCAGTACGCTCTTCTACGCTACCTGATTCGTCTACCCACTCTGTGATCAAACCTACCACAGGGTACTTCGTCTCTTTGTTAAATTCTGTTGAATGTGCACCTTCCATACCCGCAACGTTACGCGCGTATTCGATTAGTGCAACTTGCATACCCAAACAAATACCTAGGTAAGGCACGTTATTTTCACGTGCATATTGAGCCGCACGGATCTTGCCTTCAATACCACGATCGCCGAAGCCACCTGGTACTAGGATTGCGTCCAAACCTTCTAGAAGTTCAACGCCTTTTGTTTCGATATCTTGTGAGTCTACATACTTAATTGTGACGCTTAGGCGGTTTTTCAAGCCAGCGTGTTTAAGCGCTTCGTTCACAGATTTGTATGCATCTGGTAATTCAATGTATTTACCAACCATACCGATGGTTACTTCACCAGTAGGATTTGCTTCTTCGTAGATAACCTGTTCCCATTCAGAAAGGTCTGCTTCAGGAGCAGTAATACCAAAGCGAGCACACACAAGGTCATCTAGACCTTGAGATTTAATCAACTGAGGGATCTTGTAGATAGAGTCTACATCCTTCATTGAAATTACTGCTTTTTCTGGAACATTACAGAACAGTGCGATTTTTTTACGCTCATTCGCAGGAATAACGCGATCGCTACGGCAAACTAGGATGTCTGGCTGAATACCGATAGATAGAAGTTCTTTTACAGAGTGTTGCGTCGGCTTAGTTTTCACTTCGCCCGCTGCCGCTAGGTAAGGAACAAGTGTTAGGTGCATGAACATTGCGCGCTCACGGCCTAGCTCAACAGCTAGCTGACGAATCGCTTCCATAAATGGTAGTGATTCGATATCACCAACAGTACCGCCAACTTCAACGATAGCCACATCATGGCCTTCAGAACCTGCAATAACGCGATCTTTGATTGCGTTAGTGATATGAGGGATAACTTGAATAGTTGCGCCTAGGTAGTCACCACGACGTTCTTTACGAAGTACGTCGGCATAAACACGACCTGCAGTGAAGTTGTTACGCTTGGTCATCTTGGTACGGATGAAACGCTCGTAGTGACCAAGGTCAAGGTCAGTCTCTGCGCCATCTTCTGTAACGAACACTTCACCGTGCTGAGTAGGGCTCATTGTGCCCGGGTCAACGTTGATGTAAGGGTCAAGCTTCATCATAGTCACTTTAAGACCACGAGCTTCTAGAATAGCCGCAAGAGATGCTGCTGCAATACCTTTACCTAGAGAGGATACAACCCCGCCAGTAACAAAAATGTAATTTGTCGTCATGTTTAACCTGAAATTGGTTGAATGAGGGAAATGGAGTGCTTCTGGACGGGAGATAAATATACCAGAAGCTCCTTACCGCCACAACGTGAAATCTATCACACCGTAATTTTTTATTTTTTGCTTCAAATCAAAGTGAGCAAAGACAAACCAAAGTCCGTTTTCGTGTAACCAAACAAGCTGACCTTATATTATGTATTCTGCCAGTTTACCTCTGCCTCGATTCTTCTTGTTTTACTTCATCCCAAAAATGGTCAAGTTCTGATAAAGAACAATCTGTAAGTACTTTGCCTGACTGCTGGGCCTTGCCTTCAACTTGTTTAAAACGTCGCGCAAACTTTACGTTTGCTTTTCCTAGTGCGACTTCTGGGTTTTTATCAAGGTGGCGAGCCAAATTGACAGTCGCAAATAGCAAATCACCGAGCTCCAACTCAACTTTCTCTTCATCGGGCTGAACTTGCAGTGCCTCTTCCATGACTTCGTCAATTTCTTCTCGTACTTTATCGACAACCGGGCCAAGTGAATCCCAATCAAACCCAAATTTTGCACATTTTTTCTGAATTTTTGTAGCACGAGAAAGTGCCGGCAAAGAGTTTGGTATTGAGTCTAGGATACTTTCTTCCGCTTTGCCTACTAGGGCTTTTTCTTTTGCTTTTTCCGCTTCCCAGTTCGCGTTAATTTCCTCGTCAGATTCAAACTCAACATCTGAAAAAACATGCGGGTGGCGACGAGTCAGTTTTTCGTTCACGGTTTCGACGACATCCGAAAAGTCGAACAGCTCTTGCTCTTTCGCTAGCTGACTGTAAAAAATCACCTGAAACAACAAATCCCCTAGCTCTTCTTTTAGATTGGGCCAATCTCGATTTTGAATCGCGTCCACCACCTCGTAGGTTTCTTCTATTGTATGCGGAACGATGGTGTCAAAGGTTTGTTTTAAGTCCCAAGGGCAACCGTTTTCTGGGTCACGCAACTTCGCCATGATTTGTTCTAATTGTTCAATTGGATGACTCATTTTTTGTTCCTTTAAACCTTTCTATTAAAGAAAAAGGTGAGCAGCCAAAACCACTCACCTTCTACATTATATTTTCTCAGCAGCTTTCACTAAGTAATTGTTACTTTGACAAGGCAACAAGTTTTCGCGACTCCTGAGCATAGCCTACTATGTGATGCCCCTGAGCCGGCACGTCGGAATAAGTGCAGCTAACGCAGATAAAAAGCCAAATATGACGCAAGTGTAACTCTGTAAATAGTTGAAGTTGTAGCTAGGCGACAAACAAACGAGACTCCTGAGCATGGTTCACCATGTGATGGAGCGAGTGCGTGCAGTCAACAACGCTACAACGATAACTATGACGAGAGTTTTAGCCGAGGCGTTTCACCGTCATGACATCCTTGATCTGTTCCACACGTTTCGAAACCCGCGAAAGCACCTCAATATTGGTGACTTCTAGGTCAAAGTCCATGATGGCAAGTTGACGTCTGTAATCGACTCGGTTCTTCATACTGGTCACTTTGATCTTTTCGTTGGCGAACAGTGTCGTAATGTCTTTGAGTAGACCACCTCGCTCCATCGCTTCAACACGGACGGTGAGGATGTATGACCCGACGAAGCCGCTGCCCCAGACAGTATCAATGATACGCTCTGGCGCATGATGGCGCAGTTCTTCTAACTGTTCACAGTCACTACGGTGTACTGAAATGCCGCGACCTTGCGTGATGTAACCACAGATATCATCACCTGGAATTGGCTGACAGCAACGTGCTAGATGTGTCATTAGGTTATCGACGCCTTCTACTACAACTGCGTCTTTTTTCGGTCGGCTTTGCGCGGGTGATTTATGCTCAGCTTCTTGCAGTTTTTCCAGTGCTTGCTGGTCTTCTTCCTCTGCCGTTGGCTTGTTAACTAACGCGTTAATATGGTTAATGATTTGGTTGATGCGCAAATCACCGCTACCTACCCCAACATACAATTCATCTGGTGTTTTGACGTTAAACCGCTTGAGGGCGTAATGCTCTGCATCTTTTAACGTTGCGCCAATTTTGGCTAACTCATGCTCAAGGATTTCACGACCTGCTTCGAGGTTCTTCTCACGGCTTTGTTTTCGGAACCAGGCGTTAATTTTGGCACGCGCACGACCAGAATGAACGAAGCCTAATGATGGGTTTAACCAGTCACGTGATGGGTTAGGTTCTTTCTGAGTGATAATCTCGACTTGGTCACCCATATGTAATTTATGCGTGAACGGCACAATACGACCTCCGACTTTGGCACCGATACAACGGTGTCCCACTTCGGAGTGAATGTGATAGGCAAAATCTAGCGGCGTTGCCCCCATTGGCAAATCGACAACATCACCACGTGGTGTAAAGGCATAAACACGGTCATCAAAGACTTGGCTACGCAGCTCATCGAGCATTTCGCCAGAGTCAGACATTTCTTCTTGCCAATCCAATAGCTTACGCAGCCACGTGATTTTCTCATCATAACCGCTTCGGCTGCTTGCCCCTTCTTTATATTTCCAGTGCGCTGCAACCCCCAGTTCCGACTCTTCATGCATTTGCTTGGTACGAATCTGGATCTCGATGGTTTTGCCTTCTGGCCCTAGAATTACTGTATGGATCGATTGATAACCGTTTGGTTTAGGGTTAGCAACGTAGTCATCAAACTCGCTCGGTAGGTGCTTGTATTTGGTGTGAACTACGCCTAAAGCCGCATAACAATCTTGCAGTTTGTCTGCGATGATACGCACTGCTCGCACATCAAACAGCTCATCAAAGGCCAAACTCTTTTTCTGCATTTTTCGCCAAATGCTGTAGATGTGCTTAGGTCGACCACTCACTTCCGCATTGATGCCCGACACTTCCATTTCGTGCGTGAGGTCTTCAACAAAGTCTTTGATGTACTGTTCACGAACAATGCGTCGCTCAGAAAGCTGTTTGGCAATTTGTTTGTAAGTTTCCGGTTGTTGGTAGCGGAAAGCGTAATCTTCAATTTCCCATTTCAGCTGACCGATGCCTAATCGGTTTGCTAGCGGCGCATAGATGTTGGCACACTCTTTTGCCGCCGCACGTCGAACTTCATCTGGCGCTTTTTTAACTTCAATAAGATTACAAATTCGTTCCGCGAGCTTGATAACTACGCAGCGGAAGTCATCCACCATGGCAAGCAGCATACGGCGTACGTTATCTACCTGAGATGACGCTGCACTGCCTTCCATGTTGACGTTGAGTTGGCCAATAGCAGCCATTTCTTCAACGCCGTCGATTAATTTTATGATTTCTTTGCTGTATTTCTCTTCCAGAATTTCTCTGTTAAAAGCACCACTTGAAACCAAAGGAAACAGTTGAGCAGCCACTAAAGTGGCTTGATCCATAGACAAGGTGATCAAAATTTCGATCATTTCTCGTCCACGCCACAACAACAGCTCCGCTTGCTCGTTATCAGCTAATACCGTCTGGCAATCTCGATATACTTCGATTAAGCGTGAGGCTGTGTTTTTCTCTTGTCCTAGGCTAGCCACCCAGTTTTCGAGTTCAAACTGTTCATCTTGGTTTAAATGCGCGCTTCTTACCGCAACCATCTCATCATCCTAATTATTATATTCGTGTGGTTTGACTAACACCGTCCAGGTTAGTTCTTTTTACCGCGCGTACACGCTGGCTTTATGACCACCCACCACAAATAAGGGGTCAAAGTCCTAAAGTTAGGACTTTTCAAACAATGCCATCGATTCTAGATGACTGGTATGAGGGAACATGTCCAGCATACCTAATTTAGTTAATTTATAGCCTTGCTCTATCAAGCTTTGACTATCCCTAGCAAGGGTAGCAGGATTACAAGAAACATAAACTACACGCTGTGCGCCAAGCTCAGAAACTTGATCGATGATCCCACTCGCTCCCGCGCGTGCCGGGTCTAATAATACTTTATCAAACCGCTCTGCGGCCCAGGCTTGGCCTTCAAAATCTTGCTCAAGGTTAGCGTGATAAAATTGCGCGTTATTGATTTGGTTCAAAGATGCATTGTTTGTGGCTTTTTCTACCATCTCTGCAACACCCTCTACTCCAACCACGTACTTAGCTAATTTCGCAACTGGTAAACTAAAGTTGCCTAAACCACAGAACAAATCTAACACTCGGTCACTCTTTTGTGGGTCTAACCACTCAACCGCTTGTTTGACCATTTGTTGGTTTACACCTTGGTTTACTTGAATAAAGTTATTTGGTGCAAAAGGGATTTTCACTCCAACTTCTTGATAAAAAGGCATATCGCCTTCGATAAGGTCTAATTGTTCTGTCGATGGCATTAAGTACAACGATGCGCCATGACGTTTTGCCAACTCCGTTAGAGATTGAGTTTCACTCGTTGTCAGAGCGCTCAAGTGGCGCAGCGTAATACACGGACCATTATCACCAAGTACCAGCTCTACATGACCCAATTGTTCCGGCTTTTTGAACGCTTTTAGGGCTGAGTAAATCTCTGGCAGCAAAACATTCAGTTCCGGTGCCAGCACTGGGCAATCGGTCACTTGCGCAATTTGCTTACTCTGCTTTTTACGGAAACCAAAATGTAGCTGACGTGTTTTTTTATCAACAAACAAGCTCACTCTCGCACGGCGACGGTAGGCCTGCGAATATCCCAATAACGGGGCATCTAGTTCAATGTCACTGCCTGAAAATTTTCGCATTAGCTGACGCAACGTTTGCTGTTTGTACGTCAATTGTTGGTCATAATCTAGATGCTGCAAATCACAGCCACCGCACTCATTATAATGTGGGCAAAATGGCTCCACACGAGCTTCACTCGGCTTAAGGATTTTAATCAACTTACCGCGAGCGTATTTGCTCTTTTCTTCCACCAATTGAGTGACCACCTCCTCACCCGGCAGTGCTCCATCAATAAACAATGGCTTCTTTTTGAGGTAAGCAATGCCTGCGCCGTGGTGATCTAAACGCTCTACTTGCACTGCTTGGTGCCGAGTATTGAGTTGGGTTTTCTTTTTCGGTTGAAAGATGCGTGCCATGCTCTATGCCTGATTTATGTGTAATTGCTCTTCGGCTTCACTATTCTTGATTGCAGCCGTTGTGTGATTCGAGTGACTTGATTATGCTTACCGTTTATTCGGTGACGTCACTTCTTTGCTCAAGGCTTTATCGTGCGCTTGAGAAATAATGCGTTATTTTCCCATATCCAGACTCCGATGTAATTAGATAACATGACCAGATATGGCTTACGAGCACGTGTAATTACACTAACTCTCGCTCCCACTCTCATTATTGGTTTATTACTGAGCGGCTTTTTCTCATTTAACCGCTACCAAGACCTTGAGAAACAAGTTATCACCACTGGTAACAGCATTATTGAGCCGCTGGCGATTGCCAGTGAAACTCATCTACTATCAGAAAGCCGAGAGGCGGTACGTCGCTTGATAAGCTACGCGCACCGTAAAAACTCCAAACTGGTTCGTAGTATCGCGGTATTTGATGAACATCATGAGCTCTTTGTAACCTCTAACTTTCATCCTAATTTTGAAGCCTTGATGTTTCCCAAAGATAAACCGATCCCGCAACTGGGTAATTCGGAAATCTACGAAAACTCACTGATATTGCGTGTCCCCATTTTGTCAGAAGGTCACTACTTAGCGGAGTTGTCGAACGAAAGCCAAGGCACAAAAGCGATTGGTTACATCGCCGTCGAGTTAGATCTCTCCTCCTTGAGGCTGCAACAGTATCAAGAAGTCTTCTCTGCGTTTTTAGTTCTGGTTCTCGGTCTTGGCTTAGCAAGTGTGTTTGCTTCACGTCTAATGCACGATGTGACCCAACCTATCACCCACATGAAGAATGTCGTTGACCGCATTCGCCGCGGTCATCTGGATGTGCGTATCGAAGGCAAAATGCACGGGGAGTTAGACCAGCTAAAAAATGGCATCAACGCCATGGCGGTATCGTTATCAGAATATCACGTGGAGATGCAGCACAGTATAGACCAAGCCACGTCCGACTTACGTGAAACGCTTGAGCAGCTAGAAATTCAGAACGTTGAGCTGGATATCGCGAAGAAACGCGCGCAAGAAGCGGCCAGGGTTAAGTCAGAGTTCTTGGCGAACATGTCGCACGAGCTGCGTACTCCGCTCAATGGGGTGATTGGCTTTACTCGTCAAATGCTTAAAACGCAGCTTTCTAACAGCCAAACGGATTACCTACAGACGATTGAGAAATCGGCGAACAACTTGCTGAATATCATCAATGACATTCTCGACTTCTCGAAACTTGAAGCGGGTAAGCTGGCGCTGGAAAACATTCCTTTTGATTTCCGAGAAAGTTTAGAAGAGGTAATTAACCTACAAGCCACAAGTGCACATGAGAAAGGGTTAGAAATTACCCTAAAAGTGGACCCTAAAATTCCACCAGGTTTAGTTGGGGATCCACTACGTATCCAGCAAATTTTGACGAACTTAGTCGGTAACTCAATCAAATTTACCGAGCGAGGCAACATTGATGTTAGCGTAGAAATGCGCTCTCAATCAGGAGACTCCGTCGAACTGCAATTCATGGTGCGTGATACAGGTATTGGTATCTCTGAGCGTCAGCAAGCGCAGTTGTTCCAAGCCTTTAGCCAAGCAGATGCAAGTATTTCACGTCGTTACGGCGGTACTGGCCTTGGTCTGGTCATCACTCAGAAACTGGTGAGCCAGATGGGCGGCGAAATCAGTTTAACCAGCCGTCTACACCAAGGTTCAACCTTCTGGTTTACGGTGCGCTTGCACTCAACCGAGATGCCAATGAGCGAACTGATTGAAGTGGAACTTCTGACTGGGAAGCAGTTACTGCTGATTGAACCAAACATGCAAGCCGCATCCGTAACCCAACAGATTCTTAGTCAGGAGGGTATTTTAGTAACCTACCGCTCTTCGCTACCAAACAACGAAGAACAATATGATTATGTATTGTTGAATTTAGCGGCCAACCAGACTCACGATGCGGAAGTTATTACACCTTGGATAGAACAAGCGAAACGTATGGCTCCGAGTGTTCTCCTAGGGACACCGAGTACCGAATTAGCGCTTGCGGACCAAATAATGACAGAGCATCACGTCCAGTGCCTGACGAAGCCATTGTCTCGCCGTAAGTTGCTACAAAGCCTGATTAGCGAACATGTAGAATCGCCACCTGTATTAAGCGCTCCAATTACGCCAAGCGAAGGGGACCGTTTACCTCTCACTGTACTAGCAGTGGATGACAACCCTGCAAACTTGAAGCTGATCTCTGCACTGCTCCGCGAACGAGTAGAAACCGTCACCGCCTGTAGCAATGGCCAGCAAGCGGTGAACCTGGCGACAGAGAAAAAGTACGATTTAATCTTCATGGATATTCAAATGCCACAAATGGATGGGGTGACCGCTTGTAAGTACATTAAAGAGTTGGAGCTAAATAAAGACACGCCAGTGATTGCGGTAACGGCGCATGCCATGGCAGGGGAACGAGACCGCTTGCTCTCGGCAGGAATGGATGACTATTTGACCAAACCTATTGAAGAGCATGTGCTACAACAGGTTTTGGTTCACTGGAACCCAAATGCTTGTACAGAGAGCATTGGCAAAGTCGCCCCTTCATACGTTGATGAACCTGAAGGAAGCGCACCACAATCCGTTTCTTCGCCTCAGCAGGATGTGATTATTGATTGGCAAGCAGCCTTAAAACAGAGCGCGAATAAAGAGGATCTCGCTAAAGACATGCTGCGCATGTTGATTGAGTTCATCCCTGAAGTAGAAGCAGTCGTTGACCAAGCTCTGGAGCAAGAAGATATCTCCCGTGATGACCTAATTCATGTCATCCATAAGCTGCACGGCAGTAGTTCATATTGTGGCGTTCCAAGACTGAAGTCACTCTGTGCGACGCTTGAGCAAGCACTGCGCTCAGGGGTCAGTCTTGAGGAAGTTGAGCCTGAAATGTTCGAGCTGCAAGATGAAATGATTAAAGTAACAACAACCGCAAAGTTATACCTTGAACAGTGATCTATTGAAGAGAAACAAAAGCCAGAGCAAATGCTCTGGCTTTTTAGTATTTTGTTTAAGACTTACAAGCTAGGATTCAAAAATAACCGTCGCCACAGCGTAATGACGCTCATCGGAAATGGACAGGTGAATGTGGTTAACGCCCATCGCATCCGCTATTTGCTTGGCTGTGCCCGTCAATGCGAGCACTGGTTTTCCAAGCGCATCGTTCGAGATGGAAAAATCGTGAAACGTGACCCCTTTTGCTATCCCTGTTCCCAATGCTTTTGAGGCCGCTTCTTTGACTGCAAAGCGCTTAGCAAGA
This sequence comes from Vibrio sp. Vb1574, assembly GCF_033338675.1. Classification (NCBI taxonomy): domain Bacteria; kingdom Pseudomonadati; phylum Pseudomonadota; class Gammaproteobacteria; order Vibrionales; family Vibrionaceae; genus Vibrio; species Vibrio sp. Vb1574. The sequence goes on from NZ_JAWOTC010000001.1 coordinate 335,898, forward strand.
TAACGGCCTTGCAGCTTAAGCTGTGAGAATTTGGCCATTTCTTCTTCTGAAAGAATCCGCTGAGCAAAAGGTTCACCACTACGAGCTAACGCTTTTTCAATACGCTCAATTTCTGCAATGTCGGTCCCTAACCCTATAATCGCCATCTAGATAGCCCTATGACTGGCGAGCCTCAATCATCAGTGCTTTCATGTCAGCAACCGCTTTATTTAAACCATCAAATACTGCGCGACCAATGATTGAGTGACCAATGTTGAGTTCGTAAATTTCTGGTAATGCAGCAATTGGTGCGACATTGTGATAAGTCAGGCCATGCCCGGCATTAACAATAATACCTAGATCATGTGCATAACTCGCACCAGCGGCAATCTTCTTCAGTTCAGCTTGCTGTTCGTCTTCTGTCGTCGCATCTGCATAGTGGCCAGTATGTAGCTCAATAAACGGAGCGCCACACTTTTTCGCAGCTTCAATCTGTTGACGGTCAGCATCAATAAATAGCGAAACTTTAATGCCTGCATCTGTCAGCTTTTTCGTCGCAGCTTTAATTTTTTCTAGCTGCCCTACTACATCTAAGCCACCTTCCGTCGTCAGTTCTTCACGCTTTTCAGGCACTAAACACACAAACTCTGGTTTAGTTTGCAGCGCAATATCAACCATTTCGTCAGTCACTGCCATCTCTAGATTCATACGCGTTTGAATGGTTTCACGCAGAATACGTACATCACGATCCAAAATATGGCGACGGTCTTCACGTAAGTGGATAGTGATACCGTCCGCGCCTGCACGCTCAGCAATTTCAGCAGCGTGAACAGGATCTGGGTATTTTGTACCACGTGCATTACGTAGAGTGGCAATATGGTCGATATTGACGCCTAAATAAATTGAGCTCATTTTCCGTTACTCCGTGCTCTGGGGGTCTGAATGAAAAATTCACGACTTTTTAAAGGTTTGCCGCCAAGATACGGCTTTAAGGCTATACGTGTAAAGCGTTTTGCCGCTTTTAGCTGCTCTTTAGTGACGAACCGCCGCTCACTGATAGCAATCAGTTCATTCCCTAAAAACGTGAGGTTATCGCGCCTAACCGAAGCAATAAACCCTTTCTGTTCCCGGTAACGATAGGTCATTTCTGGATCGACGGGCTCGCCGGTACCTGCACAATGCAAAAAATCCACGCCATACCCCATCGAAGACAGCAAGGCTAACTCAAAACGACGCAGTGCAGGCTCAGGGTTCTCGTTGTGCGCCAACTCGGTTAACGCATGCAAATAATCATGAAATAGTGCTGGCATCGGCACTTCAGCCATCAAAATACGGCCAATCAGTTCATTGACGTACATGGCTGAGTAGAGATTAATGCCCGTTAACGGCAAACCTAGACTTATCGGCTCGGCTTGACGCAAAGTTTTCATTGAGCCTTTCCCCGACCATTTAAGTAATAGCGGGGTAAAAGGTTGCAATGCGCCTTTTAAGTTCGAACGCTTACTGCGCGCGCCTTTGGCCATTAAAGTCATTCGGCCATATTCCTCACTAAATACATCAAGGATTAAGCTCGATTCACTGTAAGGGCGTCGGTGCAATACAAAACAGCGCTGTAAACCTTCGGAAGACAGATTACTCATCTAAGTCATTGTGCCTAAAAAGTGTGAAATAAAAAATAAGGAGCCGAGCGGCTCCTTATTTTAATCGATACTGATTTTTCATCGATGTTGGAGCGAAGCACCTTCGCAGCCAAGATTATAAATCGTCTATATAACCCAACGATCGCAACGCTCGTTCGTCGTCTGCCCAGCCAGATTTCACTTTTACCCAAGTTTCTAGGTAAACCTTACGACCGAACAATTCTTCCATATCTAAACGCGCTTCGCGACCAATGGTTTTAATCTTCTCGCCACCTTTGCCAATCACCATTTTCTTCTGGCCATTACGCTCAACAAGAATCAAGGCATTGATGTGGAAACCGTCGGTTTCTGGGTTGTAATCAAAACGTTCAATCTCAACCGTTACTGAGTATGGCAGCTCTTCACCAGTAAAGCGCATCAGCTTTTCACGCACAATCTCAGACGCCATAAAACGCTGAGAACGGTCAGTCACGTATTCTTCTGGGAAGTGATGCGTTGCTTTAGGTAAGTGATTACGCACGTGCTTACGTAGTACGTCAATGTTCTTACCTTGCTTGGCAGAGATTGGCACAACATCCACGAAGTCCATCTTCTTCGACATCTCCGCCATGTGTAGCATCACGTCGTTACGATCTTGTACGTTGTCGACTTTGTTTACACAAAGCACAACTGGGAAGTTCGATTTTTGAAGTTTGGTCAGTACCATCTCATCGTCTTTAGTCCAATGCGTACCATCGACTAAGAAGAACACAAGGTTTACATCACTCAATGACGAGTTAGCAGCACGGTTCATCAAACGGTTGATCGCACGCTTTTCTTCAATGTGAAGTCCAGGCGTGTCGACGTAAATCGCTTGGTAATCGCCGTCCGTATCCACACCCATAATACGGTGGCGTGTCGTTTGCGGCTTACGAGAGGTGATCGAAATCTTCTGACCCAAAATCTTGTTCAAAAGTGTCGACTTACCTACGTTTGGACGACCAACAATAGCAATAAAGCCACAGTGTTGGTTTTCTGGCGAGCTTGGCTCACCTTGTGATGCGAAAAACGCATCGATATCGAATTCGTTATCAGCCATTTGTTAATTGCTCAAGTGCTGTTTCAGCAGCCGCTTGTTCTGCCTTGCGGCGGCTGGTGCCTTTACCGATTACAGGCTTATCCACACCTGCTACTTCGCACTCAACCGTGAACTCTTGGTTGTGCGCTTCACCTTTAATATTAGTCACTGTGTAGACAGGCAGCGGTTTTCTTCTGCCTTGTAGGAACTCTTGTAGGCGAGTTTTCGGATCTTTCTGTGAAACGCCTGGTTTAATGGCTTCAAGGCGTGACTGATACCAACTCAGTACAATGCCTCGCACAACTTCAAGATCACTGTCTAGGTAAATTGCGCCAATAATGGCTTCAACCGCATCGGCTAAAATAGAGTCTCGGCGAAAACCGCCACTCTTCAATTCACCTGGACCTAATTTTAAATAATCTCCTAGATCGAATTCACGACCCAGTTCCGCCAATGTATGTCCGCGAACCAAAGTAGCACGCATGCGGCTCATGTCACCTTCGTTCACTTTTGGGAAACGATGGTACAGATCATCAGCGATGACAAAACTTAAAATTGAATCGCCCAGAAACTCAAGACGTTCATTGTGCTTACTGTTGGCGCTGCGGTGCGTCAGCGCCAAATTGATAAGCCCGGCATCTTGAAACTGGTAGCCGAGCTTTCTCTCTAGTTTATCAATTGGAGAATTCATACTCTCTCGATATTTGAATGGTTAGTGAATGCCACCGATGCGGTTAAAACGCACACCAGTTGGAATCCATGAAGGTAGAACACTATCTGCGCCACGATCAAACTCGAAGCTGATCCAGATCGCGACAGCTTTACCGACTAAGTTTGCTTCTGGAACAAAGCCCCAGTAACGGCTGTCAGCACTGTTGTCACGGTTATCACCCATCACAAAATACTGACCTTGTGGTACAACCCACTCTGTCGTTCCGCTGCGTGGGAAATATTGCTCCACGCGGTTACGCACAAGAGGGTTAACCAAAATATTGTGCTCAACGTTACCCAATTTTTCATCCAGTTGGATCATTGGAATACCGTTCGAGCTAAACTGACTTTCTTCAACATTGCTCAGTTTAACTGGCTTACATGCCGATTCGCCTTGGCTTTGCACGCAAAGCTGCTTATCACTTGAATAACGCACGATATCACCAGGTAAACCAACTACACGCTTAATGTAGTCCACACTTGGTTGTGGTGGGTATTTGAATACCACGATATCACCACGCTCAGGCTTACCAGTTTCCACTAGCTGAGTACGCCATACTGGGTCTTTTAGACCGTACGCGTACTTCTCAACTAAAATGAAATCGCCAACCAGCAAGGTAGGCATCATTGAGCCTGACGGGATTTGAAATGGTTCGTAGATAAAAGAACGTAATACTAAAACGAACGCGATCACAGGGAAAATAGAGACGCTATTTTCAACCCACCAAGGCTGACGCTCAACTTTTTGCAAGGTCACTGCATCCAAACCATTAGACGTCTGAGCTTGAATCTCAGCCAGTTTTTCCTGACGCTTTTTCGCGAAAACCAGCTTTTCCAATAGCCAAACCACGCCAGTTACCAAAGTCGCAATAACCAACATCAGTGAGAATGTATTCGCCATTAAATTCCCTTATCTAAAAATACGAAAGTGAAAGAGCCGAAACCCTTTCACTTATTTTAATATCTAACGTCTTAAGACCGACAAGTGTGAGACAAAGTTCAACTTTAGTCTTTACCTACGTGAAGGATGGCTAGGAACGCTTCTTGAGGCAGCTCAACGTTACCGATCTGCTTCATGCGTTTCTTACCTTCTTTCTGTTTCTTCAGAAGTTTCTTCTTACGACTTACGTCACCGCCGTAACATTTCGCAATAACGTTCTTACGCAACTGTTTTACCGTTGAACGAGCGATAATGTGGTTACCAATTGCCGCTTGGATTGCGATATCAAACATTTGGCGAGGGATGAATTCTTTCATCTTCTCTACCAACTGACGACCGCGAGTCTGAGACTGATCTTTGTGTGTGATCATCGCCAATGCATCAACAGTGTCACCGTTAAGAAGAACGTCTACACGTACCATGTTCGAAGCTTCAAAACGCTGGAAGTTGTAATCCAAAGATGCGTAACCGCGTGATGTTGATTTCAGACGATCGAAGAAATCCAGTACCACTTCAGCCATTGGAATATCGTAAGTCACAGCGACTTGGTTACCGTGGTAAACCATATCAACTTGACTGCCTCGCTTTTCAACACACAGTGTGATTACGTTACCTAGGTACTCTGAAGGCACAAGGATGTTACAACGCGCAATCGGTTCACGAATTTCTTCAATATCATTGATCGCTGGTAGTTTTGCTGGGCTATCAACATACAGCAGATCGCCATCCGTCTTCTCAACTTCGTAAACTACCGTTGGTGCTGTGGTAATAAGATCCAAGTCGTATTCACGCTCTAGACGCTCTTGGATGATTTCCATGTGCAACATGCCAAGGAAACCACAACGGAAACCAAAGCCAAGTGCCGCAGAGTTTTCTGGCTCGTAGAATAGCGATGCGTCGTTAAGGCTTAGTTTGCCTAGTGCGTCACGGAAGTTTTCGTAATCGTCGGAAGATACAGGGAACAGACCTGCGTAAACCTGAGGTTTAACTTTCTTAAAGCCTGGTAGCGGTTTATCACAACCATTCTTCGCTAGAGTCAGCGTATCACCAACAGGGGCACCAAGAATGTCTTTGATGCCACAAACAACCCAACCTACTTCACCAGTACGAAGGGTATCGGTATCTACTTGTTTTGGCGTAAAGATACCAAGGCGGTCTACACCCCAAACTTGGCCCGTACTCATCACTTTGATCTTATCGTTCTTCTTCAGTTCGCCGTTTTTAATACGCACTAGAGAAACAACGCCAAGGTAGTTATCAAACCATGAGTCAATGATCAGCGCTTGTAGTGGCGCATCTGGATCACCTTCCGGTGCTGGAATCGCTGACACAATGTTCTCTAGAACGTCATCAACACCAATGCCTGTCTTCGCAGAACAGCGGGTTGCTTCCATTGCATCGATACCAACGATTTCTTCAATTTCTTCCGCTACACGCTCAGGATCGGCTGCTGGTAGGTCAATCTTGTTCAAGATTGGCACAACCTCTAGATCCATTTCGATCGCGGTGTAACAGTTAGCCAGTGTTTGAGCTTCAACACCTTGACCCGCATCCACAACCAATAGCGCACCTTCACAAGCCGCTAGAGAACGTGATACTTCATATGCAAAGTCAACGTGCCCCGGAGTATCGATGAAGTTCAGCTGATACGTCTCACCGTCTTTAGCGGTGTAGTTTAGCGTCACACTCTGAGATTTGATGGTGATGCCACGCTCACGTTCAAGATCCATAGAATCCAGAACCTGTGCGGCCATTTCACGATCGGTTAACCCGCCACAAACTTGGATTAGACGGTCTGATAGGGTCGACTTACCATGGTCGATGTGGGCGATAATCGAAAAGTTACGAATGTGCTTCATAGATTTAGGGTGACTAACTCTTTACAAATAGGGACAGTAAGAAACGCCATCTACTGACGGCATTTCAATCAAGTTGGCAGATTCTACCGAATTTCGTTAACGGGCGCACGTAATTTAAAGTACATACCCAAATAACCTTTAGTGGAGGGGGACAGCACTTACTGGATTGGCTCTCCAAGTACCCGAACGAGGGTAACTTGGCGCTTGGATTCATCTTCTAACGGACGAGAAACACGTTTTGCGATCCACATTCCACCAGCGGCAAACAATACCGATGCCAATATGATGATGCCTTCCCCGCCGGCTGTCAGCGGCGCTAATAGGAAGTGACCAAACATCGCACCGATAATCAAACCAAACAATGGCAGTAAATAAACCGCCATTGCTGATTTTATTAGGCTCGACTCAGGAAAACCAATCTCGACGACTTGACCTATTTTCACCGATTTATCCGTGCGCAGGTGCCAAGATAAACTCTTGTTACCAATGGCTTTAGTAACAACGCCCGTTCCACAGCTTTTCTGTGAAGAGCAACTACTGCAACTGGTCTGCTGTTCGCAACTTAAATCAATTTCGTATTGCTTGCCGCGACGATGCACGTCTGTCACGGTAGCCAACGCGGTCATCATTGTTATTTACTCTTTGTTACATTAAATGTGACTGATTGGGCGATACGCTGTGCTGTGGTCGGTGGAATGTCTCCTACAACAGAGATTTCATGTTGACCACTCACAAAACTGTGTAGCGTTCTTCTGCCTTGGCGAACCAACTGCCCTTTTAACGAATGCTCATCCTTGTTTGCTACGTAAACAGAGAAGCTAAACAGACCATCAGAATACAGCTGGCTCTCCACCATTTGGTTAGTAACGGCCATACGATAGCGGTTGAGCTCGTTCGGCTCGAAACCCTCAGGGATCCAACCAACCTGCCAATTACTGGTCCCAATATCGCCTTTTGGCATGGTGAGAACAGCAGGTAATTGAACATCTTGCAGGCCACTCATTAACTCTGCGATTTTTGGGTTTACCGTGTAAGAAATAGTGCGATATTGTTCAAGCATCTCACCATCGCGGTCCACAAGGTCGGCACGTAACGGCAATTTACTCTTCTCATCGATCCATAGTACGTATGAATAGCGCAGACCGTCTTTAGGAACAATACGCAGCACTTGTGTTGCCACACCAGCTTCACGAGCTCTACCCACTTTTACGTAGTCGTAATACAAGTTTAGCTCATCGATATTGGTGTTGAGCATAGGCATAGTCGGAGCGACCATTTTACCTGACTCGATGGTGAATGGTTCTAAACCCGTTTCGATATAACTTACTTCAGTTCCGCGACGAATCACTTCACGCACAGGGCCACTTAAGTAGACAAGATGAGCATATTGATCGTCACCATGCGTGGCATGACGATACAGCAACGGCTCAATGCTGTTCTTTTTGATAAGGATATAAGAGAGTTCGTAACTTAAATTCTTACTCGCCTCGCTCATTTGATGCAATAAAGCCTCCGCTGGCTTATCACCAGCAAAGGCTTGAGAAGACATCATACTGAACAGAGCGCAAGCGCTGATCAGAAATTTTTTCATTCAATATCCGGATTCAGATTTGCATCTTGTTGAGATGCATCACTGTTAATTCGTAACTGCAATTCGTAGTCTCGCAGCATAGCATGAACACGCTTGCGCTGCTCTTGCATATTTGCCTCGCCTACAGAACGTTCTACAGACTCACGAGTCAAACTCACTGGTTCTGCGCTGCCAGCAAACGGAACCGTCTGCAATACAGGTAATTGATCTGTTTGCGGCGACATTGAATCGCTACCACCGTACTGCTGTACACCTAAAATAACAACAAGCGATACACATGCAGCAACAGCAACTTGACCAAACTGCGTCAACCAACCTGGCAACTGACGTTTTGCTTTTTGCGGTTCTGGTTGCGACTCTTTTGGCGTATCCGCAATTGAGATAACATTTGCACTGTGCGAATCAAACGCACGGTGTGCAGGTTCATCTTCTAACGCTAACGCCACGCTTTCAGCAATATTCCACTCAGGTTTTGCTGGCGCTTCGCCTCGCATCACATCACCAATCAGGTGATAGTTCTGCCAAGCATCACGGCTCTCTTGGTCTTGCTCTAACTCTTGAATTAAAGCCTTATCGACCAATTCTCCATCCATGAGAGCTGAAAGTTTTTCTTTGTCAGCCATTATTTTCACCATAGTTATTACTTGTACTAGCGTTGCAAAAGAGGTCTGATTTTCTTTTCCACCGCCTCACGAGCACGGAAGATACGCGATCGTACCGTTCCTACCGGGCAATCCATCACTTCTGCAATTTCTTCATAACTCAAGCCATCGAGCTCTCGTAATGTCATTGCGGTTTTTAAATCTTCAGGTAAAGCTTCGATTGCACTGAACACCACCCGTTGCAATTCTTTGGACAACGTTAAGTTCTCAGGGTTCGATATTTCTTTAAGTGCACTACCTGTTTCGTAAAATTCAGCATCTTCAGCATCGACATCTGTCGCTGGAGGTCTACGCCCTTGAGCAACAATGTGATTTTTCGCAGTATTCACTGCAATGCGATACAGCCACGTATAAAACGCACTTTCCCCACGAAAGCTAGGGATAGCTCGGTAAGCTTTAATAAACGCTTCTTGTGCTACATCTGGTACATCGCCAGGATTACTAACGTATCTGGAAATAAGATTACATACCTTATTCTGGTACTTTGTTACCAACAGGTTGAATGCTTGCTTATCGCCATTCTGAACTCGCTCAATCAATACTTGATCGGTCAGCTGCTCGTTCATTCGAGCGGATACTCCTATTTGTTATGCCCCTACTCTTCTCAGATATGGGTACTAATTATGCAAAACGTAGTATTGACACCACTGCTTACTTGAGCACTATTGTGACCCTAACGTGAATGAGAAAGTTCCATGGTTTCTCAAGTTTTTTGTCATTGTTTTTTCACAGTGTGATGTCTGTACCCAAATGACCACCGCTGCCTGACTTTAGTCTAAGTTTGACAAGCGAGCATCTTGGAGGGAAATGGGTATAATGAATGATCTCTGTCCCAGATTGTGCTGGGTCGAGCATGGAAAAGCAATGGCATTGACAAACTATTACTTTTCATTTGCATGGCTAATGGCTATCTGAACACCGCGTTACAAATTATAACTTAGGAAGCATGCTCATGCTCTGCATGAAAAAGAAGAGTGGCTCAGTCACCGCCGTAACACGGACGTCGATAGGTCTCCCAACTTAGCCCTTAGCGACAGATGTCGCGATAATGGAATGCACATGGTGTGCAAATAATACACAAGGTAACTTTGTTACCTTAGCTTGGGATTATAAAAGTTATATGAACACAAATCGTGAACATGAGTGTGATGTATTAGTGGTAGGGAGTGGCGCGGCAGGTTTGTCGTTGGCTTTGCGCGTTGCTAACCACTGTAAGGTGATGGTGCTGAGTAAAGGACCACGCAGCGAAGGGGCAACCTACTATGCTCAAGGCGGTATCGCTGCCGTATTTGATGAGTCAGACACCATTGATTCACACGTTGAAGACACGCAAATCGCCGGGGATGGTATTTGCGATGAGGAGACCGTGAGGTTCATTGCTGAGCATTCAAAAGAGTGTGTACAGTGGTTGATTGACGGTGGTGTCCCATTTGATCGTGAAGAAGATGACTCTGACGATGAACCTCGCTACCACTTAACTCGTGAAGGTGGTCATAGCCGTCGTCGTATTCTCCACGCGGCAGATGCGACAGGTATGGCGATGCAAACCTCCCTGCAAGATAACGCTCATAATCATCCAAACATTCATGTTCTCGAACGTCATAATGCTCTGGACTTAATCACCGAAGACAAAATTGGCGGTGATAAAAACAAAGTTATCGGTGCTTATATTTGGAACCGCAACGAAGAGCATGTCGAAACCGTGCGAGCCAAATTTGTGGTTCTCGCTACAGGTGGTGCTTCAAAGGTTTATCAATACACCTCTAACCCAGATGTGTCGTCTGGTGATGGTATTGCGATTGCTTGGCGTGCAGGGTGTCGTGTGGCTAATATGGAATTTAACCAGTTCCATCCGACGTGTTTATATCACCCAGAAGCACGTAACTTCTTGCTAACTGAAGCGTTACGTGGCGAAGGTGCTTACCTGCGTCGTCCAGATGGTTCTCGCTTTATGCCAGATTTCGATGAACGTAAAGAGCTTGCTCCGCGTGACGTCGTGGCTCGTGCTATCGACTTCGAAATGAAGCGTTTAGGCGCCGACTGTATGTATCTCGACATCAGTCATAAGCCTGCTGACTTTATTACGAAACACTTCCCTACCATTTATTCACGTTTGATGGACTTGGGCATTGACATGACTAATGAGCCAATCCCAATCGTACCTGCTGCACACTACACTTGTGGCGGTGTCATGGTGGATAGAAATGGCTGCACCGATCTGAAAAATTTGTATGCGATTGGTGAAGTTAGCTACACCGGGCTGCATGGTGCTAACCGCATGGCATCAAACTCACTTCTCGAATGTGTGGTTTATGCTTGGTCTGCGGCAAAAGATATTCTAAAACATCACACTAACGTTGAGCTACCCTCACAGGTGCCATGTTGGGATGAAAGTAAAGTAACCAATAGTGATGAAGAAGTGATCATTCAGCACAACTGGCACGAGCTTCGTCTGTTTATGTGGGACTACATGGGCATTGTGCGAACTGACAAGCGTTTAGAGCGCGCCTTACGCCGTATCCAACTGTTGCAACAAGAAACACACGAGTACTACAGCAATTTCCGAGTGTCGAACAACTTATTAGAACTGCGTAACCTTTTACAAGTAGCAGAGTTGATGGTTCGTTGTGCGATGCAGCGTAAAGAGAGTCGAGGTTTGCACTACACGCTTGACTATCCGAACCAACTGGAAAACAGCGGACCAACGATTTTGGTTCCAGCTAAACAGCTTTAACTTTACCAATTAAACTATTACATCAGCAGGGAGCATTAGCTCCCTGTTTCATTTCCCATTGGCGTAATACCAAAGATAGTTGACGATACTGCTCATCGTCACAGCTATCACGCCAAATCGTAACACTACGGCCAGATTGCAATTGGAATGTTATCTTGAATGGTGATGCCGATGTATCGACTCGCTGTAAATGACCCTTTTCGGACTCAATATCTTCCGAGTATTCGCCATACTCAAGGGCATCAAACCTAACCGAGCCATCGCAGTGCACATACCAATGCCCATGACTTGTAGGTTGAACAAGGCCTTGGCTTGAGAGAGCCTTAACAATCAGTAATAACAAATAAGTCGATAATACGAGCGGAATGCTAGAGAAGATAACAGCCCAAGTCATCAATAAGAAAAGTACAACATTGAGGACTCGGGCAGTCAGAGAGGGAGAAGCAGTAAAATTAACGAACTTTGCTGAGGTTATGGGCGACAATTTTATCAACCATTGCTGCATGACCTAAATTTTCGCTACGGCCATGCCCCATTACCCAAGTAAACAGATCAGGATCATCGCATTCAAGTAAAGAAACAAAGTCACGCTGCTCTTGTTCACTCAGAGTATCAAAGCACTCTTCAAAAAACGGCATAATTACTACGTCAAGCTCAAGCATGCCTCGACGACAAGCCCATTTAATACGCGCTTTTTCTTCCGGAGTGTACATTCACTATTCCTTCATAGATGTCTTGTTGTTAGTGCGGAGTGTAACAAGGGATGTGCTACGTCACTAGTGTGCGGGTCACAATACGATAGTGAAAGCAGACAAATGTTGATTCGTAAATCGCTCCCCTAGTATCTCAAGGTTATTTGGGTATAACATAGCGGAAAAATATCTTCAAAAGGCATTGTAATTATGGAATGGCAAACTCGTTTTTCAGCATTACCTCTCTCAACTCAAGACGCACTTCCAGAGTTATCTATCTCACTGCTGGATAACTTCGGCATGATCACCATGATCGGTGATGATAAAAAATCATACTTACAAGGTCAGGTTACCTGCGATGTTGTTTCTTTAGAACAAGACCAATCAACACTGGGCGCACATTGTGATGCGAAAGGCAAAGTGTGGAGCGTGTTCCGCCTTTTCCATCATCATGATGGCTACGGCATGATCCAACCAAAATCGGCGATTGACGTAGAACTTAGTGAAATAAAGAAATACGCCATTTTCTCTAAAGTAACGATTGAAGCTTCTGATGACGTTATCTTAGGTGTTGCTGGCGTCAAAGCCGACGAATTCATTTCAACAATGAGCAAGACAACTGGCAGCGTTCGCCCAGTTGACGGTGGCACAGCCGTGCAAGTTGCACAAGAGCGCTGGTTACTGATATTAAGTGCGCCAGAAGCACAGCAAATCGTTGAAACTACCGACGCTGTCTTTACGACAAATGAGCTTTGGAATCGTTTCGATATTGAGGCAGGTTTACCATTTGTCTCTGCATCCGCGCAGAATGCTCACATTCCACAAGCACTTAACGTGCAAGCTTTAGGAGGCATAAGCTTCACAAAGGGCTGCTACACGGGACAAGAAACGGTAGCACGAGCGAAGTATCGCGGTACCAATAAACGTGCGATGTATATCGTAAAAGGTGCAACTTCTGCTCCATTCAGTGACGAACCAATTGAGCTCGAACGCAGCGTAGGTGAAAACTGGCGTTCAGTAGGTGCTTTATTAAATCACTACCAGTTCAGTGACAATCACGCGATTGGCCTGATCGTACTGCCTAATAATCTCGATGAAGACACTCGTCTTCGTTTAGTTGCGCAACCAGAATGTGAATGGACAATCGAATCACTGCCTTACAGTCTTGATGATGAGTAATACAATCAATACTCCTTTGATGCAATTTCTCACAGACCAACACGTTCCGTTTCGTCTGTTACCGCATCAAAGACCAGCAACCACCATTGAGGATGTCGCGCACCAACGCGGCATTCGCCCTTCTCAAATGGTGAAAGCAATCTTGCTACGAGACATGGGTAATCAATATGCACTCGCCTGTGCACCAGGTGATCGTAGCGTTGATCCCAAAAAAGTGCGCTCGTTACTGAAATGTCGCCGGATGACTTGTGTTGATCAAGCCGATGTTGAGTCCATCACTGGTTACAAAGTTGGTACTGTCACTCCTCTGTTACTCAAACGTCATATGCCAATCGTGTTCGACCCCAGCTTACTAGAAGAACAGGAAGTCACGATCAGCAGTGGCGATCGAATGGCTGGGCTGGCGCTTTCTATTCAAGATCTTATCCAATTGTGCCAGCCGACCGTAGCTGAGATCTGTCGTTAATCGTCTAAAAACAATGTAATGACACGTAGTGTTTCTATCACTGCGTGATCTCGCTCATATCTACAAAAATAGACATGAGAATTTTTAATCACATATAAAACATAAATAGTCACAAAGATAAAACTCGTATATGCTGAATTTGTTGGTTAAGTTTCAAACAAGCACTTAACCAATATAAAGTGAGTCAGCTAGCTGAGTGACAGCATTCATGCAGTTAGTTATCCACTTTTGTGTAATGCATCTGTGACTATTCGCCCGCTGAAGCGGGCTTTTTTTTACGTGGAACTTTTTCTCTTTCATTTCCTCTAATCGTTAGAACGTAAAGTGTGTTACGCGAAGCACGACCTTAATAGAAACAACTAGCAAACAACCGTTTTCGTTCTATTCTTAATTCTGTAACAAAACTATTGCTTAATGCGTCACGTAAAAAGGAGTGTATTGGGTAAGGGTTCCTTTAGAGAGGTTATTTTTGGGGTAATCCTCACGCTATTTAAGAGATGACACTGTCAAATTGTCTAAGACAACACAACTCTCTGACGCAACACCCTACATCTGTATTTAATACTATTGCTGTCACAATAATTTTCGCGTCCAGAACGTAGAATACCTAGGCTAGGTTAGATAAAAGGAAAGTAAATATGAGACTGTTTAAGCGCTATACACCAAGTATGATTGCTAAACATATAAGTCGTCTTTTTAAAGGAAGAATTTATATTTACGGGGTCGGTAGATTCGAGTTTGATAACGGTAAGTTAATACTGCCGGAGAAAGCAGAGCAACGCCATTTCCGAGCGGTCAAAGAGATCAATCAAGAAATAATGAAACTCCGATGCGCATATGCTTAGCAAAATGTTGATAAAACAAAGGCTGGATTAACCAGCCTTTTGTGTATTTGAAGTTCGCTTTGCACTTACTGACGCGCCAGATCCGGCAAGTGTCCCTTTAAACCAAGCGCGCGCTTCATGATCTCATCTTTCGCTCCCGGCAGTTGCCCCGCTAAACTCAAGCCAATGCCACGAACAAGCTTCTTAGCAGGGTTCTCGCCAGAGAACAAATCTCGAAACCCTTGCATAGTAGCGATCATCTTTGCCGCTTCCGCTTTTCGCCAACGCTCGTAGCTTCTTAGGTTGCGTTTACTACCGATATCTTGTCCCTGCTTCCAAAGTGCTAACACCTCTTGAGCAAGACTGGCCGCATCTAATAAACCCAAATTCACACCCTGCCCCGCTAATGGGTGAATGGTATGGGCCGCATCACCAACCAGCGCGACTCGCTCGACGACAAAATCTCGCGCATAGCGCATTTTCAAAGGAAACGCAGCACGCTCTCCCACTACTTCACATAGACCAAGTCGAGCATCAAACTCACTCGTCAACGCTTTATTGAAATCATGTTCACTCATCGCCACTAACTGCTCTGCTCGATTTGGCTCCGTGGACCAAACAATAGAGCACATATTTGGTTGCGACATTGGCAAAAATGCCAACGGTCCGTGAGGAGTAAATATCTGGCGCGCAATGCTGTTGTGTGGCATAGCAGTTTTGACATTCGCGACCAAAGCATGATGACCATAGTCCCAATGCGTTAATGGAATATCCATTTGATGGCGAAGCCACGAATTCGCCCCATCGGCTCCGACCACTAATTTAGCGGTCATGGCTTGGCCATTATCGAGCGTCAGCCAGCTTTCTTGCTCACCGACCGCGAGAGTCGCGCAACGTGCAGGCATAAACATAGTGACGTTATCGAGCTTTTGGACTTGTTCAAGCAGCGCAAGTTGAATCACACGATTCTCAACAATGTGCCCTAAATCAGGTTGTGCCATACTTTGTGCATTAAATTCAATACTGGCAAAGCTATCTTGTTCCCATACTTCCATGCCATGGTAAGGTGAAGCTCGGCGCTGTTCTATGCCCTGCCAAGCACCAAGTTTACGCAAAATCGTCTCACTAGAGCGGCTCAGCGCAGACACACGAACATCGGGCAATTCTTTCAACGAATCATCTGGCACTTTACCTTCAATAACGGCGACACGCAGATCACTGTCTTTGAACGCGGCAGCAAGTGCCAACCCAACCATCCCTCCGCCGATGATGGCGATATCTACACTTTGCATCATTGCTTTTTATTACCTAATTCAGTGCGGCCGTTCATCGTTTTACCAAGCCAAGTGTATGGCGTAGTAGCGGCTGCTTAAAAATAGAAAGGTTATCCATCGCTGCTAAGGCAGTATTTCGGCCAATTCGCATCGCGGGTAAATCATTTGAAAAAACATGCACCAAGGCACTGGTTAGCCAAATAGTTTCGCTTCGATCTGCTTCTCTACGTTGACTAAAGCGCATCAGGCCTTGATAAAGACCCACATCCTCACTTTGGTGCACAATTTCTTCTGCTAGTGAGACTACATCGCGAATACCGAGATTAAAGCCTTGTCCAGCTATCGGGTGCAGCGTTTGCGCCGCATTTCCAACAATCGCAAAGCGATGTGAAATATTTTGCTTTCGATGGCGAAGAAGCAATGGGTAACTTGCACGACGCCCCACTTTTTTCATCGCGCCTAAACGCCAACCAAAATCGTTCTGTAAATGCTGGAGAAATGCTTGATCAGATAACTCAAGAACGGCTTGGGCTTCTTCAGGGTGCAAACACCAAACTAAGGACATTCGATTGTCACTCATTGGCAATAAAGCAACAGGGCCATTTTCAGTAAAACGTTCAAAGGCTCTACCTTGATGAGGTTCTTGAGTCACAATATTGGCAATGACAGCCACTTGTTCAAAATCTTGCTCAGAAAGTTCTAGACCAATTTTCTGACAACAGGTCGAAACAGCACCATCTGCAGCCACCAGCAGTTTTGCTTCAAGTTGCTCACCACTTTTCAACGTCACATGGGTACAGTTTTGCTCGCGCTCGATATCGGTAACGGAGTCAGGACAAAACAGCGTAATTGATTCGCTGCTGTCTAATAATTCTTGATATACACGCCCAACATCGGCTAATTCTACAACATACCCTAGAGCTTCAACCCCAACCTCTTGCTTGGTAATCTCCGTCATCCCAGCATGAGAACGGTCAGAAACGTGGATATGTTCAATGGGTGTGACAAACGGTTCTACTGACGTCCAGAGCTGTAGTTGACGCAACAGATTGACAGTACCGTAAGACAATGCGATTGAGCGAGAGTCAAAACCAGGGTGCATATCTGATTGTGCTTTAAAAGGCTCAACGACGGCAATGCGGAGCTTTCCCTGAGACAAATGGTCAATCGCCAATGCTAACGTTGCACCAGCCATGGCACCACCAGCAATGACTACATCATATTGCTTCATACTAACCTCTGGACGGTCTACGATTAGTGAATAGTAGGTTTTTTGTCGCTGCTTTCAGGACGAACACCAAATTCAGCATGAATCGTTAGTACGCAAGCTTTGATGTGCTCAATCACTTGCTCTAGCAATTGCGCTTGTTCACCAAGATCGTCATCTTCATCGATGCCTAATTTGGCAATCTCTTCTAGGTCAGCCAGTGCTTCTTTAGCGTCATCAGATGCTTTATTAAGCGCAACGCCTGCTAGACCTAACCCAGAAATAAAGTGGTTTACAAAGTCGGACACACTGTCAGCTAATGCGAATAAGCCTTCTTCGCCCGGCTCATCTGGCAATAGTAAAGACAGCTCCATTGACGTGCCAGTAAGCTCATTAACAGTAACGTTGAATATGCTCTGAGCAAAAGTGAGTGCTGTCGAGGGCCACCCCATCCCATCATTGGTGTAGTCAAAAAGAATCGGCTGCCAAGTTTGATCATTGATCGCCAATCCACCACTTAACATGCCAACAAATAAGCCATGTAACTCCGCCGGTGTCACTGCTAGGCTTGCCGATTGCAGTTCAGCAGCAATAGATTGGTATTCAGGAAGGGTGATTTCACTCATAACTTGGCTCATTCTTACGTAATAATGTATTGGTATATCCTACCATCAAGGTTAGTGGTCTGAAACGGCTATCAAATTCAATTTTGGACAGCATTTGTTCAATTTGCCCAATTCCTGTGTGATCTCGTCATCATTTCTCTTTCTGTGATGGGAAATGCTTGAATCTTAATAGCGGTTTTCCTATAGTTTGCTCCTCGGTAGTTGTATGAAGCAACACCTTAGATAGCGCGAATATAGAGTTTATTCATCATGAGCAATCAAGCGATCGACGTTGAAATATTAGGCAAACTTACACGAGTGAATTGTCCGACAGGACAAGAAGAGTCTCTTGTTGCAGCGGCAAAAGATCTGGATCGCCGATTGAAAGAAATGAGCGAACGTACTAAGGTAACCAATGAAATCCAACTGCTGACCTTTGCTGCATTGAATATTTGCTATGAGTTGCACACCAAGTCATACGAATCCAATGGTCAACAGCAAGAAATTACTGAGCGAATGGAAAAGCTCACCGCGTCTTTAGAGAACGCACTAAGCAAAGTTACGCAAGGACAGCAGTAAATACAAAATTTACCCTGGGGTGTGCGTCAGCAGGATTTAAGTCCCTGAGCCGATAAGCAATACCTAAGGGTTAGTATTTGGTAACTATTGAGCAAGCTCGGCATGCACCGAGAAGCCTACGGTTGTCATTGCTGATCCGCCTTGAACCAGCTGGTTCAAGGGCCACAATCCTCAACGGCACCCTGGGGTATTCTCTCTATGTCAGACCTCTCTCGACAAGACTTCCGCAAACTGATTCGTGAAAAGCGCAACGCTCTGTGCAGTGATACGCAATACCAAGCGGGAATCGACCTTATTACTCAATTTTCCCAACTTCCTGAAATCGATCAGGCGCAACATATTGCCATCTACCTTTCTGCAGACGGTGAGCTTGATACTAAACCGCTCATTGAATGGTTATGGCAACAGGGAAAATCGGTTTATCTGCCCGTCATCCATCCCTTTTCTAAAGGTCAGTTACTGTTTCTTCAGTATATAAGTGATGAACAGCTCGTCTACAACAAGTACGGCATCTTAGAGCCCAAGCTCGATATCAGACACCTCAAACCCGTTCGCCAGCTTGATTTAATCTGCACGCCTTTAGTTGGGTTCGACAGTATCGGACACCGCTTAGGCATGGGCGGAGGGTACTACGATCGTACTCTGTCACGTTGGTTTATAACTGGAGAGGGTGCTAAACCTGTCGGTATCGCTCATGACTGCCAACATGTAGAACGCTTACCAATTGAAAGCTGGGATATTCCATTACCTAAGATCGTGACCCCAAGCCAAATATGGCAATGGGAAAGTGACAAGTAAGCCGCTATAATCACGCCCGCAAACGTTAACGAACATCTATTCAGGAGATTGGCATGACTCAAGATGAAATGAAAAAAGCGGCTGGTTGGGCAGCACTAAAATATGTTGAGAAAGGCAGCATTGTCGGTGTTGGTACTGGCTCTACCGTGAATCACTTCATCGATGCACTAGGCACTATCAAAGATGATATTAAAGGTGCAGTGTCTAGCTCTGTCGCTTCAACTGAGCGCCTTAAAGAGCTTGGTATTGAAGTATACGAGTGTAACGATGTAATGAAGCTGGATGTGTATGTTGATGGCGCAGATGAGATCAACCCAGCACGTGAAATGATCAAAGGCGGCGGCGCGGCTCTGACTCGTGAGAAAATTGTCGCAGCAATCTCTGATAAGTTCGTATGTATCGTTGACGGCACTAAAGCAGTTGACGTACTTGGCCAGTTCCCATTGCCTGTTGAAGTAATCCCAATGGCACGCTCTTACGTGGCTCGTGAATTGGTAAAACTAGGTGGTGATCCAGCTTACCGTGAAGGCGTTGTGACTGACAACGGCAACGTGATTCTGGATGTGCACAATATGCAAATTACCAACCCGAAAGAAATGGAAGACAAAATAAACGGCATCGCTGGTGTGGTGACTGTGGGTCTTTTCGCTCATCGTGGTGCTGACGTAGTGATCACTGGCACACCAGAAGGTGCAAAAATTGAAGAATAAATAACAGCCCAAAATGAACCTATCTGGTTCACTTTTCTGTTATTTCATTACATACGGTGCTGCAAGGCACCGTTTTTTATTCCTTTCTATAAGAAAATTATCTCTTATTCCGTAATTTTCTTACCCAAAGCAATTTTTTTTTGTTACTTTATTGAACAGAAGACGCACAGGGAAACGTTTGTCTTCCTACAAAACTGTTAATTATCCCCTTTTTAATAGTTTTGCCCAATGTGCGCCACATTAGCCCACCTTTCCATTTTAAGGACGAGAAAAAATGGCCAAAGTTTCACTGGAAAAAGAAAAGATTAAGATCCTCTTGTTAGAGGGACTCCACCCTTCTTCAGTTGAAGTTCTTCAAGCAGCTGGTTATACCAACATTGAATACCATAAAGGTTCCCTTCCGGAAGAAGAACTAATTGAAGCGGTAAAAGACGTGCACTTCATTGGTATCCGCTCCCGTACGAACCTATCCGAAGAGGTAATCAATGCGGCGAACAAGCTGGTTGCAATTGGCTGTTTTTGTATTGGTACTAACCAAGTAAACCTAGATGCAGCAGCAAAACGCGGTATTCCTGTCTTTAATGCACCATTCTCTAACACTCGAAGCGTGGCAGAGCTTGTACTTGGGCAAATCCTTTTACTAGTGCGTGGTATTCCTGAAAAGAATGCACTTGCACATCGCGGTATTTGGAAGAAAAGTGCAGACAACTCTTACGAAGCTCGTGGTAAGTGCCTTGGCATTATCGGATACGGTCACATTGGTACGCAGCTTGGTATTATTGCC
This sequence comes from Vibrio sp. Vb1574, assembly GCF_033338675.1. Lineage (NCBI taxonomy): Bacteria > Pseudomonadati > Pseudomonadota > Gammaproteobacteria > Vibrionales > Vibrionaceae > Vibrio > Vibrio sp. Vb1574. Next base: position 356,189 of record NZ_JAWOTC010000001.1, read on the forward strand.
GAAAACTTAGGTATGCGCGTTTACTACTACGATATTGAGAACAAACTGTCCCTTGGTAATGCGACGCAAGTACATACCATGAGTGAACTATTGAACAAATGTGATGTGATTTCTTTGCACGTTCCCGAAACACCGGAAACGAAAAACATGATGGGTGAAGCTGAATTTGCTCGAATGAAACCAGGTTCCATCTTTATCAACGCGGCACGTGGCACCGTTGTGGATATTCCTGCACTTTGCCATAGCTTAGAAGCTGGTCACCTTGCCGGCGCTGCAATTGATGTATTCCCAACTGAACCAAAAACGAATGCTGACCCGTTCGAGTCTCCTTTACAAAAATTCGATAACGTCATCCTCACTCCACACGTTGGTGGTTCAACGCAAGAAGCGCAAGAGAATATCGGCTTAGAAGTGGCGGGTAAACTGGCTAAGTACTCTGATAATGGCTCGACACTTTCAAGCGTAAACTTCCCTGAAGTGTCATTACCAGAACACAGTGGTGAGTGTTCTCGTCTGCTTCATATCCACAAGAACCGTCCTGGTATCCTAACTCAGATCAACACCATCTTTGCTGAAGAAGGCATTAACATTGCCGCGCAGTACCTACAAACAGCCGCTGAAATAGGCTACGTAGTGATCGACGTTGAAACTGAACGCTCAGAAGAAGCTCTAACAAAGCTCAAAAACATTGAAGGCACAATCCGTGCTCGTATCCTGCACTAAACAGTGAAACAGAAACGACAAAGGCAGGGGTTATGACTCCCTGCCTTTTGCTTTTTACTGTTTGCTAAGCCTTACTTTAGCTTATAAATGACATCGACTTGATCGCGAATGATCATAGTTGAATCTTGGTAGCTATTCGCTCCTTCTTTACTATCCATCGCCATTGAACGCATTAACACAGGCTGAACGTGCATCTGTCTGTAATTGATCTGCCATACATCGCCCAACTTTTTCTCAAAACCAGTCGCTAATGACCCTGCTTTTTCTCTTGCGTCCTTAATCGCAGCCATTCGTGCCTTTTGCTGATACTCGGCTTGGTTGCTTACCTTAAGTTGAATATTATCAACCTGATTAATTCCCGCTTCTAACGCCATATCTAGGTATTGGTTAAGGTTTTTCAGATCCGTCACCGTGACATCAATACTGCGAGATGCTCGATACCCAACAAGTTCTGCTTTCCCTGATTTAGGGTAATGGTACTGAGGAGCAAGGTATAAATTCGAGCTAGTAATATTGTCTTTTGACAAGCCGGCATCCGATAAGCTTTTTAGAAACTCTTCAACGGTTTTATCTACGGACAATTTCGCTTGTTCGGCCGTCATTGTCGTATCGACTACTTTTACAGAAAACGTAGCCATATCAGGTGTGGCCGTCACTTCGCCATACCCCGTTGTCGTAACATGAGCAAACTCTGGCGTATTCGCCAAAACTGAAGCACTGGTAAGGCTGAGTGCTGAAGCCAGCAAAAATGAATACAATTTCATTCAATAAATCCATCCATACAAAATTAAGTACTTAATCTCAGATTCCAACATCACTATCATGGCTGAGAAAGCGTGTGGTTTCATAATAGAAACTTCCGCCGATTATCCAAGCACCCATAGTGACTTCTAACACAACTTTGACTATGTAACATTGGCGTAATTTTTAAACAAAACACACTTAAGTTAACGATATGCAGCTCTGACAAACTTATTGAGGTAGATGCTCCTGCGCATACCCGACTATCGCGTGTGAGATTTCTTGTAATACCCCAGTTTCTAACTGCCAGTGGTGCCAATAAATCCGATGGGACATTAAAAAACCTGGAGTCACATCAACCAACACACCTCTGTCTAATTCGTCGGTAATTTGCAAGCGGGGGATCAAGCAATAAGCAACACCAGCTAACGCCACTTTTAGAAACGCTTCAGAACTACTGATGTTGTGATGAATAACGCTGTCAGGATTGACGTTAAAATGCTCGGTAAGAAATGTTTTATGTAGATCATCATATTGGTCATATGAAACGGCCGGTGCTTTTGCCAATGTCTGATTATTTACGCCTTTAGAAAAATAACGCTGATAGAACTCTGGGCTCGCGACACAAACATAATCGATGCGACCTAAATAGTCTGCTCTGCATCCGGGGATTGGCTGGGACTCCAAGCTGATCGCTCCTGTCACTTCGCCACTTTTGAGTTTTTCAATAGAGCGGTATTCACCATAGATAGTCAGTTTTAGTTCAACTTGACGCTGCTTCATAACATTTTTCAGCGCTGGCAGTAGCCATGTTGCAAGGCTATCTGCATTAGTCGCTAAAGAGAGTTGCACAGGTCGCGTACTGGTATCATTTTTTAGTTCGGGGAGAATTTCATGCTCTAGCAAGCGTACTCGCCGATAAAGACCCAACAATTTTTTACCAATTGGCGTTGGCTTAGGTGGCTGGCTTCGAATTAAAACAGGCTGCGCGAGAAACTTCTCTAACTGCTTGATACGTTGAGAAATGGCGGATTGAGAAACAAATAAATGCTCGGCAGCACGCTCAAAGCTACCCTGATAAACTATAGCGTCTAATGCCTCAATCCATTTGTAATCTAACCCTCGCATACCTTTCCTCTCACTCTTGATCAAACGCCTCCCGTTAAATTAGTCTATCTAATGTAAGATTAAAATCATTAATTATACTTATTTAGATAAACGCTTTATCTTTCCCTTTTCTGTAAATGTATTTGTTATTTTGAAGTGAGGTGAAGTGTGAGCTTGTGGGTTCTATTGCAAGGTTTTGGTTTAGGAGCATCAATGATCATTCCGATCGGCGCGCAAAATGCGTATGTTTTGAATCAAGGCATAAAGCGTAACCACCACCTAACAACCGCCACTATTTGTAGCGTGCTAGATATGATTTTCATCTCTCTAGGTATTTTTGGTGGTGGTGCAATTCTGTCTAAAAATGAAATCTTACTGACGTCGGTGACACTTGGTGGTATTGCTTTCTTGAGCTTCTATGGACTGCTCTCACTAAAAAGTGCTTTTAAGCCGGAGAGTGAATCGGAATCAAAAGGGGAGATCGTAGCTCGAGGTCGTCGAACGGTTATTCTAGGTGCGTTAGCCGTTACTGTGCTTAATCCGCACTTATATTTAGATACAGTCGTTATTCTAGGTTCGATCGGTGGACAATTTGAAGGCCATGATCGCATTGCTTTTGCACTAGGTACGATTATGGCTTCCTTTGTTTGGTTCTACACTTTATCGATAGGAGCCGCCAAACTAGGTCCAACACTCTCTAAACCAAAAGTGAAAAAAACCATCGACATTGCAATCGCAATGATGATGTTCACAATAGCGTATATCTTAGCGAGTGAGCTTATTGATAAGTATTGGTAATCATAAGGTAGTAAGGCAGCAAAGACATGGAGTCACTAAAACGTATTTATAACAACAATAGAGAGCGATTCAACGCGCTCTCTATTCCTTTTCGGGAATGGCAGCACGAAGCCATCTTAGACTTTGAGACAGATATACGTATTGCGAGAGAGCTTGGTTGGACGGGTACGCATACCAAAAGCCTCTTTTTAACACTCAAAGGACAAGGTTACGCGGTTTATCTGACAGATAAGGACTCGCGCCTCGATGCCAAGCAGATTAAAGCGATTACAGGTAAACGTCCCTCTATTTGTAATGACGATGAAATGGTCGAAGTGTTAGGTTGCGTACCCGGCGCGGTTTGCCCAATAGGCTTACCGGAATACATCACTATCATTGTTGATACCAATCTCTATCAACATCAAGAGTTGCTCTATACGCCTGGCTTACCTGAGTTCACATTTGGATTTGCAGGTAAACATCTAAAACGCCTCTTACTTGCTGGTCATCACACCCTTTACGAAATATAAAAAAGCGAGGCCTATTGGCCTCGCTTTTGAATATCGACTGCTTTTGATTAAGCGTCGACTTTGTTCAGGTGAACATCCATTTGTGGGAATGGAATCTCGATACCATTTTCATCCAATGCTTCTTTAATACCTTGCATTGCATCAAAGTATACGCCCCAGTAATCTGCAGTTTTCACCCATGGACGAACCACAAAGTTAACTGAAGAGTCTGCTAACGTAAGTACACCAATTGTGATATCTGGGTCTTTCAAGATACGTGGATCTTTCTCTAGCGTCTCACGAATCACTTTCTTGGTTAGTTTAAGGTCTGCTTTGTATGAAACACCAATCACTAGGTCGACACGTCGTGTCGCATGGCGAGAGTAGTTAGTAATGGCACCGCCGATAACTGAAGAGTTAGGCACAACAACCATTTTGTTGTCTGGTGTTTTTAGAACTGTTTGGAAGATTTGAATTGCTTCAACACTACCCGCTACACCACCGATTTCTACGTAGTCGCCTGATTTGAATGGACGGAACGCAACAATAAGTACGCCTGCTGCAAAGTTTGATAGTGAACCTTGTAGTGCAAGACCAACAGCAAGACCTGCCGCACCAATCACAGCAACAACAGAAGCGGTTTGAACTCCTAATCGACCAAGAGCCGCGATTAGCACGATTACAAATAGCAAGTAACGAACAAGACCGTGAATAAATTCAACGACGGCCTTATCCATGTTTTTCTTTTCTAGTACTTTAGAAACACTACCAGCGACTGCCTTAACGATAAGATTACCGATAAACAGAATAAGCAGCGCAGAGATAATGTTCACACCGTACTGAACCAGTAGATCTGAATTGTTTGTCAGCCAAGTTTCAGCCTGAGTTAGACCATCCGTTAAAGTGGTATCGATACCCACCGATTCACCTGCCATAATTCTTATCCTCAAAAATAAAGAGATATAAATCCAATTGCCGTTAATTTATGAACCTTGTTTTTTAAAGGCTCTTTTCTAAAACAACATCCCTATTGCTCCACTGAACAGTGTCAGATTTTTGGCACAATATCCCAACTCTGACTTTTTTCAAAGTCAGAGTTTCGCAAAGATATGCAAAACAAGACTTTATCAGAGCTTTCTGACACTGACTTGTTACAGGTTACGCAATGCACTCTGATTTCGCCACTCTTAAGACTGATATTCCCATGTTTTCTTTAAAAAAACGTTAAAGGTGAGATATCTCACTAGCAAATACAACCTAACGCATAAAAATATCGGGAGAAAGCAGCGGGGAAGAAAGTGATAGACATAAAAAAACCCGCTCAGAGAGCGGGTTTTTAAGTAACTTAATCAGTAACGATTATAGTACGTCAACTGCGTTAAGGTCAGCAAATGCTTGCTCTAGACGAGTAACCATTGAAGCTTGGCCTGCACGTAGCCATACGCGTGGATCGTAGTACTTCTTGTTTGGTGCATCTTCACCCGTTGGGTTACCGATCTGACCTTGTAGGTAATCGTGGTTTTCAGCTTCGAACTTACGGATACCATCCCAAGTAGCCCACTGTGTATCAGTATCGATGTTCATTTTGATTACACCGTAGCCGATAGATTCACGGATTTCTTCTAGAGAAGAACCTGAACCGCCGTGGAATACGAAGTTTAGAGAGTTCGCTGGAAGACCGAATTTCTCAGAAACGTGCGCTTGAGAATCACGTAGGATAGTTGGAGTTAGTACAACGTTACCTGGCTTGTATACGCCGTGTACGTTACCGAAAGATGCTGCGATAGTGAAACGGTGGCTGATTGCGCTTAGTTTCTCGTATGCGTATGCAACGTCTTCTGGAGAAGTGTATAGCTCAGACGCATCCATATCAGAGTTGTCAACGCCGTCTTCTTCACCACCAGTACAACCTAGTTCGATTTCTAGAGTCATGTTCATTTTAGCCATGCGCTCTAGGTACTTAGCAGAAATTTCGATGTTCTCTTCTAGAGACTCTTCAGAAAGGTCGATCATGTGAGAAGAGAATAGTGGCTTACCAGTTTGCGCGAAGTACTCTTCACCAGCGTCTAGTAGACCGTCGATCCAAGGAAGTAGTTTCTTAGCTGCGTGGTCAGTGTGTAGGATTACTGGAACACCGTAAGCTTCAGCTACAGCGTGAACGTATTTCGCACCAGCAACAGCACCTAGGATTTGAGCTTCTTGACCTTCAAGTTTTAGACCTTTACCAGCAAAGAAAGCAGCGCCACCGTTAGAGAACTGAACGATAACTGGAGCTTTAACTTTTGCAGCTGCTTCAAGTACTGCGTTTACAGAGTCAGTACCCACACAGTTTACTGCTGGAAGTGCAAAGCTGTTTTCTTTTGCAACTTCAAATACTTTCTGAACGTCATCGCCAGAGATAACACCTGGTTTTACGAAGTCGAAGATCTTAGACATGGATGTAATCCTATTTATCTGTCGTTTTTAAACAAAACTTGTTAAGTTGAAAATCTTGCAAACGTTTGCTCACAACTGAGGCTATTCTAGCAGAGTTCCTCACACGTTGCAGCAAACAAGAAAGCGGGAGAATCACTCCCCCGCTTTGCTTTAATTACTTAGCGCGTGCTTCTAGCATTTCTACTGCTGGAAGAACTTTACCTTCTACGAACTCAAGGAAAGCGCCGCCGCCAGTAGAGATGTAAGATACATCCGCTTTGATACCGAACTTGTCGATAGCCGCTAGCGTGTCACCACCACCAGCAACAGAGAAGCCTTCAGAAGCTGCGATAGCTTCAGAGATACCTTTAGTACCTGCTTCGAAGTTCTTGAATTCGAATACGCCTACTGGACCATTCCATAGGATAGTCTTAGCGTTTTTAAGGATTTCAGCTAGTTCAGCAGTTGAATCTGGACCAAGGTCGAAGATCATGTCGTCGTCTTGTACTTCAGAAACGTGCTTGATTTCAGCTTCTGCGTTCTCGTCAAATGCTTTCGCACATGCAACGTCAGTTGCTACTGGAATTGCACACTCGTCCATTAGCTTCTTAGCTGTTTCAACTAGGTCTGCTTCGTATAGAGACTTACCAACGTTGTGGCCAGCAGCTGCGATGAATGTGTTAGCAATACCACCACCAACAACGAGTTGGTCAGCGATTTTAGATAGAGACTCAAGAACCGTTAGCTTAGTAGATACTTTTGAACCACCAACGATAGCAACCATTGGGCGAGCTGGCTTGTCCATTGCTTTGCCTAGCGCTTCTAGTTCGTTCGCTAGTAGAGGACCAGCACATGCTACGTCTGCGTGCATACCAACGCCGTGAGTAGATGCTTGAGCACGGTGAGCCGTACCGAATGCGTCCATTACGAATACGTCACATAGTGCTGCGTATTTCTTAGATAGCTCTTCGTCGTTTTTCTTTTCGCCTTTGTTGAAGCGAACGTTTTCAAGAACAACAAGTTCACCCGCATTTAGCTCTAGGCCATCTAGGTAGTCTTTTGCTAGCTTCACTTCGCAATCTAGTGCGTCGTTTAGGTAATTAACAACTGGTTGTAGAGAGAACTCTTCAGCGTATTCACCTTCAGTTGGGCGACCTAGGTGAGACGTAACCATTACTTTAGCGCCTGCTTCTAGGCAGTGCTTAATAGTTGGAAGAGATGCGATGATACGTGCATCCGAAGTTACTTTACCGTCTTTTACTGGCACGTTTAGGTCAGCACGGATAAATACACGTTTACCTGCAAGATCCAGGTCAGTCATCTTGATTACAGACATGATGTGTCCTCTCAAATATTTAATAATTAAAGTTTTTGAAAACTCGGCAACCCTGCCAAGCCTGTTAATTCTTCAAACTGGTTATAGATATGGAGATATTATGGATTTATTTCAAGGCTAGAAATAAAAATTCTCCATCACTTCTTCGTCATTACTGTTCCACTTGCGAAGAAGCTTGCATTGCTAAGGCAGTATCCAGCATCCGGTTAGCAAAGCCCCATTCGTTGTCGCACCAAACGAGCATTTTTACGAGTTGCCCGTTACTCACTCTAGTCTGGCTTCCATCCACAATCGCACTATGGGGGTCGTGGTTAAAGTCGATGGAAACGAGTGGCGATTCAGTATAGTCAACAATGTTACGTAATGTACACTGAGATGCGTTAACAATGGTTTGATTTACGTCATTAACTTTCACATTTGTACTAATTGTGACACTTAAATCCATTGCAGTGACGTTAACCGTTGGAACACGAACAGAAATTGCTTCGAATTTGTTGGAAAATTTCGGGAAGATTCTTTCAATCCCCTTATGCAACTTAGTGTCCACCGGAATAATAGATTGGCTTGCAGCGCGGGTACGGCGTAAGTCGTTATGATACGCATCAATTACTTGTTGATCGTTCATGGACGAATGAATTGTGGTAATGGTGCCAGACTCTATGCCGAAGGCTTCGTCTAATACTTTAATGATGGGAACGATACAGTTGGTGGTGCAAGAGCCATTGGAGACAACACGGTGCTCGTCTTTCAGAGTTTCGTGGTTCACGCCATAGATAATCGTATTATCTAGGTCGTTTGCGCCCGGGTGCGAAAACAGTACTTTCTTCGCGCCAGCTTCTATATGCGCTTGCCCATCCGCTTGCGAACCAAATACGCCAGTGCAATCCAAGACGATATCAACTTCTAAATCACGCCAAGGAAGTAATTCGATTTCGGAGAGGTGGAGAATGCGAATGGAATCATATTCACCGCTGTCATGATGAACATGCAAATGTTCTTGGTCATGGGAAATTTTTTTACCAAAGCGACCATGACTGGTGTCATATTGCAGTAGGTGTGCCATCGCCTCTGGCTGTGCTAGTTCGTTAACCGCCACAACCTTGATCTGCTGGTGTTTTCCGCTTTCATACACCGCTCGCAGAACATTACGACCTATACGTCCAAATCCATTGATCGCAACCTTTAGCATTTATCCTTCGCCCTACCAAAAATTTCGTGTTACAGATACTACCTGATCAGGCTGACAAACGCACCTGTTGAATCACAGTAAAGCAGGATTAAAAAAGGTCGAGACTATGCTCGACCTTATTACAACGATAGATAATTAAAATGCGACGTCTAAACCTAACCAGTAGCGACGACCATCTTCAATATATCCGTATTCTTCGTAACTGATTTCCTCGTCCAGCAAGTTATAGATAGCGCCTTTAATACGAGTATTGTCGGTTAACTGGTATGTCACACCGGCGTCCACAAAGGTATAAGCTGGCTCTACGATACTGTTTCTTGATGGGCCAGTAACCGGATCCATTTCTTTACCTCGGTACGTGACTTTCGCCCAGCTCTCTAGATCTGTTGTCGTTTGCCAAGTCACATCCACATTAAACAGATGCTTTGGTAACTGCTGCAGCGGCATGCCTTTGTATTCACCTGTTTTTTGCTCTGAGTCGGTAAATGTGTAGCTCGAGCTAAGGTAAATGGTTTCCGTTAACGGCGATGCTAAGGTCGCTTCAATACCTTGTGTGACGGCTTCATCCACGTTAATACGGTACGTTGGATCTGCGCCCCATTGGTTTGGACCATCAGTACAGATAGTGTCTGGACAAACAACACGTGTGATCTTGTCTTTGAATTCGTTATGGAACGCTGTCAAAGAAACATCTAAGCCAGAATCACCTTGATACAAGACGCTGATTTCTTTGTTTAGCGACGTTTCAGGGTCAAGATCTGGGTTACCGTAGATATTACCGCCACCACTGACTTGCGCCCAGCCAGGAGTAATTTCACGTAATTGTGGAGAACGGAAACCTGTTGCCACACCGCCTTTCACCGTCCAAGACGGATCAACTCGCCATACACCGTAAACACGCGGACTAAAGTGCGCGCCATAGTTTTCGTCATGATCTAGACGACCACCAAGCGTAACGCTAAACGGATCAGCGATTCTCCATTCATCTTCAATGAAAACAGCCCACTGCGTATTCGATGTTTCAGTCTTCGATGACGCTTTGTTGGAGGTGAAATCCTCAAGCTCTGCATGAGTGGCGTCCACACCCGTCGTCAACGTATGGTTTCCGATACCAGTCACCAAGCTCGATTTGAACGTGGTGTTGGTGATCGTCATCTCACGAGATTTGTTCTCGCTCTCTTCTCGCTGTAAGTAAGTATCTGAAATGCCAATCGAATCCCAATCACCGTTGTGGCTTACCGTTACGTAATTACGACGATATTCATTCAGTGAGTCTTCACACCCACCACGACACCCAGTGGTCGGCACTGAAAGGCCTACATTACCACGACGACTTTGTGCCGACGTGCCGCCTTCTAATTGCACCGAGTGGCGATCATTAATCTGGTAAGTCAGTTTTGAAGAGATACTCTGCATATCTTTATCTTCATAACCGTATTCGATGTCATCTTCTTCTCTGGTTGTGTACTGACCATATACTTGGAGAGATAAATTTTCAGCCAACGGACCATTAACGAAAAAGTTCGCGCTCTGCTCTCCCCCTGAGCGACTATTCTCTTGTAGTACCGTGCCCAGTTGAACATTACCCGTCCACTCTAGCGCATCTTTTCGTGTGATGACGTTAATCACACCACCAATCGCATCAGAACCGTAAAGCGTCGACATTGGGCCACGAATAACTTCGATTCGCTCAATCGCTTGAAGAGGAGGTAACCAACCTTGTTCGATACCAGGGCCGTCACTATTTGGACGAGTTTCACGCGTACTTTGACGTTTACCATCGACCAGTATCAAAGTGTATTTAGAACCCATACCACGGATACTAATGTCGGTGGTATCACCACCACCTGTCACGACAACACCTGGCACACTTTTTAGTGCATCAGTCACATCGCGGTAATAACGGGAGTCCAACTCCTCACGTGAAATCACACTAATACTTGCAGGCGCGTCCGCTTGAGATTGCTCATAACTTGATGCAGTTACAACCACTGTTTCCATTTTAGAAACTGCATCATTGGCAAAAACATGAGGGACACTGACGAAGGCTAAAATACCAGTTGCGGTAATAACTGGCAGTCTAAGAGTAGACATCTACATCTCCATAATTGATAATGATTATTATTTTCGAAAGTGAATTATTCACAAATAGAATGAGATGCATAGTGAGAGTTATGGAACGGTTCTTTCCATTTATGGAACTCGTACATAACGCAGTAAGGAGTAAAAGAAATATGCACGACTTAGCATCAATTAGAGCCTTTGATGCGCTCAATCAGCATAAAAGTTTGACAGCCGCTGCTAAAGCCCTTAATCAGCCAAAATCAACGCTAAGTCGTCGCTTGGCACAATTAGAAGAAGACTTCGGTCAGGCTCTAACCGCTAGGCAAGGTAATCGATTAGTTCTGACAAGAGCTGGAGAGATCTTTGCCCACTACAGCCGCCAGATTCTTGAGTTAAGCGAAGAGAGTTATGATGCACTGCAAGGTTTAACGAACCAAGTTTCAGGGCCACTGCATATTGTTTGTCACACTGCCTTAGTTAGAAGCTGGCTCGGTGGCGTACTCAATCGTTTTCTTGCTGATAATCCCGATGTTAGAGTTCAACTTACCAGTGACTTTTCTGAGGCGCATCATGACCCAGATTTGTTCATCTGGCTCGGTGAACGTAAAGAGCTAGACTGGCGAAAAGAAGTGCTGGGGGTATTTCGCTATACGCCTTTTGCCTCTCCAAATTATCTAAAACAACATGGGCCTATACCGCACCCCAAAGAACTTGAAGCACACCCATGGATCGATTTTGGTTCAGTGCAAGAAAATGGATTGATGCTAGCACACCCTCAACACGGTGAGTTCTTTTTAGAGCCCTTTGTTAGTCGCTTATACAGCGACAACATAGCAATGCAAATAGACAGTATCGCGAATGGTCATGGTATTGGACTGCTGCCGACTTGGACAGCATGCGGCTATGAGAAACATCACCCAGGGCGAATCACACCTTGCTTAGAAGGTTGGCTTTCTGAGCCTATTTCCATTAACTGCTATACACCAGCAGGACGACCACCACTGCGCTTATCCGTACTTTTAGACTGCATTCACCAAAGCATTCCACAAGGTTGGAAAACCTGACAAAAATAAAAAGGCCATCATAATGATGGCCTTTCTAACTTTAGCGTTTAACAATCGTCGTTTACGTTCGACTGTTTAGACGGTCCTGCAATTACGCTAGCAATTCTTTAGCTGTGTTCACTACGTTTTCAGTCGTGAAGCCAAACATCTCGAATAGCTGACCAGCAGGTGCTGATTCACCGAATGTTGTCATACCGATGATGCGACCGTCGAAGCCTACGTACTTGTACCAGAAATCCGCAATGCCCGCTTCAATAGCGATACGTGCCGTTACGTCTGATGGCAGTACAGATTCACGGTAAGCAGCGTCTTGTTTATCGAATGCATCTGTTGATGGCATTGAAACAACGCGTACTTTCTTGCCTTCTGAAGTTAGTTGCTCAGCGGCTTTCACTGCAAGCTCAACCTCAGAACCTGTTGCGATAAGGATTAGCTCAGGCTTACCTTCGCTATCTTTCAGGATGTAAGCACCTTTCGCGATGTCTGCGACTTGTTCAGCAGTACGCTCTTGTTGCGCTAGGTTTTGACGAGAGAAGATAAGTGCAGTTGGTGCATCTTTACGTTCAATCGCTAGTTTCCATGCAACTGCAGACTCAACTTGGTCACATGGGCGCCATGTGCTCATGTTTGGAGTTACACGTAGAGACGCCATTTGCTCAACAGGTTGGTGAGTTGGGCCATCTTCGCCAAGACCGATCGAATCATGCGTGTAAACTTGGATGTTCTGAATTTTCATCAGCGCAGCCATACGCATTGCGTTACGAGCGTATTCCATGAACATTAGGAATGTTGCGCCGTAAGGAACGAAACCACCGTGCAATGCGATACCGTTGATGATAGCAGTCATACCGAATTCACGTACACCATAGTGGATGTAGTTGCCAGAGAAGTCCTCCGTTTCTAGAGACTTAGAACCAGACCACATGGTCAGGTTAGAAGGCGCTAGGTCAGCAGAACCACCCATAAACTCAGGAAGCATTTGACCAAACGCTTCTAGTGCATTTTGCGATGCTTTACGTGATGCAATGTTCGCTGGGTTTGCTTGAAGATCGGCAATGATTTGGTTCGCTTTTTCTTCCCACTGTGCAGGAAGTTCGCCGTTTAGACGACGTTTAAGCTCTGCCGCTTCAGCAGGGTAAGCTGCAGCGTATGCTTCGAATTTTTCATTCCAAGCTGCTTCTTTCGCGGCGCCCGCTTCTTTTGCATCCCACTCAGCGTAAACATCTGCCGGGATCTCAAATGGGCCGTACTCCCAACCTAGGTATTCGCGAGCCGCTTGGATTTCATCGTGACCTAGTGGTGCACCGTGACAGTCGTGCGAACCAGACTTGTTAGGAGAACCGAAACCGATAATTGTTTTGGTACAGATAAGCGTAGGACGTGGGTCCGCTTTTGCTGCTTCAATTGCTGCGTTGATCGCGTCTGAGTCGTGACCATCGACTGCTGGGATTACATGCCAGCCGTACGCTTCAAAACGCTTAGGTGTATCGTCAGAGAACCAGCCTTCAACGTGACCGTCGATAGAAATGCCGTTGTCATCCCAGAACGCGATCAGTTTGCCTAGACCTAACGTCCCAGCAAGAGAGCATGCTTCATGCGAGATGCCTTCCATTAGACAGCCGTCACCCATGAACACATACGTAAAGTGGTCAACGATATCGTGACCTTCTTTGTTGAACTGTGCCGCTAGTGCTTTCTCTGCGATCGCCATACCAACAGCGTTAGTTATGCCTTGACCTAGAGGACCCGTTGTTGTCTCGATACCAGGCGCGTAGCCGTACTCTGGGTGACCTGGGGTTTTTGAGTGCAATTGACGGAAGTTTTTCAGATCGTCAATAGATAGCTCGTAACCGCTTAAGTGCAGTAGAGAGTAAATAAGCATTGACCCATGACCGTTTGACAGCACAAAGCGATCGCGGTCGGCCCACTCTGGGTTTGAAGGGTTATGGTTTAGGTGAGAGCGCCAAAGAACTTCAGCGATATCAGCCATACCCATTGGTGCGCCTGGGTGGCCTGAGTTAGCTTGTTGAACACCATCCATGCTTAGAGCACGAATTGCATTGGCAAGATGTTTACGAGACGACATGTCTGCTCCTGAGTACATTAAGCGAAACGAAAAGTAGGTCATAATTCTCTCAAAGCCCTGTTGGGTGTGCAAACGTTTTCCAGTCCAAAACCTCACAAATATTGCACCTTTCGCGCCAAATCGTTCGAAGTTCTTAAAATTATCAATAAATCAGGCAAACGTTTGGTTATAACAAAAACCAAAAAAGAGCTTGTAATTCGAGCAATCAAATTTAGAATAGACGTCTAGATGTAGATACACCTACAAAAATTAGTATTAATTTGCGCTGGAGAGTTTATCATTCCCCAGTTTTAAACCAGATATAGTGGAGCTAACATGGCTAAGCACCTGTTTACTTCTGAGTCAGTATCAGAAGGTCATCCAGATAAAATTGCAGACCAGATTTCTGATGCGGTTCTTGACGCGATTCTAGAGCAAGATCCAAAGGCTCGTGTTGCATGTGAGACTTACGTTAAAACCGGTATGGTAATGGTGGGTGGTGAAATCACGACTTCAGCATGGGTAGACATCGAAGAGTTAACTCGTGAAACCGTTCGTGAAATCGGCTACGTACATTCAGATATGGGCTTTGACGCAGATTCTTGTGCGGTACTAAACACAATCGGTAAACAGTCGCCAGATATCAACCAAGGTGTTGATAAAGCTGACCCTAAAGAACAAGGTGCAGGCGACCAAGGCATCATGTTTGGTTACGCTTGTAACGAAACTGAAGTACTAATGCCAGCGCCAATTACTTACTCTCACCGTCTTGTTCAAAAGCAAGCAGAAGTTCGTAAAAACGGCACACTACCTTGGTTGCGTCCTGATGCAAAATCTCAGGTAACATTCCAATACGATCAAGGTAACATCGTTGGTATCGACGCGGTTGTTCTTTCAACTCAACACTGTGATTCAATCTCAACTTCAGACCTGCGTGAAGCGGTAATGGAAGAGATCATTAAGCCAGTGCTACCTTCTGAGTGGATCAACAAAGAAACAAACTTCTTCATTAATCCAACCGGTCGCTTCGTAATCGGTGGTCCTATGGGTGACTGTGGTCTAACTGGTCGTAAGATCATCGTAGATACCTACGGCGGCGCAGCTCGTCACGGTGGCGGTGCGTTTTCTGGTAAAGATCCATCAAAAGTTGACCGTAGTGCAGCATACGCAGCACGCTACGTAGCGAAAAACATCGTAGCGGCAGGCATGGCTGACCGTTGTGAGATCCAACTTTCTTACGCAATCGGTGTTGCTGATCCAACGTCTATCATGGTGGAAACGTTCGGTACTGAGAAAGTATCTCACGACATCATCATTGAAGCGGTTCGTCAATTCTTCGACCTACGTCCATACGGTCTACAAGAAATGCTTAACCTTCTTCAACCTATCTACAAGAAGACAGCGGCTTACGGTCACTTCGGTCGTGAAGAATTCCCGTGGGAAGCAACAGACAAAGCTGCACTTCTACGCGATTTCGCTGGCATCAAATAATCAAGCCAAGCAAGAATCAATCAAGCCCTCGCCTATGGTGGGGGCTTTTTATTTTCAGCAACTTTTATCTAGTCATTTCGACTCATACCGCCCTGCCCCACAAAGCAGTCCTGTTTCTCCCTCATTTTTATACCGAATAAATTTTAAGCAATTATTTGTAAATTATCCCATCTCCGCCAATAGTTAAAATATTGTTAACTCCAATTTAAATAGAGACGTCGGATGCTGGCGACTGTGGAAGCAACACTTAAGTAAAGACATGAGTCAGGCATCTTTATGGCCGATACCAAACTAAGCCAATGCTCAGATGTAAACTTGAAAAAGTCGCTTCAAGTTTGACTGAACAAAAACCGCTGTCAGTTGGTATAAGCGGATAATGTGGGAATAAATCAAGGAGGAGTTATGCCTCGAACTGTTAATCCATCGGACTTCCACAACAAGCGAAAGGAAGTGCCAGACAACGAATACGCCAGAACCATACCGTGCAATACGGTCAATCTTTCTGCACCTTTTCATTGGCTAGCATTAGGTCTGCATGATTTCGTGCGAATGCCACTTATTAGTGCTTTCTATGGCATCTGTTTTATGGCGGCTGCGATAGGCATTGTTTTGCTCGTACAGTGGCAAGGCACACACTTGGTCGTCATGCCCAGTTTGATTGTTTACATGTTAATCGGTCCGTTTCTCGCGCTGGGCTTGTATGATGCCAGTTGGGAGAGAGAGCGCGGACACAAAGCAAGCTTGCTCCATTCAATGAAAGCGATCGGTCGTAACTCAACATCTCAATGGGCGTTCGCCGTGTTACTCGCAGTGTGTATGATATTTTGGATGCGCATTGCCGCTCTACTTCATGCGCTCTACCCTTCTGTTCAAGGGGCACCTTTAAGTGAGTTCCTACCCTTCCTTGTCATCGGCTCTTTAGTTGGCTTTGTTTTGGCTTGTGTGGTGTTTAGCATTTCAGCCTTTTCTATTCCGCTCATGATGGAGCGTCGCGTAGACATGATGACCGCTGTATTTACCAGCTTTAATGCAGTGAAATCCAACATTCCAGCAATGATTGTTTGGGCAGCGATCATCTGTGGCGGTATTCTTATCGGCTTTGCGACCTACGGGATCGGAATGTTGTTTACCATGCCAATTCTAGGCTACGGTACATGGCACGCTTACCATGCCACCATCAAGAAAAAACACACACCATAATTAACTGATGCTATGATCTGGCCCTCGCAAATGCGGGGGCTTTTTTATTTGATTTATCGAGGTGAATTGTGGATATAGAACTCAGCTATAAAGCCAAGCAAGTGATGGCGGGCTGTATCGCGATGGCGGAACAAGCTTTCAAACGTTCTTTCCCGATTCCAACAATCACCTTCGACGTCCGTGGGAAAGCGGCAGGAAAAGCCTACCTTCAATTAAATCAAGTACGCCTAAACCCTGTTTTATTTCGCGAAAACACCCAAGCATTCTTAGATGAAGTCATTCCTCATGAAGTAGCACACCTGATTACTTATCAGGTTTACGGGCGAGTTAGGCCTCACGGTAAAGAATGGAAAGGCGTCATGGAAGCCGTATTTAACGTACCAGCCAAAACCACTCACAGCTTTGAAGTAAAATCCGTTCAAGGTAAAACCTTTGAGTATCGTTGTGGTTGTATGACCTACCCTCTATCGATTCGCCGTCATAATAAAGTGCTGCGCAAAGAGGCGACGTACTCTTGTCAAAAATGCCGCCAACCACTTAACTTCACCGGTATTCAGTTATCGTAGCCCTTACCTCATAGTGTTACTTGCGTTCCCAAAATAAAGATCGAGTTGATCAAAACCTTCCCTTCGCCACTTATTGTTAACTTACTCATCACTAAAGCTATTTTATGCGTGTTATCATGAATAAAGTCATACTTTATAAAGACTTTTATCATGAAATACTTATTCTCTCTGTTGCTTATCGCGCTTTCTAGCACTGCGATTGCCGCGCCACCGAGCTCATTCTCTGCAGCCAAACGTGAGGCGGTCAAAATTTATCAAGACCACCCAACAAGCTTCTACTGTGGCTGTAACATTCAATGGCAAGGCAAGAAAGGCTCACCCGATTTAGCCTCTTGCGGTTACCAAGTCCGTAAACAAGAAAAACGGGCTGCACGAATCGAATGGGAGCACGTTGTTCCTGCGTGGCAATTTGGCCACCAGCGTCAATGCTGGCAAGATGGCGGACGTAAAAACTGTAAGAAAAAAGACAAAACTTTTCGTTTGATGGAAGCAGACTTGCACAACCTAACTCCTGCTATTGGTGAAGTAAACGGTGACCGTTCGAACTACAACTTCAGCCAATGGAACGGTATGGATGGCGTGAGTTATGGTCGCTGTGAGATGCAAGTGAACTTTAAGCAGCGTAAAGTCATGCCACCAGACCGTGCGCGTGGCTCAATTGCTCGTACCTATCTATACATGAGCAAAGAGTACGGTTTCAAACTGTCGAAGCAGCAAACGCAATTAATGAGTGCTTGGAACAAAACCTATCCTGTCGATAAATGGGAATGTGAGCGTGACGAGCGCATTGCAAAAGTACAGGGCAATCACAACCCATTTGTTCAAGAAGCCTGCCGCGCACTGTAACCTCCGACCTCGAAGCGTTTCAATTACTGATATTGAAACGCTTCTTGCCCCTTGTTTTTTCGGTGCAAAGCATCCATGTTAGGGTTTAAGTTTATTCTCTTGCTGGAAATCTCATGCGTACCCCTCGAATTTATCATCCAGAATCCATTCATCAACTTGGCTCACTTGCTTTAAGTGACGACGCAGCAGGCCATATCGGTCGTGTTTTGCGCATGAAAGAAGGCCAAGACGTTCTCCTTTTTGACGGCAGTGGCGCAGAGTTCCCAGCGGTTATCAGTGAAGTCAGCAAGAAATCAGTTTTGGTTAACATCACCGAGCGCGTAGAAAACAGTATTGAATCCCCTTTAGATCTGCACCTTGGTCAAGTCATTTCACGTGGCGATAAGATGGAGTTCACCATCCAAAAGTCTGTTGAACTTGGCGTCAATACCATCACTCCTCTGATTTCTGAACGTTGTGGTGTCAAGCTTGACCAAAAGCGTTTTGAGAAAAAACTCGCGCAATGGCAGAAAATCGCCATCAGTGCCTGTGAGCAATGTGGGCGTAATGTCGTGCCCGAAATTCGTCCAATTATGAGCTTGGAAGAGTGGTGTAAAGAAGAGTACGATGGTTTAAAGCTTAACCTTCACCCTCGTGCTAAATACTCAATCAACACTTTGCCAACCCCGGTTGAAAAAGTGCGCCTACTGATCGGTCCTGAAGGCGGTTTATCGTCTGAAGAAATCGAGATGACTCGAGAATACCAATTTGAAGAAACGCTACTCGGCCCTCGCGTTCTGCGTACCGAAACAGCGGCTCTGACAGCAATTACAGCCTTACAAGTTCGTTTCGGCGATCTTGGTTAAACGGAGAAAAATAATGATCAAACTCGGTATCGTAATGGACCCAATCTCGTCCATTAACATCAAAAAAGACTCTAGCTTTGCCATGATGCTTGAAGCGCAACGACGCGGCTATGAAATCCACTACATGGAAATGAATGATCTGCATCTCGATCAAGGCGTTGCCATTGCAGATACTAAAGTGGTAGAACTAAGAGAAGATCCAAACGGTTGGTACGAGTTCAAATCAGAGCAAACTATCAAACTGTCTGAGCTAGACGCGGTGCTAATGCGTAAAGATCCTCCGTTTGATACTGAATACATCTACGCGACTTACATCCTTGAGCGTGCAGAAGAACAGGGTGCACTGATCGTTAACAAGCCTCAAAGCTTACGTGATTGTAACGAAAAGCTGTTTACAGCATGGTTCCCAGAGCTGACACCTACAACGATCGTGACGCGAAAAGCAGAAAAAATTAAAGAATTTCGTGAAAAACATGGTGATGTCATCCTGAAACCGCTTGATGGTATGGGTGGCGCGTCCATCTTCCGTGTAAAAGAAAACGATCCAAACGTCTCTGTAATCATCGAGACATTGACTAACCACGGTCAAAACTACGCAATGGCACAAACCTTCGTGCCAGACATCAGCAACGGTGACAAACGTATCCTAGTGGTAGATGGCGAACCTATGCCTTACTGTCTAGCACGCATTCCTGCTAAAGGCGAAACGCGCGGCAACCTAGCCGCTGGTGGTACTGGTGAAGCTCGTCCGCTAAGCGAAACCGACCTCAAAATTGCGCAAACCGTTGCTCCGACACTGAAAGAAAAAGGCCTTATCTTTGTTGGCCTTGACGTAATTGGCGACAAGCTAACAGAAATCAACGTCACCAGCCCAACCTGTATTCGCGAAATTGAAGCAGCTTTTGATATCTCAATCACAGGCAAGCTGATGGATGCGATTGAGCGTCGAGTAAAAGGCGAATAACTCAAACTGTATTACAGTTAATAGAGAGCGTAGTACATTAACTTAAGCAAACTCATGCACATACCTAGATGTAAATTGTATGATGTTTGCTTAAGGGCATTTACGAGAGTTAAGGGTCAGTATGAGTATGAATCTCACAAATCACTTTTTGGTTGCCATGCCTGGGATGAAAGATCCGTACTTTCAAAACAGCGTGATCTACGTTTGTGAGCACAACGAAGACGGCGCTATGGGGCTGATGATCAATGCTCCTGTTGATATCACCGTCGGCAACATGCTCAAGCAGGTGGAAGTTCAGCCAGTACACCCGCGCCTATTTGAAGCCAGTCTAGATAGACCAGTTTATAATGGCGGCCCAATCTCGGAAGATCGTGGCTTTATTTTGCATAAACCCAAAGATTACTACGAGTCCAGCGTCCAAATGACCGATGACCTCGCGGTAACCACTTCGCGTGATATTCTGTCGGTGTTAGGAACAGAAGCAGAACCAAGTGATTACTTAGTGGCACTTGGCTACTCCGGTTGGAGTGCAGGCCAATTAGAAAGTGAGCTGGTCGAAAACTCTTGGCTCACCATTGAAGCGACGCCTGAAATTATCTTTAATACACCAATCAACGAGCGTTGGAAGAAAGCGGTCGAAAAGCTGGGTATCGACCCAAGTCACCTTTCAGCAGACTCTGGACATGCTTAGTCCAAATATACAGTTACATTAGATAGAGACACCTTATGTCACGCACAATTATGGCTTTTGACTTTGGAACCAAAAGCATTGGTAGCGCTATTGGCCAAGAAATTACTGGTACAGCTTCCCCATTAAAAGCCTTTAAAGCCAATGACGGTATTCCAAACTGGGACGATATCGAAAAGCAAATCAAAGAGTGGCAACCAGATTTGCTAGTGGTCGGTTTACCGACCGATCTGCATGGTAAAGACCTTGAGACCATAACCCCTCGTGCACGAAAATTTGCTAAGCGTCTGCAAGGCCGATACGGATTGCCTGTTGAGCTGCATGATGAGCGTTTATCTACTGCAGAAGCTCGTGCGGAGTTGTTCAGCATGGGCGGCTACAAAGCCCTATCGAAAGGTAATGTTGACTGCCAGTCAGCGGTGGTGATTCTAGAAAGCTGGTTTGAAGCCCTTTGGGGTGAGTAAACACTTCAAGCACAATGAAAAAAGGTTGGCTTCTGCCAACCTTTTTTGTTTCTGGATTGGATTAATCCATATCGATCTTAACGTTTGCCAAACTGCCCGTAGAGAATGCTTCACCACGCTGCGTTTTCAACATCAGGCGCAGATCATTCGCTGAGTCGGCACTATGTAGTGCATCCTCTTCGCTGATCTTACCTTGCATCACTAACTTATAAAGAGATTGATCGAACGTCAGCATACCAAACTCATTTGAGCGAGCCATGGTTGACTTCAACTCATGTAAATCTCCGCGACGAATCAAATCCGACACACGTGGACTATTTAGCAAGATCTCAAATACACCATGACGTCCCTGCCCATTTTTATCTCGGATCAGCTGCTGACCAACCACGCCTTTTAGGTTCATCGACAAATCGAACAAGAATTGTTCTTTTTGATCTTTCGGTACCAAGTGAAGAATGCGCTCTAAAGCTTGGTTTGCATTGTTGGCGTGCAACGTTGCCATACACAGGTGACCCGTTTCGGCGAAGGTCATCGCGTATTCCATTGTTTCACGGCTACGGATCTCACCAATCAAAATCATATCTGGTGCTTGGCGCAGCGAGTTTTTAAGCGCAACTTCATAGCTTTCCGTATCTAACCCAACTTCACGTTGAGTCACGATACAGCGCTTGTGTTCATGCACGAACTCGATCGGATCTTCGACCGTCAAAATGTGCCCGGTTTTATTGCTGTTTCGATAGCCTGTCATCGCCGCCATGGTGGTCGATTTACCCGATCCAGTAGCACCGACCACCAGCACCAAACCACGCTTAGCTATCGCCAAATCTTGCAACACTAACGGTAACTTTAACTGCTCAAAAGTAGGAATATTAGTTTCAATACGACGAATCACTGCGCCTGGTAACTCGCGTTGAAAAAAGGCACTCACACGGAAGCGACCACAATCTCTCACAATGGCAAAATTCGACTCGCGACTTTTACGAAATTCCTGACGCCGATCTGGTTCCATAGCGCTGTCGAGTAATGCAGCCACATCACTCTCGGTGAGTTTTTCCCCTTGCGGACGCAATTCGCCATCCACACGAAATAGAATTGGCGCTCCAACCGTGATGTAAAGATCCGACGCTTTCAGCGCCAACATGCCTTCGAGAAATTTATCTAGATCCATCTTCCGTATTCACCATTATCTGTATGAACGTTACGAGAATTGCTGCACTTCTAATCCGATCTTACTATCGACCTCTTCACGAGCAACCATGCCTTGCGCCATTAACTGACGAGCATTTTGCTCCATGGTTTGCATGCCGTGAGCCGCACCTGTTTGAATGATCGAATACATCTGCGCGACTTTGTCTTCGCGGATCAAGTTACGAATCGCAGGCGTTGCCATCATAATTTCATGGCATGCAATACGGCCACCACCATTACGTTTCAATAATTTTTGTGCGATAACCGAACGAAGGGATTCAGAAAGCATCGAGCGCACCATGTCTTTATCGCTGCCAGGGAACACATCGATAATACGGTCAATGGTTTTTGCCGCCGAGCTGGTATGTAACGTGCCGAACACTAAGTGCCCCGTTTCCGCCGCCGTTAACGCAAGGCTGATGGTTTCTTTGTCACGCATCTCACCAACCAGAATGACATCCGGGTCTTCACGCAATGCGCTGCGCAGTGCGTTTTGGAAACTATGGGTGTCACGGTGAACTTCACGCTGGTTGATCAAACATTTATTGTTGTTGTGAACAAATTCAATCGGATCTTCAATTGTGAGTACGTGCTTGTTGTGATTACGGTTAATGTAGTCAACAATGGCTGCTAAGGTCGTCGATTTACCTGAACCTGTTGGGCCAGTGACCAGAACTAAGCCTTTTTCAGCGTTCGCAATTTTTTTGAAGATCTCTGGCGCTTCTAGCTCTTCCAGAGTTGGAATGCTACTTGGAATGGTACGGAATACTGCCGCACAACCGCGAGATTGGTTGAAAGCGTTGACACGGAAACGGCCAACGTTATGCAACTCAAAAGAGAAATCGACTTCGAGTTTTTCTTCGAACTCACTGCGTTGGGCATCGTTCATGATTTCGAAAACCAAACGATGCACTTCTTGGTGTGTAAACGCTGGAATGCCTAGTTTTCTCACATCCCCATCAATACGAACCATTGGTGGGACACCTGCAGAAAGATGTAGATCCGAGGCATTATGTTTTACACTAAAATCCAGTAACTCAGTGATATCCATTTAAAATCCTTAAGTCTAAAGTACAGCTATGAGTAGTATTCAACAAAATATTGAACATATCACCTCTCAAATTCGATATGACGAGCAAAAATGTGGTCGAACTCCAGAGTCAGTGCAACTTCTAGCGGTAAGCAAAACTAAACCTGTCGAGGCAATTCTCGAAGCCTACCAAGCGGGACAAACCGCCTTTGGTGAAAACTACGTTCAAGAGGGCGTCAGTAAAGTTCAGCACTTTGCCGAGCATTATCCAGATAATCGAATCGAATGGCACTTCATTGGCCCGATTCAATCCAATAAATCGCGACTTGTTGCTGAACATTTCGATTGGGTTCACACCATCGATCGAACCAAGATTGCTCAACGCCTGAATGATCAGCGGCCAAGCGAACTTAAACCGCTACAAGTTCTGATTCAGGTTAACACCAGTGGTGAGGCATCTAAGTCTGGTGTCACTGAAGCGGAAGTATTCGAGCTGGCGGAGTTGATTTCTCGCCTACCCAACCTCACTTTAAGAGGGTTGATGTCGATTCCTGCCAACGTGTCTGACTACGAATCACAACTCCGTGAATTTCAGAAGTTGGCTACGTTGAAGCAAACACTCGAAGCACAGTTCCCAGAAATCGATACATTATCAATGGGAATGAGTGGTGATATGACCGCTGCAATCGAAGCTGGTAGTACAATGGTTCGTATTGGAACCGCTATTTTCGGCGCACGAGACTACAGCTAAATCAACAAAACGCTCACTCGCGACATAAGTTATGTCGTCAATCGTTAGAGCGTAAATGCGCAATCATCTTACTCGCCAATAGGAGCAGTAAGTAACAGCGGCGCCATTATACACCTGAGCGCACAACAAATTCTAAATATCATGATGGAAATCAGACAAATGGAACATAAAAAAATCGCCTTCATTGGTGCTGGCAACATGGTGAGAGCCATTGTTTCCGGCTTGGTTGCTAACGGATACCCAGCGCAAAACATTACCGCAACGGCTCCTTCAGAGGCTCGTCGCCTTCTGCTAGAACAAGATTTTGGCATCCGTACCACCAGCGATAACATCCAAGCTGCGACCGAGGCGGATGTGGTGGTATTGTCTGTAAAACCGCAAATGATGGCGGATGTCTGTAAACCACTGCAATCGATCGATTTCACTAATAAACTGGTGATTTCTATTGCCGCAGGCATCAACTGTTCACGATTGGATGATATGCTAGCCACCAAATTGAACTTGGTTCGTGTTATGCCAAATACGCCATCACAGCTTGGGTTGGGTATGAGTGGGTTGTTCGCACCAACTCATGTAACCGAGCACGACAAAGCTTTTGCCGCAGAGTTAATGGAAGCGGTCGGTAAAGTATGCTGGGTTGAGCAAGAGTCTGGCATCAATAATGTGATTGCCGCAGCGGGCAGTGCTCCAGCATACTTCTTCCTGTTTATGGAAGCGATGCAAGCAGAAGCGATTGCGCAAGGCTTTGATAAAGAGACCGCTCGACTATTGGTTCAGCAAGCGGCACTGGGCGCGGCCAGTATGGTGGTTAGCAACCCAGAAACTGAGCTATCGACCCTGCGTGAGAACGTAACATCGAAAGGTGGGACAACGGCAGAAGCACTGCGTACATTCAACGAACATCAACTTTCAGATATTGTCGCTAAAGCCATGCAAGCTGCTGTGGCTCGCGCGGAAGAAATGGAAAAACTGTTTTAATTATTTGGATGAACTCCGTTTAGTATCATCCATCACTTGTTAAGGGTACCTTATGAATTCAATGAGTTTTCTCATCTCAACCCTATTTGACCTGTACATCATGGTCGTAATTTTGCGAATTTGGTTGCAAGCTGCGCGCGCAGACTTCTACAACCCATTCTCGCAATTCATAGTAAAAGCGACTCAGCCGGTCATTGGTCCATTGCGCCGCGTTATCCCTTCCGTGGGGAATATTGACCTAGCAACCGTGTTGTTTGCCTACGTGTTGTGTGTGCTTAAATTTGTCGTGCTTATCCTAATAGCTTCGAACGGTTCCGTCTCTTTCAGCGCTGACTTCTTATTCTTGGGCTTATTATCATTAATCAAAGCCGCAGGTGGCCTATTGTTCTGGGTACTATTGATCCGTGCAATTTTGAGCTGGGTAAGCCAAGGCCGCAGCCCTATCGAGTACGTATTCCATCAACTGACCGAGCCAATGTGCGCTCCAATCCGTCGTATTCTTCCGGCTATTGGTGGTCTTGATTTAAGCGTACTGGTGTTATTTATCGGCTTGCAGTTCGCGAACTTCTTAATGGGCGATATCATTGGTCCAATTTGGTTCCAGCTATAATGTCAGCTGCAGTTTGGCAAGATGGTGAGGACATCATCCTGAAGCTCTATATTCAACCTAAAGCTAGCCGCGATAAAATCGTTGGCTTGCATGGTGAAGAGCTAAAAATCGCCATTACTGCTCCACCTGTCGATGGCAAAGCTAATGCACACCTAACTAAGTTCTTAGCCAAGCAGTTTAAAATCGCTAAGGGCTTGGTTCACATAGAAAAAGGTGAATTAGGACGGCACAAACAAATTCGGATAGAATCGCCTACCCAGATACCGACAGAAATTAAAGCCATCTTATGATGGCTTTTTATTTACGATTTTGTACCACACTTACTAATACCAACGACTGAGTACGCATTTTTTACCCCCCTGATCAAGGTAAAATTGCAGCTATGGTTGTTTTATAACAAGTGCTTTGAGGAAGTAACAATGAGCAAATGGATTACCGCATTACTGATTAGCCTGTTGTCGTTACCAAGCTTCGCCGATCAGTTTAAAAATATGAAAGATATCGAAGTACACTATGTCGCGTTTAACTCAACATTCCTAACACCCAAAGTCGCACGTAGCTACGATATCAAACGTAATGGATACCTCGCTGTGGTTAATATTAGCGTGTTAGATAGAGCTTCATTGGGTAAGCCAGCATTAGAAGCAAAAATTGCTGGACGCGCGAAGAACCTTATCGGCCAAACTCAGACCTTGACCTTTCGTGAAGTCAAAGAAGGCAATGCGATATACTATTTAGCCGAACTGCCAATTACCCACGAAGAAACTTTTACTTTCGATATTGACGTAAAAGCTGGAAACAAAGGCTCAGGTAAGCTTAAATTCACCCAGAAGTTTTATGTTGAAGAGTAATTGGGTTGTGATGTTCCAAAAGCTTTTGGATCTAAGCAGGCTAAAAACCACTTATTAGTTAAAGAATATCTAGAGGAGAACGATTTGTTCTCCTCTATCACTATTAAAAGAGATTCCCATGAAAAAAATTGTGCTAGCAACTGGTAACCAAGGCAAAGTTCGTGAAATGGCAGATTTATTGTCTGACTTCGGCTTTGAAGTATTAGCGCAAAGTGAATTCAATGTATCGGAAGTAGCTGAAACGGGTACAACTTTCATTGAAAACGCAATCATTAAAGCTCGCCATGCCGCACAAGAAACAGGGCTTCCTGCCATTGCAGACGACTCTGGATTAGAAGTCGATTTCTTAAAAGGCGCTCCGGGCATTTACTCTGCACGTTACGCAGGCGAGAGCGCATCTGATCAAGAGAATCTAGAAAAATTGCTAGCGGCAATGGAAGGCGTACCAGAAGCAGAGCGTACAGCACGTTTCCACTGTGTATTAGTCCTCATGCGTCACGAGAACGACCCAACGCCTATCGTCTGCCACGGTAAATGGGAAGGTCGCATTCTAACTGAAGCTCACGGTGAAAATGGTTTTGGCTACGACCCAATCTTCTTTGTTCCTGAAGACAACTGTGCGTCAGCCGAACTTGAACCTGCACGTAAAAAACAACTGTCTCACCGCGGTAAAGCGCTCAAGTCGTTGTTTGCTCAACTGTCTGAGCAAGTGTCTCAGTAATCACGAGCGAATTAGACCATGTTAACGCCCCCAGCACTCAGCTTGTATGTACACATCCCGTGGTGTGTGCAAAAGTGCCCGTATTGCGACTTTAACTCTCACGCGCTCAAAACCGAGATTCCAGAAGAAGAGTACATCAGTGCCCTTTTAGAAGATTTGGATACCGACATTGAGAAATACCGACTTAACGAAGCGCCACGTCCACTGCATTCAATCTTCATTGGTGGTGGTACGCCGAGTTTGATTTCGGCAGAAGGCATCGAGCGTCTACTTAAGGGCATTGAAGCGCGTATTCCGTTCAAGCCTGAAATCGAAATAACCATGGAAGCGAACCCAGGCACCATCGAAGCAGAGCGTTTTGTTGGCTACCGTAAAGCCGGGGTAACGCGTATCTCTATCGGCGTGCAAAGCTTTGAGCAACAAAAGCTTGAGCGTTTGGGGCGCATTCACGGCCAAGACGAAGCCGTCAATGCTGCTAAGCTGGCGCACCAAATCGGTTTGAACAGTTTTAACCTCGATCTCATGCACGGCTTACCTGATCAAAGCATCGAACAAGCCTTGGCAGATTTGGACAAAGCGATTGAGTTGGCACCGCCGCACTTGTCTTGGTATCAGCTGACCATCGAACCAAACACCATGTTCTACTACAAGCCACCAACGCTACCTGACGATGATGACTTGTGGGATATTTTCGAGCTCGGACACCAAAAACTTGCAGCCGCGGGTTATGTGCAATATGAAATCTCCGGTTACAGCAAGCCGGGCTATCAGTGTCAGCACAACCTCAACTACTGGCGCTTTGGTGATTACCTTGGTATCGGTTGTGGCTCTCATGGCAAACTCAGTTTTACCGACGGACGTATTATTCGAACGACAAAGGTAAAACACCCGCGAGGCTATTTAGCGGCTTATCAAAATATGGTCAAACCTTATCTGCATACGGAACATGTCGTCGCGGATGAAGATCGTCCATTCGAGTTCTTTATGAACCGATTCCGCTTAATCGAAGCCTGTCCGAAGCAAGATTACGTGGACACCACGGGCTTACCACTTAGTACGATTCAAGAAACCATCAGCTGGGCGATAGAAATGGGCTACCTGAGTGAAACGCCTACCCACTGGCAAATTACTGAAAAAGGGAAGCTCTTCCTTAATGATTTGCTCGAAGCCTTTATGGCCGAAGAAAGCGAAGAGTAACGCAACCCCAAAACAAAAAAAGCCTCTCAATTGAGAGGCTTTTTATTTAGAAACTGTGCCGTCCTAAATAAGGTTGACACATTTCTAACATTAGAAAATTGAACGGCCAATTCGCTCTGAGAGCAGCTCAAGCGCCTTAGTACCCGCAAGCGAGTTACCTGAAGGATCAAGCTCTGGAGACCATACTGAAATGGTCATTTCACCAGGTACTACCGCGATAATGCCACCACCAACACCAGACTTACCAGGCATACCAACGCGATAAGCAAACTCGCCCGCGCCATCATACAAGCCACACGTTGCTAACAGTGCATTAAGTTGTTTGGTTTGCACAGGAGAAACTACAGGCTTACCCGTTTGTACCGATGTGCCCTTGTTTGCTAAATAGCTAAACGTTTTAGCCAAATCGACGCAACTCATCTTCAGCGCACAAGCGTGGAAGTAATTTTGTAGTACTGGAATCACTTCATTTTCGAAGTTGCCAAACGAACGCATGAGATATGCAATCGCCGCATTACGATCACCATGCATCATTTCGGATGCCGCAACGACTTTGTCATACACAATATGGGTATCACCAGAAAGCTGACGCACAAATTCCAACAGGCGCTGACGAGGTGCAGATAAGCGAGTTTGTAACAAATCTGCCACTACTATCGCTCCAGCATTTATAAATGGATTACGAGGAATACCTTGCTCCATTTCTAGCTGGATTAGCGAATTAAATGCCTGCCCCGAAGGCTCTTTTCCCACTCGAGACCAAATTTCTTCTTGCTTGTACAAGCACATCGCTAACGTCAAGCTCAATGCTTTTGAAATAGATTGGATAGAGAAAGGTTCATCGGCATCACCCGCCTTAATAACCTCACCTTCGTTGGTGTATACCGCAATACCTAACTTGTTGCTGGGTACTTTTGCCAGAGCAGGAATGTAATCAGCCACTTTACCTTGGCCGATTAAAGGGCGTACTTCCGCCAAAATATCTGTCAAAATTTCCACTGTCGGTTTCATTCTCTACCTTCTATTTACAAGAGAACTCGTTGAGCTCAGAGGTAAAAAAAGCCAACGTGTCGTTGGCTTTTCCATAGGGTTCGTTCGACTCAAGTCGATTATGGTTTTACTGCCACAATAATATTGCGGTTGATAGATTGATCAACACGGTGAAGATAACCGATGTAAGGCTCTTCTGAAAGTAC
>NZ_JAWOTC010000002.1:0-301676 GCF_033338675.1 Vibrio sp. Vb1574
ACCCAAACGTTTTTGATCTATAAACTGCATATGTTTCTTCAGATCTGGTAAGTCAAGATACCTCGGTGAACGCTTACGCTTTTTGCATGTAGGGTTAGGCTATATGAGTGATTCAATGCCGTATTTTGCGCCGTAGTGTTCAACGACAAAATCAATGTCTTTGTCACCACGGCCTGATAAGTTGATCAAAATCGAGCCGGTTTCTCCTTGCTGCGCGAGTTTAATTGCGTAAGCGACAGCGTGTGAGGATTCAATAGCAGGAATTATTCCCTCTTCACGAGACAGCTCAAAGAAGGCATCAATCGCTTCGTCATCACTGATTGAGCCGTAATTGACACGGCCAATGTCTTTTAAGTAACTATGCTGAGGTCCAACCGATGGGTAATCCAAGCCACTTGCTACAGAGTACACTTCCTGAGGTTCACCTTGTGCATCTTTAAGCATGTAAGACTTAAATCCGTGCATGATACCTGGCTCACCGAGTGTGAGTGTTGCAGCATGCTCGCCAACCTTTTGCAAAGAGCGGCCCGCAGGTTCAACGCCGTGAATGGCGACTTGTTCATCCTCTAAGAAAGCAGTAAATAGCCCCATCGCGTTAGAACCACCTCCAACGCATGCGACGAGATTATTGGGTAACTTGCCGGTCATTTCTTTGAATTGAACTCGTGCTTCGTTACCGATAATTGATTGGAAATCTCTCACCATTTTAGGGAATGGGTGAGGGCCAACGACAGAGCCTATCGCATAAAGTTGTGTATCAGGATCTTTCAGATAAGCTTCGAATGCAGAATCTACCGCTTCTTTGAGGGTTTTGCGCCCATGAGTGGCAGGAATGACATTAGCACCAAGGATTCTCATGCGGACGACATTCGGATGTTCTTTGGCGATATCAACTTCACCCATGTAAATATCGCATTTCAAGCCAACCAATGCCGCGGCTGTAGCAAGCGCAACACCGTGTTGCCCTGCGCCAGTTTCAGCAATCAGTTTCTTCTTACCCATCTTTTTAGCGAGAATGGCTTCCCCTAAGCAGTGGTTAATTTTATGTGCGCCTGTATGGTTTAAGTCTTCGCGCTTTAGGTAGATGTCTGCTCCGTATTTTTTAGACAAGTTTTCCGCATGGAAGATTGGGCTAGGTCGTCCAACAAAGTGCTTATACAAGCGAGCGAGTTCCGCTTTAAATTCAGGATCTTTGCTGCATTCCTCATAAGCTGCGTTGATGTCATGCATGATTTGTTCAAGCTCAGGTGGAACAAAGCTACCACCGTATTCACCAAAGTATCCTTCTTCGTTGGGCATAGTGAGATCAAACGAGTTTTTCATTATTTACATCCTAGTTAACGAAAGTATTGATACTTTTATACCCAAAATTTAGAAGTGGTTGTGTGATCAGTTGCTTAAATCAGAGTTCGCGATCTAGTGCACTAGTTAAAAAGTACAGCTTGTGTAGGGGATAATAGTTGTGATGTAGAATCAGGTGGTTTGAATAGGTGCAAAAAAGCCTCGAGAGATCCTAGGCTGTCATAAGAACCTCTCGAGGCAAACAGAATGCTGGAAATACACTCTGCGATGGTGTCTGGAAACAAAAATTAGATTCGTTTCCTTTGTCAGATATTAGGGTTTTAGAATGAGTCGATGTCAGCGAAATGTCACAAGTTAATTGCGGTATTAAAAGTTTATTTTTTATTTTTGATTAATGGATTAGAAAGTAACCTAAAACAGGCTAACCTACCGCGTGTTCCGCATCTTTTAAGTTGAACATGTCTTTCTTTGTTTCGAATCGGTGTCTTTAACCAACACGTGCACTTTGGTCCCTAAAGTAAACGTGGCGCTCTGGATGGAAATTTTTTGTTTGACTGCATCAAATTCGAACTCACCATTTTGGAAAGTTGGTAAAGGAATGAGACCTTCGATTCGGTTTTCCTCTAACTCAACAAATGCTCCGAAGTGTGTGAATCCAGACGCTGTCCCTATGAAGTGTTGTCCGATAAATGGCTTCATGTAATGGCATTTCAGTGCAAACTCAATCTCTCAGCTAGGGATAATGTGCTCGTAATTATTAGAATTTATTTATTGAGCAGATATATTTAATTTCATTTTTTCTCTTATATTCGCCAATCGCTTTTATTTTATAAACTTTATTTTTATGAGCAAAGCATGAAGCGAAGTGATTCAGATATGAATGAGATTAATTTAGTTCCAAACTGGAATTACAAGGTAGGTTGTGTGATTACCTAAAGATGTATACCAAAGTGACTTTATTGAAAGTGATTAATGATGGTGTGGGAGAGGTAAGTGATTTGGGTATATAAACTTAGATAGAGAATAGTAAGGGCAGTAACAAGTGGAAGGGGATTGTGGCACCAACAACATTGATGCCACACAAAGAATTACAGTGCAGTTACTTCAGCTGCTTGTAAACCTTTGTTACCTTGTTCAACAACGAACGATACTTTTTGGCCTTCAGTAAGAGTTTTGAAGCCTTCAGAAACAATAGAACGGAAGTGAACGAATACGTCATCACCGCCATTGTCTTGAGAAATAAAACCAAAACCTTTAGTTTCGTTGAACCATTTTACTGAACCAGTTAATTTATTAGACATAGATACCTCTATATTTGATTGTTTTAAATATTGAATTTTTAGCTAATATCAAGTGCTACTATATGATTTTAGAGATAACTATTTTGTCGCAGGAACGTAAACGAGGAATTCGATGTGGAACTGAGAGAAACTTTGATCTTTAATTACATTAATAGCTCTTTCCGTAAGAGCTGATGTGCAGTATACCGACAAAATTAATAAAGGCTAGCCTTTTCTTTTTTATTTTTTGAGTACACCAAGCGCATTGCTTTCAAAGCATACGCTTGGTGTATAAGACGGCGTGATGTTATAGGTGGCGTCTAGCGCTTAGTGTTTTCTGGTTGGGCCGTTACGAACGATGTCTTTACCATTGTCATATACGTGCTGCGAAACCCAGCGGCCAAGGAGCAATTGGTGCTTTTCTCCTAATACGGCAACAAATGGACGGCCATCGGTATTAGAGGTGGCTAGCGCAACGCCAGTGACACCTTCAAGGCCTAGAGCGCCGCTTTCTACTAAATGCAGAAATGCCTCCAACTCTTCAATCGTTTCGATTACATGGTTATCAATATTCATTGTATTCAATCTCTTCGAATTGCATTGCGGTCGCGTACTCTACCTAAGTTAAGCGTGGAAACCAAGCTTCTACGTGCGTCATGTAATGAGAGAACTTTGCCCTGCCACTAATCATCAATAAGTTAGTCTCGATAGTCCGGAACTTGCCTAGATTCAATGGGGCAGAAAACACTCTCTGGTTAGACATGAGTCACATAATGTTGTCTGGTTTATCTCATCAATACTTTTGCTATTGGATGGGGTGAAGGGGAGTGCAATAATTTGTAAAACTCTTTTCCTAAAGGCTGTTATGAAGAAAGTCCTGATTACCGGTTTTGAACCTTTTGGTGGTGACGCCATTAACCCCGCCTTAGAAGCGGTCAAGCAATTAGAGGCTGCGGCCATAAAAGGCGGTGTGATAGTTACTTGCCCAGTCCCCGTAGTTCGATATGACTCGGTGAAAGTCGTTATTGAAGCAATAGAAGCGCACCAGCCAGACTGTGTAATTACTGTAGGGCAAGCGGCCGGGCGTAGCGCGATAACCCCAGAACGTGTCGCAATTAATGTCGATGATTTTCGTATTCCAGATAACGCTGGGCATCAGCCGATTGATGAACCCGTGGTGGCTGATGGTCCTGATGCTTACTTCTCGACACTGCCGATAAAGCGTATTGTTCAAACGCTGCAAAAGCAGGGGATACCTAGCCAGATTTCCAACAGTGCCGGAACATTTGTATGTAACCACCTTTTTTATGGGATCCAACATTATCTAAAAGACAAACCTATTCGTCATGGGTTTGTTCATATCCCATTATTGCCAGAACAAGCAGTAGATGGCAGTCAGCCTTCCATGTCTCTGGAGATGATAGTCGAAGGGCTAAGGCTGGTGGCGCAAGTTTGTATTGCCAATGAAAACGACATATTGGTCAGCGGCGGGTCGATTTGCTAGTAAGTGCTTTACAGTCCACTAAGTGTCTGAAAGCTAGTAATAAGTTCATCGTTTGATGTTGTAATAAATGTTAGCTTTGTCAAATTTCACAAGTAGCGAAAGGAGTAGCATTGAATAGTCAGGTTGGATGTTGTTCAAACTGGCACTCCCCTAATACAGGAGGTATTAGGGGCTACCCTTACGAAAGGCGAGTTATCATGAAAAGCAACAAAAGTAAGTCTATCGCACTTATCTCTGTCGTTGTTTTCGCATTGGCTATCGCTGCGCTTAAATTCGAAAATACACTCGGAGTTCTTCCCATTGTAGTCGCTATTATCGCGTTTTTTGCCTGCGTCATTTACACCAGTATGTATCTTTCTGATATGAAGCGTTCAGAGTTGATAAGTCACTCTGATCATTCTCAAAAAATGTATACCCACGCATCACGCAATGAGCTTGATGAGCGCGATAAAAAGCGTTGAAGCGAGTCACATTCTCCGTATACTTTGCTGGAGCATTAATGCACTAACGTGTCGGAGATAAGCATGTCAAATCGAGTACCAACCAACATACTGACCGGATTTTTGGGTGTCGGTAAAACGACCACGATTTTAAATCTACTGAAGAACAAACCGGAAAACGAAAACTGGGCGGTTTTGGTCAATGAATTTGGTGAGATTGGCATCGATGGTGCATTGATGACCGACCAAGGTGCGCTGATTAAAGAAGTGCCGGGTGGCTGTATGTGTTGTACGGCGGGCGTGCCAATGTCGGTCGGTATTACCGCGTTACTGCGCCAAAAACCGGACCGTTTATTGATTGAGCCGACAGGCCTTGGTCATCCAAAACAGGTTATCGCGACGCTTACCTCAGAACAGTATGAACCTTACGTTGATCTAAAAGCGACGATCGCTCTGGTTGATCCGCGTAACTTAAGTGATGAAAAGTATCTTTCTAACCAAAATTTCGTGGACCAGTTAGACAGCGCAGATGTGGTTATAGGCAGTAAGGTTGACCTTTGTACCAGTCACGACATTGATGTGTTTAATGACTGGGTGACGGACCAATCTCCCTCAAAAGTATTCAGTAAGCTTATTCATGATGGTGAGTTACCGATAGAAGTCTTGGATATCGAACGGGTTTACGGCAGCGCTTCTTCCCATATCGAGTCACATCATCATGACCATGCTCACCAAGAGCCTCAATTCCAGTTGCCGCCAGGTGAAGCCTTTGTGCGTAAAGAGAACAAAGGGCAAGGGTATTTTAGTTGCGGGTGGTTGTTTGGGGCAGAGTACACGTTTGATTTTGATAAACTCTTCTCAATGCTTTCGGACTTAACGGCTGAACGTGTTAAAGCAGTGGTCAATACGGATCAAGGTTGTTACGCGTTTAATGTTGCCAACAGAGTCGTGTCGGTGAATGAAATCAGCTTAGAAGGCTTTGAATCACGATTAGAAGTGATAGATTCTCAGCTGTTGCCATGGGATGAGCTTGAGCGAATTCTCCTTCAGTTATCTGGCATCAAACATTAAATCGCGCAAAGGTTAAACGAAAACGGTGAACCACTAATATATCTGTGCTCACCGTTTTTTCTTTTGTAGGATTTCAATGAGAAAAGTGAGATAAATCACTCAAATTCGGGTATAGTGCACGGCTAAATTTTTAAAGCTATTTTTAGTGGTTTGTTTAAGGAATACGCTCAATGTCATTTTCATCTCAAGGTTTTGCGCCAGAAGTGGTTAAAGCACTGGCAGAATGCGGTTATGAAAAGTTAACGCCAATTCAACAGAAGGCGATTCCAATGGCTCGCAAAGGCCATGATATTTTCGCTACAGCACAAACAGGTACTGGTAAAACGGCTGCGTTTTCTCTGCCTATGATTCAGCAGCTGCTAGACAGTAACCGTAGCGCTTCTCGTAAGACTGCTCGCGCACTTATCTTGGCTCCAACTCGTGAGCTTGCTGAACAAATTGCTGACAACATCAAAGCTTACACGAAGTACACGAACCTGTCGGTGGCTGCGATTTTCGGTGGCCGTAAAATGTCTTCTCAAGTAACGGCATTAGAAAACGGTGTAGATATCCTAGTGGCTACACCTGGTCGATTGGAAGAGCACATTGAACAAGGTAATGTCTCGGTCGCACACTTAGAGTTTTTAGTGTTTGATGAAGCAGACCGTATCTTGGATATGGGCTTTATTCATGCAGTTCGTAAGATCATGCTGGATGTGGATACAGACCCACAAATCATGATGTTTTCGGCAACGACTTCGAGCCAACTAAATCTGTTAGCAAAAGATATCCTGCGTAAGCCTAAGCGTATTGAAGTTGAGCGAGCGAATACGACAGCACAGACAGTTGCTCACGTGTTATATCCAGTTGATCAAGAGCGAAAAACGGAACTGCTTTCGGAGCTGATTGGTCGTAAGAACTGGAAACAAGTGTTGGTATTTGTGAACTACAAAGAGACCGCAAACGACGTTGTAAAAGAGCTGAAACTTGATGGTATCAAAGCGGTGGTTTGTCATGGTGACCGTGCTCAAAGCGCTCGTCGTCGTGCGCTAGAAGAGTTTAAGTCCGGTAAAGCACGTGTCATGGTGGCTACCGATGTCGCTGCTCGAGGTCTAGATATTGAAGATTTACCTCACGTTGTGAACTATGACATGCCTTTCCTAGCGGAAGATTACGTTCACCGAATTGGTCGTACAGGCCGTGCAGGTAAACAAGGTCATGCCGTTTCATTTGTAAATCGAGATGAAGAACTCACGGTTGTTCAGGTTGAAAATCTAATCCAGCAGCGAATTCGCCGTATTGAGCTTGCTGGCTATGAACCAAAACAGCGTGAATCTTACATTGAAAAGCTGCACTCAAAACCAGCATTCAAGAATCGTCAAGGTCGTCGTAATAATCCGAACCAGTCGGCAACAGACCAAGGGTCGGCAGAGCGTCGTCTTGCTATGGTGAAGCGCCTGAAAGCGCGTCGTGGCGCAAAGTAAATTACACAGTCTGTGTGAAAAGAGCCCCTCAATTGAGGGGCTTTTTTTGTTTTGTCGTTTCGCGTTAATTTAGGCCAAGCATATTTGGCTCACCACGATAAATAATGCGATCGTTTCCTCGGTGAATACCAAACGTAACTGTAACAGGTGGATTTTCCTCTTCACTTGTCGTGTTATCCCAATCGTATTTCAGCCAAGGGATGCGATTACCTGAGCCGTCTAAATCCAGGTGGAATTGTATTTGCTCGCGTGCTGAGTCAATTTGGCTTGCAACGATATCGGTCATCCTGCCAACATGCATTGTCCCAACTCCAGAAAGCATGGCGTTGTTTGCAGGCGCATTCGACCAAATTGGCGTGCTGAAGTAATATTCACCATTCGCCGTTGTTGAGCTGTCATCGAAGTTAGTCATAAATCGACCGTTTTGCCAAGTTTCTACAGCAAGTGGCACTTTGATCACCATGCCTTGGTTGCCACCTACATCTTGAAAGTTCAAACGACCGAATCGAATGTCTGGTTGTTTTGTGAGTACTTCGCTATCGTCGAAGAAGTTTACCTCATCAACGGCTTTAGTCGTGACTATACCTATTTTGCTGCTGTCACTGTTAGTCCCTTTATTAAATGGGCCATCAGGATATTGCTTATCTGTCGTGTTCTTTTTCCAGCATGGGCTATTGTTACAAGTCGCATTGGTCGAGGGCTTCTCTATAACAAACGTTCCAACACTCGCGCTACCCAGTAGTTTCCAGTCTACCTTCTTAGGCTTAGGCGGCAAAAACCGATCGGAGTATGAGCTTAGCTCGCCTAAATCGAAATGTTGTTGAAGGTTAGACGAAAAGTGGACGTAATTCTTCACGTTTTCCTTATTCGCATTGAGTGCGACAACATCGTAAGTGACTTTCTCAAAAGGTTGATTCATGTAAGCAAAAGTTTGGCCATGTGGGTAGTGCCATTCTTGGTCTTGCA
Source organism: Vibrio sp. Vb1574 (assembly GCF_033338675.1). NCBI lineage: Bacteria > Pseudomonadati > Pseudomonadota > Gammaproteobacteria > Vibrionales > Vibrionaceae > Vibrio > Vibrio sp. Vb1574. The sequence goes on from NZ_JAWOTC010000002.1 coordinate 8,027, forward strand.
CTTGAAAATATTTTGGGTAAAAACGACCAATGTAACGATAGCCTTCGTTCACAGTTATACCTAGATATTTACTTTCTAGGTTTGCTTTTACTCTCAAGCTCCCGACTTCTTCCCAATATAATCCATTAAAGACGAATTGATCATTCTTGGCTGAATTATGCGCCTGAGCCAGTGAGTCACTACTTTTTAGCAATTTTGAGGTTTGGTTCGCTGTCTCTGATGGCGTATGTTGCTCACTCGACAAGACAACCGATGCTGCTGGAGCGTCATCAAGCGTAAAATTACGGGTGATAGAAGCATCACAATAGCGTGCTGATTCAACAGACCCACTTACAGAGCCGTCAGGTTGCCAAATGATTGGTTTCACCGTTAGAGAGAAAAGTTCTCCGGCAGCAAGAAACCCTTCTCCTTGTTCAGAGGTGCCAGAAGGCAAAGCACGTTGGTTGTCACAAATAGCGAGTGTCCATGGTCGCGAGTGCACATTAAATGTCCCTTTCACTTCCACTTTGCCTTCTTCTGGACATTCTTCAAATCCCTCACATTCAAAATGATCGGACAATGTCACTTCAAATATGCCGGACTCGTTCGTGATAAGACCATGTTCAGACAAGCCGTCTTTAAATTCCGCTGAATAGCTAAAGTTTCCTTCACTTCCTCCTAATGGTTGAACCAATGGATGAAAAATCTTAGGCGTACCATTGTAGTTGCTTGCCACTACAGGTTCGCCGGTGGAGGCACAAGCAAGCAATCGCGTATGCACGTTTTCTGGTTTACCTGCAATAACGCGTATTTCATTTAAAGTTGCGCTTTTCGTCTTTGAGTAGGCCTCAAACATAAATGGCGTAAACATAAAGCGAACAGTTTGATGCTTGCTCGTGTCTTTCGCCATAGTGAAAGTTAGTGTGTAGTTGGTATCTAACGAGATCGTATCAATATTATTCGGAACCACTCGAACAACAAGTTCACCATTCTCGTCAGATATAAATTGGTTGGCTCCTAATGTCTGCTGACCTTTAACCACCTCTAAAGTGAACAAGTCAGGGTGTGATAGGACAGCACTGACTTCTGCGCTTACAACTTCTCCATTATTGGTTGTTGTTGCTGTAAATTGCGGAAGATCGTCGCCGCACATCAGTGCCATGTCGTCCGATGGTGTGACGCTGAGGTTTAAGTCGTTCTCCGATGGAGGCTGCATGCTGCAATTCGGAACATCTTGAGGGGTGATTGGACAGACTTGGGAAGAGTAGTGACAATCAGCCTCGCCCAATCCACAGTATTGCGTGTATTTGTTGTCTTGTGCTTTCGTTTGTGCACTTCCTGGCGTTTGTTGGATTTCACCACAAACTTGACTAGGCTGATTTGGAGCGTTGTTGAAGTTCAATGTTTGGAAGTATTTAATTGCTGCGGTGGAACTATAGAATGAGCCACTTAATGTAGCTGACGATCCTACAGATTCAGCCGTACCATAGATCGACATATCTTTTATAATCAGAGATTTGTGCGCAGAAACATCACCGACGACAAAATGGTCTTGTAAAGGATGGTTTGTTTTTAGGTGTAGTGTTTCGCCTTGTGATTCGACCTTACCACAGATGTTTGTATTAAATATATTGGTCGTGCTGTGAGTCAAAATGTCACCAATAATGGTGTTGTACTCACCATTAATATGAAGGGCCTCACCTGTTAGCTCTATATCCCCATCGATGAGTACGTTATGCAGCTTTGTTGGATAAGCCGATAGAAGATCACCATAGATAACAGTGTGCTTGTTTTGGTAATCGTCGAGGTTTGATGCTTTCTCATTGTTAACCGTTAATCCGGTAGCGAGGGCGTGTAGAGAGATACGTTTATTGGGTTCACCAATTGTATTATTCCCCTCTAACACAATTCCATAATCTGCTTTTAATGTTATCTCTTTTTCCGGTAATGAGGAGACAATTTTATCACCAGCGGGTAGGACTAGTTTCCCTGTACAGCGATAAGTCGTGCCATCGCTTTCGATACTAAAACTCTTGTGTGAGCAAAGTTGACCTAACTCAGATAGATCTTTTACGTCATAAGTGGTGGCGTGTGAGGTTAGCGGTAAAAAAAGAACCGCAGTGAAAATACTGCAAAGACGCATCATCAAATGTCCTAATGAGTGGAACAAGATGGCATCAAGCGAGCGTGAGCAAATGCTCACTGAAATTGGAATAGCTGCGGTACTTTTTTGTTCTGAAGCCGCTTAGTTATTGAACTTTGGTTATTTTTTATTTCGTATGTCATACCAAAGTTTAGCGGCCTTATTACAACGTAAGTGTCAGGTTAGTTCAAGAGGCAAGTGTGATGTGTGTCGATTTATATGTGTAACTATTTGTTAGTTAAGGATAATAAGTAAGCATGTTGGTTCAGAATCAGGAAGGACGCGATCCTGATTCTGAACGTTTATAACGCTAGGCAGCGTGAACGATGAGTGGAGCCATCTGATATAACTCTTCTAGTATGGCTTTCGTTTGTCTCGAATACACCAGACAATCTCGATCGCCAACGAGCTGAATTGCTCTCACTTTACCTGCAACCAAACATTGCCTAATCGTGCGTAGAACCATTTGGATATCAATTTCTGACGCGCCATCAAGGCTGTTTTTGGTTTTTAGAGATCCAAGGTCGATACTAATGATTATTTGGTCGCAGTGGTCTAGGTAATTGCCGATCTGTTGCTTAACATTATTGCGATGACGAAAAGAAAACTCTTTATCGGTTACCCAGTCACAACCTTGATCCTCCGCGTATTCCCACGTTTCTTGCTTTGTATCTTGTTCGCTAACACCAGCAAAAAATAATCGCACGTTTTGATAGCGAGAAAGAGCAAAATGAAATGCCGAGCCTAAACGTGGTTCAAGTGTTGGTTTCAAGTTCATGTCATGTCCAATATTTACCACACCCACTTCGTCTCGATAGGACACGACCACAGGTAACATGGACAAGATTGCCTCGGTACAGTTAGTGACTAAAACAGGAATTGAGTGGCGAGAAAGCGAAAGGCTTAATGCTTCCTGAAACTCGCCATTTTCCAGCTTGTCGTGGTTGAAGTGACCAAAGTTTTCAGCGGTTTCATGATCATGTTGTTGGTAAAGCCAATCACTAGCATTTTCCAAACTTTGATCAGCTAATTCAAACGCGCCCTTAGACATGGGTGGCAAATACTCACACACTGTCATAAAAGAAAAAGGGTAATGTTGCGGCTGTTTCACTGTGTGATGGAGTTTATAGCGTTTGAAAAAGCTTAACATGATGAATTACCTTTCTGGTGGTAGTGCCCTTGCCGCTTGCAGTACATGTAAAATAATGCGCTGCTTATCCTTTTCGACTCGGTGGGCCGGAGCCATCACCGAGACTGCGCCAATCAGTTTGCTTCCTTTCATTACCGGTGCGCTAATACCTGAAACACCAGGGTCAATCTCAGAAGTACTGACGGCATATCCGTGTTTACGGATGGTTGTGAGCTCTTTTTCCCACTCGTCGCGTCGGTGATCTTGATTAAAGTATCTCAAGATTTTCTCGCATCGACTTTGAGGCATAAAAGCGAGCATCACTTTAGATGAGGCACCGCGCAGCAGAGGTTGACTTTGACCCTGGACGAAGCTGCAACGCAGCGCCTGCATACTTTCTTTCTGTCTGACACAAAGCGCACGATAACCCGCTGGTACCATATAAGCGGCCATTTCCCCGGTTTGTTGTACCAACCTAGCCAGTATGGTTTCGACCATGTCGAGCCCATGTTGCGCGGTCTCATAGCTGTGCATGAGTAATAATGCCGCCGGACCAACGACAAATGTCTTGTCGTGAACGCTTTCTTCGATCAAGTTCCACTCTTTAAGCAGTTTTAAGTGTCGGTAAAGGCTGCTTAAAGGAACGTTCAATTGCTCGCTTAGCGTTTTCGCAGAAACTGGGAACGGACTAACTGCAACTTGCATTAACAACTGCAGTGATTTTTCGTTTACCTGGTTAGCATTAGCTTTGTTTGTCGTCATGAGAGTGTTGTAACGTGTTGTAGGAGTTACGACAAATATAATTCTTAATCACTGAGAAAAGAAAAATAATTTTAATGGGTAATTCTTACATGATGAGAAACAGACAGGTAAAGACTTTCGCAAGTACCGATAGACATAACATGGTGTCGAATTAAAGTCTCAGGTTTGAGGCGCTTGATACTAAATTGGAACAGGAGTGATTAAGACATTGTTTAGTTTGCGGTATTACTCAGCGTTTCGCATACTGAGTTAATCCAAACAAATAATGTTAAAAACGTGAGTTGCTAGCGGGTATCGGAATCGAGGTACCATCTCAGTAAATCGGTTTTATAAAAGGTTACTTTTATATGCTGAATAAGGCGATTTTTAAAAAAGCCATCATTTTTCTTCTGCCTATTCCTTTGGTTATTGGAGAGGTTTTGTATTTAGCTCGTGAAAGCGTGCAAAACAACCTCAATCATTTATTAGAAAAAAATGTGCAAATTGCAGATGAAATTTTATTCCAAATAGAGACAGAAAACCGCACGGCGCTGCTACACCCTGAACGATGTGAAGAGCTCCAGCAAAGCTTAATGTTTGAACGAGATATTGAAGAAATGCTCATTGTGAAAGAGGGAGTCATTACTTGTTCTTCGAAATTGGGAAGTATCTCTAAACCGTTAGCTGAGCACATCACCTTTCCCAAGGGACAAACGCTAGCGCTTGGTAGTGTTGATAGCTTGTACGATCAGTTTTTGCTAGTGGTAACGGAAGGAGAGCGCGGTTATCAAGCCGTAACGATTATCGATCATGACTACTTTAATGCGACAATAGGGTTTAACAACGATTTACGCCTAAAACGTTCTGCGCTGTTTATCCATGAGCAAGTTTCACCTGAAGGAGCATTAAGAGCGGGAAGTAATCCTATCGGTATCAAATCGTCGCAAATGTTTGAGTATGAAGCTTTGAGCGAAGCCAGCGATCTTTTCGTCAAACAGAGAACACTTTCCTATTTTTTGTACTCAATTCCAATTATTTTCGTGATCTACCTTTGCTTGTATGCGTTGAATAAGTTTATTGATCCTCATCGCAATTTGATACTGGATCTTAAAAGAGCGATAAAAAGAGGAGAGTTGACCCTGTATTACCAACCGCAAGTTAACGTTGATACCGGCCAGTTATTCGGGTTTGAAGCGCTAGTGCGATGGGAGCATCAAAGTAAGGGGTTCATTTCTCCGGATGAGTTTGTCCCTGCGGCAGAGCAAAGTGGATTGGTTTTTTTACTTACTGATTTCGTTCTGGATAAAGCGGCAGAGGACTTCAGTAAATTAGGCTTTGATCAGCCTGTCCACCTTGGTATTAACGTGCCGCCTGGTTATTTAGTCGGACCAAACGCGATCAGAAAAATTCAATTGCTCGACAGACAGTTGAGCCGAAACAAAGTCTCATTAGGGGTAGAGATAACGGAGCGTCAGCTCATTGATTCAGAGGCGAGAAAATGCATTGCAGCGCTGCGAGTGCATGGTATTGATGTGCTGATCGATGATTTTGGAACTGGCCAAACCTCGTTAGCATTTCTACAGCACATGCGCATAGATTACTTAAAAATCGATAAGTGCTTTGTCGAAACCATTGGTATTCCTAGCCTTAGTGCTTCTGTCTTAAAAGCGATGGTTCACTTCGCGGAAGAATTACAAGTACAATTGATCGCTGAAGGCGTGGAAACCATAGCGCAAGCTGAACACTTAAAGCAGATGGGAGTGAGATATCATCAGGGATACCTGTACTCCAAACCATTACCTTATGAGCAGCTTGCGCAGCGAAGTCATTATGATTGGTAGACGTTAGCTCTATAACACTGAGCATTTTCATCAAACACAAACTCTAACTCATTTTTGATGCTATCTAAGCGGTCTTCTTGGTAGTGAGACACATACAATAGTTGGCTTAAATTCTCTCTAGCGATGAGTTCAAGTGTGTTCTTAACTAACCGTCTACCCAAAAAATCTAACCCTTGATACGGCTCGTCCAAAATCAATAATGTGGGTTGTTTCACGATGGCTCTTGCAATCAGTAATAGTCGCTGCTGGCCGTACTCTAATTGCTTAAATGAGGTTTTTTTGTACTGGCTCATATGTAAGATATCGAGCCACTCGTTTGCAATATCCATCTCTTTGCGAGTTGGCTGGTTATACAACCCAATCGAATCGTAAAATCCTGACAAAATGACTTCTAATGCGCTGCAATTGACTCGATATTGGAGGTGTAGCGCTGAAGACACCATACCGATATGCTGCTTAATTTCCCAGATTGTCTCGCCAGTACCACGCTTTTTACCAAAAATATCAATGTCATTGCTGTAGCATTGCGGATGATCGCCAAAGATCAATCCAAGTAAGGTACTCTTTCCACAACCATTTGGACCTTTGACCTGCCAATGTTGGCCCTTGTCTATGCGCCAGTTCAAGCCAGTAAAAATCTTCTTATCGGTGTATTCAACAGCCCCATTCTTTAGTTCAAATATTGGGTTGTTGAATGGTGTCGAGTGCTGATGCTGACGTATCAAGCTCATCATTTCTTCACTCTGTTGTTCTGACTGAGATTTAATTTGTCCAATGATTGGATGATTATCCCAACTGGACTTATCCATTGTACTATCAAGCTTTCCTGCACTGAAAAGCGCGATGCTATTGATCCACTCAGGCATGTCAGATTCGCGAGAGAAGGTTATGAGTAGTTGCACATTTTGAGAAAGCGAGTGTAAATAGCGAGCGAGAGCAGCTCGGTGCGCAATATCTAAGCCAGTAAATGGATTATCGAGTAATACTAAGTCAGGTTGTGTGGCTAAAGCTCGGGCGAGCATTACTCTTCTGGTTTCTCCGGTAGAGAGAACACGGAAGCCACTATCTCTAAGATGACTTAGGTCGAGATCATTAACTAGCTGTTCAGTTAAGTTAGTGTCTTGGCTCTGTTCTAGGATTAATGAATAAACAGTGCTTCCTTGGTCGATACGATCAAGAAAATCCGTATCATCTTTTTCTAATTCTCTTTCCAGTAATCGCTGTTGCTCTGATAACGACACTTGCGCAACGGATAGCCCATTTAGCTCAATTTCCCCACTATTTGGTGACATTTCATCACAAATAAGGTCTCCAAGCAGAGAGCCAATATCTCCATCCGCGCTGAATATCCCCCAAGACTGCTGAGTGTTAATTTTCCAATCGTCAATAAACAAGTGTGTCGTGTTTCTCTTAGCTGCAAGCTGACGAAAGTGAATAGTCATTGTGTTTGTCTTCCTTGTTTTCGTTTTAGTGGATTACTTATAACAATTTACGAACTCAGTACGGAAGCGCTTTTGTGTATTAATTTTGAACAGTGCTCAGTCTTGTGCATATCAACGAAGCCTTGTATTAGAGGATAAAAATGCGACTAGAGTCATTAAGTAACAAGTAAGCTTGTCAATAATTTTGTTTTATTTTTGAATCAATCTATCATTATGCATGTAAATGTTATGCTGATAAATTCATATTTGCCGTTTGTTAATTAATCAATGTAAGGACACATGTTTATGAGTGAAACGGAATACGATTACCCTTCGAGTTACAGCCTAGTTTCCATTACCGATACCTCCAGTTACATCAAATATGCCAGTGAAAACTTTAATGAAGTAGCGGGGTTTGATGAAGGGGAGCTTATCGGTAAACCCCACAATGTTGTGCGTCATCCTGATATGCCAAAACAGGCTTTTAAAGATTTATGGACTCACCTGAAAACTGGCAAACACTGGATGGGAATGGTCAAAAATCGACGTAAAAACGGCGGCTATTATTGGGTTGACGCGTTTGCTTCTCCTATAAAATCTAATGGTGAAGTTGTGGAATACCAATCAGTGAGATTTAAACCTGAGCGTATACACATCCAGCGAGCGGAAAAAGCGTATTCGAAGCTTCGAAATAATCGTAAGCCGTGGAAAATGTATCTTCCTCGTACACGTTTGTGGATGAGATCGGCCTTCTTCCTTTTAATTTCAAACCTTCTTGGCTTACTCATTCTACAAATGAATCAATCACCAGTGATAGCGTTTGGCGTTGTTGCGTTACTTTCCGTTTTCTCTATTTATGTATTAACCAGACCAGTTGAGAAGCTCGCTAAACAGGCTAGGCAAGACTTCAACAATCCACTCATGGAATATATTTATTGCGGAAGAATCAACGATCTGGCTGAGATTGAGCTGGGTATGAAGATGCGTAAGCAATTTGCCAATGCGCTATTGGGGCGCGTTGGCGTGTCTGTAAAAGACTCTTGCGAAAAAACGCGCGCAAGTGCTAACAGTGCTGCGACAAATAGCCAGCAAGTGACGGAGAACTTAAGCGCACAGAAAGTGGAGATTGACTCGGTCGCAACAGCGGTCAACGAGATGCAAGCCTCTTCATCTGAGATATCAAATAATGCTCAAGCGACCGCCGAGGCTACGTTAGAAGCGCAAAATACGATGATAGACAGCCGTAGCGTTATCGATAATGTTAACCAATCGGTACTAGAGCTGGTGGGTGAGCTCGGCGAAATATCTAAAGTGGTCATACGTTTGAACCAACAAACCGAGCAAATTGGAACCGTTGTTGAAGTCATCAATGGTATTGCCGAACAAACTAATTTATTAGCGTTGAACGCTGCAATTGAAGCCGCGAGGGCAAGCGAACAAGGCAGAGGGTTTGCCGTTGTAGCAGATGAAGTGAGAACCTTAGCTAAAAGAACTCAGGAATCGACAACAGAGATTAAATCGGCCATTGAAGGGATTCAAAATGGGAGCAAATCAGCGGTTTCTGCGTTAGAGAAAGGTAATGAAATGTCGACCGGAACGGTAACATTGCTAGGTACTGCTTTGGATAGCATTCAACAACTGGAGTCCCTTGTTCAGGACGTCGTCGAACGAAACCAACAAATTGCGGTCGCGATAGAAGAGCAGGTTTATGTAACGGATGAAATAAATGAAAACATCCAGTCGCTTAATTTAAAGTACAGTGAATCGTATGAACTGATGACTGAAACGAATCATATGAACACCAAAGTGCAAAATTGCACCAATGACCTGTCTGAAATGATTAAGAAGTTTGCTTAAACTTTAGAAAATCGAAGTTAAAAGCCCGCTAAACATTAGCGGGCTTTTAACTGGAATATAGTGAAGTGCTGGATTCGCTTACGAGCGAGGATTTCTAAATCTCGTTTTTGTAAGAGCTAAAACGACGAGAGATCGCAATAAATGCGAGCTCTCTAAATAAGTGGCGGAGAGATAGGGATTTGAACCCTAGATACGCTATTAACGTATGCCGGTTTTCAAGACCGGTGCTTTCAACCACTCAGCCATCTCTCCGTTGTGGGCGGTATAATAAGGAGCATAGTCCGACTTGTAAAGTGCTGAATTATAATAGAAGTACTGTTTGCTTGTTTTATGATCACTGATGTGATGTTGGACAGTTTGAAAACGGAGTGAAAAAGGGACAAAAAGTACCAATTTATAGAGTTTTTACTTTATATTGGCGCACGTCAATAAAATGGTGTTTTATTGTTATCTTGCTGATATATAAGACATAACATGCTTTTAGGGTACATGTGTTCGCCCGAAAGTATTTGCAAGACTTTGTGAACTAATTCAAAATTAACTGGTATAGCCAGTTGTGCTTAGAATTCTTAAGGGTGTTTATGAAGGTCACAAATCTATTTAAAGACAAAGTTGATGCGATTTCTGCTCATCAATCCGAGTTTATGAATTGGATGTCTCCAACGTTACGCGATTATTGGAGTGACTTTTTGGGGAAAGCTCAAAATAGCTTTCTTTTCTCAAAAGTTCGTGATCACCAGCAGCCAGCCGTCAACGAAGAAGTTGCACCTCAACCTGCACCGATCGTAATGGCACCTGAGGCTCAAAAGCTTTATGACGAGTTAAGTGAAAAAATTGGCGAAGTTATTCACACTGGTGATTGGGTTCATGTGTCTCAAGAACGTATTAACCAATTTGGTGCGGTAACGGAAGACATGCAATGGATTCATACAGATCCAGAGCGTGCTTCAACTGAATCTCCATTTAAGACAACTATCGCTCATGGCTTTTTAACATTAGCATTGCTGCCTAAACTGACGGATTCAGTCGATCCAGACAAGCCAATGTTCCCAACAGCTAAAATGGTAGTTAACTTGGGTTTAAACCAAGTCCGTTTCCCTTACCCTGTCAAAGCAGGCAATAATGTTCGTGCAGTCAGCACGTTAACAAAAGTAACGCCAATCAAAAAAGGTTTGGAGATTGAGCGCGAAATTAAAGTGGAAATTGAAGGTATTCGTCGACCTGGTGCGGTTGTGGTCTCTGTAATTCAACTGCATTTCTAATTCCGAAACCGGATAGAACACGACATAGTAAAAGAGAGCATCAGGGTGCTCTCTTTTTCATTTTTACTGATTAAAGTTTTTTACTGGCGTATAACCGTAATCTGCAATCGCTTTTTGTCCCTGCTCTGAACGAAGGAAAGCGATAAAACCTTTACCTGCATCGCTAATCTTATCTACTTTGTATAGCACTAGGAATGGTCGCGCCAACTTGTACTTATGATTGCTAATGTTTGTCGAGGTTGGGTCAATACCATCTAACTGAATCGCCTTGATCGAGCGATCTACTGACCCTACAGAGATAAAACCAATGGCGCGAGTGTTATGGTTAACAATGGTTTTTACCATGCTGTTGCTGTTTACAACCAAGTTGTTTGGGCTGATATCCGAGACAAGGCGATCATTAACGATTTTGGTCAGTCCCAGCAAGCTTTCGAAGCTGTAACGTGAACCTGAAGACGCTTCTCTAGTAACCACCGCGATAGGCTGATCTGCGCCCCCGACCTCTTTCCAATTCTTAATCTTACCTTTGTAAATATCAAACAGCTGTTGCTGAGAAAGGTTTTCTACAGAGTTGGTACGGTTTACAACAACAGCGAGGCCATCATAAGCGATAGGGTATACATTGAGATCTTCACCTTTTTCGCTTTCAGTCAGATAGCGAGAGCTCATGCCTATTTCGGCTACTCCTTTATTGACCATGGTGATACCAGCACTCGAACCAATGCCCTGAACAGCAACGTAATCGTCTGGGTGTGTTTTGTTGTATTCCTCAGCAAGTACATCCATCACACGAGCAACCGAAGTTGAACCCGAGATGTTGATTTCTTTTGCAATGGTAGGGAGGGAGACTGCTATGGCCAATAACGTCGCCACAGTAAAACGTAACATATTAAACTCCATATACGGGATAAAGCAGAGTTTATGATATTGCGTTCAGGTTACACTTTTGTGAACTGTTAGCGCTAAACAGGGGAATTGTTTCTAGTCAAGAGGTGATGGAGCTAGCGTTTCCAAGTGGATTGAGATGATAATCTGGGCAAATGATAATATAGCTATCTTATACTTGAGTTAGGTAGATAACTACCATCGGTGATGATGTAAAGGTTATATACTAGGATCGACAGCTCTAACTATCATCCATCGGGAGAACGTTGATGTCAGTGTCCCAAATGGCGACAAGTCGTTTATACAAATCAGTTCAATCGCTCTGCTCTGCGCGTAATGCTAACTTGCCTGTCGAACAGGGCAAGTGCCTCTATGAGCTAGTAGAAAATGGCGTTGAGCTTCATCGGGCGCATTTTCTCCTCGACTCCCAGCATAGCGAGTATACTTCTCCCGTCGCGAAGATCATGTTTGATGAGGACAACCAACTTTGGTATTTCTATGTTCCCACATATCACAACGAGCTGTTAAGGTGGGTGCCTTATAAGCCACTTCCATTTAGCCGAATGCTTGAGGACTTACTCAACGAATTGGAGCGTGATCCTCAAGCGTGTTTTTGGGAATAGGGTGAGCCCAACGGATGCGAATGCCGACATGATTTATACTTTAGGCTTAACGACTTGGTTTCTAAAGTCTTTGGGGGTCATGTTGTAAACGGATTTAAATGCTGTACTGAAATGCGCTGCACTTTTAAAACCAGACTCAAACGCTATTTCTGTTATTGATTTTTCTGACTTGCGCAGTTGGGTTGCTGCGAAGTTTATCCGTTTCACCTTTAATATCTGAGAAAACGAAAGATCATCTGCGGCGAGGCGACGTTTTAAGGTTGCGATGGACATGCTCATATGAGCCGCTAAGCCTTCTAGCGTGATGTCTTTTTCAATATTACCCTCAATGTACTTAATGGCTTTTTGAGAGTCGCTCAGGCTACTTGCGTCATCTATGATAGATAGGATGTTTGGCTCTACCTCAACCATCAACGACAGCAATGCCATTGCGATATGGCTTTGTGTGTAGTCTGGAGCATTGCGACTCGCTAACTTAACCAACATGTCCTTCAATTGTGCTACTTCGCTACTGGATTGCGTTGAAAAAGGATAGAAGCGCCTTTCTTCCGTTTTGGAACGTAGCATCGGGTGCGCTTTCTTAAAGTCACAGAATATATTTGGATTGAAGACTAAAGCCAGTGCTTTAAAGCCTCCGTCACTAGAGACGGCTTCTGCACTGCTCAGATCTGCGGAGTTATAGAGTGTGAAATCTCCGGCTTTAAGTTCAAATTGCTCGCCATTAGGTTGATGAACTAATAGGGCACCTTCTTCAACAATATATAACCCATTATGTGTTGCAGTGTAACGCTCACTTTTGCGCGCAGTGAAGTGATTAAAGCGAATGATCTCAATGTTCGGCATACTCTTTCTTATCGTTTTACATAACAAATAAAAAAGGCGCTCAATAGAGCGCCTTTTGACTTCATTCGGTATTATTCACTTACAGTCTGTTCTGTTTGTGCTGCTGGTTGTTCAGCGAATACCTGGGTTGGCTTTGCAACTAAACTGCGGTTTTCTTGGTTTACGTCCGTAAGGACAATTTCCAATGTATCCCCAAGTTTGTATACGACCTCTTTATCGATAGAGATGGTACCGTTGTCGCCATTGCACTCAATTCTTTCTTTATTATCAAGAATTAGTGCACCAGGAATAAAGGCTGCTGCGCCATTTTCGAGAAGTCGGACACGTGCGCCTGCACGATTAATATCGAAAATCTCACCTGTGAAACAAGTTTTCTTGCTCGGCTCATCAGCAAGCGTGCGTGCATATAGCCAATCTGAGACATTTCGCTCAGCGATTTTATGATGTTTACGATGTAGAGCTAGCTCTTCGCCTACTTGGTCATCTGGTTTTTGTACGGGTTCTTTACCAAGGATGACGGCCTTCAACATACGGTGGTTGATCATATCACCGTATTTACGAATTGGTGATGTCCAAGTTGCATAGATGTCTAAACCCATTGCGTAATGAGGCAGAGGCTGATTACCCACCTCACTGTATGCTTGGAACTTACGAATGCGGTTATCTAGATAAGACGTTTCTTGAGCTGCCAACCAGCGGCGCAACGCAGCAAAGCCTTCTAGCGTAGCAATAGACTCCGCTGTGAACTCCAACTGGCCTTCTGGATTGACAAGTTGAACCACTTCTTCAATCTTCTCGTTCTTGATACCTGCATGCGTATTGAAGACACCTGTTTCAAATTTATCGCGTAATGTACGACCTGCACAGATGTTTGCGGTAATCATGGATTCTTCAACAAGACGGTTTGCACTGCGGCGCATGTCTGCGTGGATAGCGATTACATCGTTATCTTCACTGAGCTCAAAACGGTAGTCAGGACGATCAGGGAAGACCACTGCGTTTTTCTCACGCCATTCAGCGCGAGCAAGAGAGAACTCATAAAGATCACGAACGATAGTCGCGATCTCTTCAGATGGCGTCCATGCTTCAGAGCTGCCGTTTTCTAACCAATCAGACACGTGATCGTATGCTAGGCGTGCATGTGATTTGATGTTTGCTGCGAAGAATTTAATATCGTCGCCAATCACACCATCTTTACTTACCGTTACGGTACAGCAAATAGCAGGGCGGGTTTCACCTTCAATCAGAGAGCATAGGTTGTCCGCTAAATCACGAGGTAACATCGGGATGTTGCGGCCTGGAAGATAAATAGTATAGCCACGCTCACGTGCTACTTTATCCATTTCATCTTCAGGTGTGATGTAGGCGGTTGGGTCCGCAATAGCGATGGTGAGTTCGAAATCGCCAGATACGGTTTTCTTCGCGTACAGCGCATCGTCCATATCTTTAGTCGATTCACCGTCGATAGTGACGAATGGAACATGAGTCATGTCTACGCGTTCTAGCTCCGCGTCGTCTTTCAGTTCCCAGTTATCGATGCCTGCTGGCTCAGAGTTTGGTAGATCGTTTTGAGCAAGCGTTACCCACCAAGGCGCAATTTTATCATTCGCGTCAGTGATTTTTTCAGAAATTTCTACGAAGAAGGAATTATCGCCTTTTAGAGGGTGGCGAATAAGATGTGCGACAACCCAATCACCTTCGGCGAACTCGTCAGGTTTTAGACCTTTCTTTAGTTTCGCTTTAAGAGATAGCTTTTTAAGCTGTGGGTGATCAGGTGCTACGTTGAGCTTGCCTTTGAACATTTTTACTCGACCAATAAAGCGAGTCACGGCTTGTTCCAGCAGCTCTTGTGGCTCTGCAACTTCGCGTTCATTTTCGGTGCGGATAATGGCGACGACTTTGTCACCGTGCATGCACTTTTTCATGTACGCAGGCGGGATGAAGAAGCTCGTCTTACTGTCCACTTCCAAAAAGCCAAAGCCTTTATCTGTGGCTTTTATTGAGCCTTCTTTTTTGGGCAGGTTTTCTTGGATTTTCTGCTTAAGCTGAGCGAGTAGTGGGTTATCTTGAAACATCTTTTCTTAAATTACCTATGGAGTTGGGCACACTATAATCATTGCGAGCTATTATTACTACCTGTGGAGCGTAATTTCGCCGTGAATTTTGCCAATTTAACCACGAGAAATTGGCTTAAATATTGATGAAATTCTCATCTGTGAGTTACGCGAATCTACGGGGAATGGTAGGGCTGGTGGAAAAATATGCTAAAAATACCATTGTTGAGAATAAATTGTGATGTAATTCAATTTTTTCTGGATTTTTTTATGCTTTTAAGGAATAATCCGCCTCCCTTAGTCGTCCCTAATGGCTTATCGCGGTTGTGTACTGTGCTGTGTTCCCGTCTGAATGGAATCAGTATCTGGATGGATCAGTATCGAATTGGAAGAGCATATGGGACTGTTTTTTTGTTTAATTAAGTAGGATCCCAATGCAAGATTCTGTTATTCAATTCAGTGATTTATCTCTGAATGATTCTATCCTTTCTGCTCTAGACGGAATGGGTTTCGTGTCACCAACTCCAATTCAGGCTGCGGCAATCCCACACCTATTGGAAGGTGCTGACGCGCTGGGTAAAGCTCAAACAGGTACAGGTAAAACAGCAGCGTTCTCTCTGCCTCTTCTCAACAAACTCGATCTAAACCAACGCAAACCGCAAGCGATTGTACTTGCTCCGACTCGTGAGCTGGCAATTCAGGTTGCAGCGGAAATGAAAAACCTTGGTAAAAATATCAAAGGTTTGAAAGTTCTAGAGATTTACGGTGGCGCATCTATTGTCGACCAAATGCGTGCTCTTAAAAGTGGCGCTCATGTAGTTGTCGGTACTCCAGGCCGTGTTCAAGATCTTATCAATCGCGAACGTCTACACCTAGACGAAGTTAGTACTTTCGTTCTTGATGAAGCAGACGAAATGCTAAACATGGGTTTCGTAGATGACGTAACTGCGATCATGGAGCACGCTCCAGAGTCAGCACAACGCGTTCTGTTTTCTGCAACTATGCCTCCAATGCTGAAGAAGATCGTTGAACGCTTCCTTCGTGACCCTGTAACGGTTGACGTTGCTGGTAAAAACCACACTGTAGACAAAGTTCAACAACAGTTCTGGGTAGTGAAAGGTGTAGAGAAAGATGAAGCGATGTCTCGTCTTCTTGAAACTGAAGAAACTGACGCGTCAATCGTATTCGTACGTACTCGTCAAGATACTGAGCGTCTGGCTGACTGGCTATCTGCACGTGGCTTCAAAGCAGCTGCACTGCACGGTGACATTCCTCAGTCTCTACGTGAACGTACTGTTGATCACATCAAACAAGGTGTTATTGACATCCTAGTTGCAACTGATGTTGTAGCTCGTGGTCTTGACGTTCCACGTATTACGCACGTATTTAACTACGACATCCCATTTGATGTTGAGTCATACATCCACCGTATCGGTCGTACTGGCCGTGCTGGACGTAAGGGTAAAGCGATCCTTCTAGTTCGCACTAACCAAATTCGTATGCTTCGCACTATCGAGCGTGTAACTAAGTCATCTATGGAAGAAATCCAACTTCCTCTACGTGACCAAGTTGCTGAAGCTCGTCTAGCTAAGCTAGGCGCTGAGCTTGAAGCAGAGAAAGAGCACAAAGCACTAGACAAATTTGCTGAGCTGGTAGAGAAACTACAAACTTCTCTAGACATCGACCCAGCAACACTTGCTGCTATGCTTCTTAAGCGTCAGCAAGGCAAACGTCCTCTGTTCTACATTGGCGAAGACCCAATGGTTGAAGCAATTGAGCGTGACAAGCAACGTCGTAAAGAGCGCCGTGAAGGTGGTCGCGACGGCGGTCGTAACTTCAACAACCAAGACTGGGATACTTACCAGCTTCAAGTTGGTCGTGAGCAAGGCGTTCAAGTTAAAGACATCGTTGGCGCTCTAGCAAACGAACTAGGTCTAGGTAAAGGTTCTATCGGTGCGATCAAGCTAGCTCAAGGTCACACATTCGTACAGCTACCTAAAGCAATGACTTCAGACGCGGCGAACAAGCTAAGCAAACTACGTATCCGTCAACAAGATGTTGGTGCTGTAGTATGTGATTTCGATGATTTCCGCGAGTCTCGTGGTGGTCGCCGTGACGGTGGTCGTCGCGATGGTGGTCGTCGTGATGGCGGTGGTTACCGTGGCAACCGCGAAGGCGGCAATCGTGGTGGTGATCGTCGTGAAGGCGGTCGTCGCGAAGGTGGTTTCCGTGGTAACCGTGACGGCAACCGCGATGGTAATCGTGAAGGTGGCGAACGTCGTTTCGATCGCAACCGTGGTGGTGATCACCGTGGTGCACATCGTGGTGAACGTGGTCACGGTCGTGGCCGTCGTACAGACGCATAATCACGAGTGATTAAAGCGACGGTTTAAGTTGCTACAAAAAGAATTGAAAGCCGAGCAAAGCGCTCGGCTTTTTTATGCGCGTCTAATACGGTTTTGCTTTTCATCGTGTTTGTTTACCCAACTTATTACTTCGTCTAAGGGCAGGGCAGAACAAGTAACCCTGAATGATGTCACAGCCTCGACTTCTCAAAAAATGCAGTGTGTCCATGTCTTGAACGCCTTCTGCTACGACCGAATACCCTAATCCATGTGCTAGCGCAATCGTGTTCTCAACGATAGAGCGGGAGCCTTCAGTGCGGCTTGCTGTGAAAAGAAATTAACCAGCTTACCTTGAAACGTATTATCAATCTTTCGACGTTTTTGAGGTTATCTCATAATTTGAATCAGTCATTGGCCTTCAGGTTGTGTCATGTCTTCGATAGACTCAAAGTAGTATTTACGATAAGGGAGCCCAGTAAGAGCGTCATGGACGGCATTGCGCTTCTCTCTTTCAGCAACAGTATGAAGCTTTAATATCGAATCGTTGCTCCACTTAATCACCAGCACGACAAAGATACTGCCGCCAAAAAGTATAAGAGAAACCCCCGTTTCTAAGAGAGAAGTAATAGGTTTTTGCATGATAGCGTGCAAAAAAACGGCATAAGCAAAAATGAAACAGCTGATTAACAATAATAGGAAAGTCCACCCGGTTACGTCAGTTTTCGAGCAGATGTTTTTTGTCATCTGCCATCCCCAGCAGAGCAAAATCAAACCTAAGATCACTAATAGAAATGCAATAGTGGGCACATTATTACCCCGATTTATTGATTGGTTTGTTATTTTTGTTCACCCAATAAACAACGTAGCTTATATATCTGACTTTGTACAAATTGACCTATTCATAAATTATGTTTAACAAGTGATATTTTTTAGTCTTCAAATAAAATCAAAACTTGCTACAGATCAACAAAATTTGTTCAATCAAATCGCTTTTACTAAAAGATTGTTGAAAGATTAAAAAATTATTGAATAATAGAGGGGCAAACAAGAAGTACGCAGCGCACAAGCGCTATTACAACCTCTGCTCTACAACAGGATAACTATTTCATGTCTAATTCGTTTGTACTGGTGATCAACTCTGGTAGCTCTTCATTAAAATTTGCTGTTATTGATTCTGAAACCGGTGAAGCTTTGGTATCAGGTATTGGTGAGTGTTTTGGCCTACCTGAAGCTGAAATCAGTTGGAAATATCAGGGAGAAAAAACCGTTGAAGCAATTCCAGCTGGCGGTAACCATCATCAGTACGCTGTTGAGCGAGTGGTAAAACTACTCGAAACTCTAGGTTTGAGCTCAAAATTTGTCGCTGTAGGCCATCGCATTGTCGCAGGCGGTGAAACCTTTAAAGGAACTGTGAAAGTTGATGAAACAGTTATTCAAGAAGTAGAGCGCCTTGCTGAACTTGCACCACTTCATAACAAAGCGAACGCTGAAGGCATGAGAGCGGCAATGGCGGCGTTCCCTTCACTGCCTCAATTTGCTGTATTTGACACTGCTTTCCACCAAACAATGCCAGCCAAAGCCTTTATGTACGCACTTCCTTACGAGCTTTACGAAGAGCATAAAGTGCGTCGTTACGGTGCTCACGGTACAAGCCACTACTACGTAAGCCGTGAAGCAGCGAAAATGCTAGATAAGCCGGTTGAAGAAAGCAGCTTTATCACTGTGCACTTAGGTAACGGTGCATCAGTGAGTGCGGTTAAAAATGGCGAATGTGTTGATACAAGTATGGGTTTGACGCCGTTAGCTGGCCTAATGATGGGCACTCGCTGTGGTGACCTCGACCCAAGTGTTATCGAGTTCCTTTTCCGTAAAGGCTGGGAAAAAGACGAAGTGTTCGAGATGATGAACAAGAAGTCAGGTTTCTTAGGTGTATCTGGTGTGACAAGTGATGCTCGTGGCGTACTAGAAGCAATGGAAGCGGGGAATTCACGTGCGAAGTTGGCATTTGAGATCTTCACTTACCGCGTTGCGAAATACATTACATCCTACCTCGCGGCTCTGGATTCATTAGACGGCATCATCTTCACTGGTGGTATTGGTGAAAACTCACTACCAATTCGTCGTGAAATCTTGAAAAACCTAAAACTGTTAGGTTTTGTTGAAGATGAGAAAGGTAACGAAGATGCAAGATTTGGTAACGCAGGTGTTATTGCAGCATCTGAGTTGTTAGGTGCCAAAGCTCTTGTTATTCCTACTAACGAGGAATTTGTGATAGCTAAACAATCGGTTGAGCTATTGTAATATATAACGAAAACAGAAAGTTAAAAGCGAGCCTCGTGCTCGCTTTTTTATTTAAAGCAATTTGGTAATTACTCTTTGAGTTTCAGAGCTTCGCGCTTTTCGATTAAAAAATCCATCAAGACGCGGATTTTTTTCGGCATATGCTCTCGTGAAGGCATATATAAATAAAACCCTGGAAACTCTTTGCACCAAGGTGTCAGAACTCGGGTCAATCTTCCCTCATCTATGTGCTTTTCCACCCATAAATCAATATGCTTCACTAAACCCACACCCTGTATTGCAGCTTGTAACATACTATAGTCATCATTAAAAATAGCATTACCTTTAGGCTCGAAAACGAGGGTGCGCTTTGCAACATCTGGAGAGGTTAGCGACCAATGATCAATTGTTCCGCTAGAGGTAAAACGATAAGCAAGGCAATTGTGATCTTCTAAATCCTCAGGAGTTTGAGGTAGTCCATTTTGCCTAAAGTATTCAGGAGAGCTCACTATTGCCGTTGTTAACGGCGGAGTAATAGGGATCGCAACCATATGTTCATCTAAGCTTAATCCTAAGCGAATGCCAGCGTCAACGCCTTCTGCGACGATGTTAGAAAACCCATCATCCATGATTAGCTCTAGGCGTATTTTAGGATAACGAGAGAGGAACTCACCTAGATAGGGCTCAATAAGCAGCCGAGCAGCGGTTCTTGATACACTGATACGGATTAATCCCGAAGGCTCAAGATGAGAGTCGTTCAATTCGTTAACGACCTGCTCAATGTTCACCAATGAAGGTTGCAAAATATCAAGCAGACGTTGGCCTTCTTCCGTCAGCGACATACTTCTGGTGGTTCGATTAATTAACCGAACTTGTAGCTGTTGTTCTAACGCTTTTAGGTGTTGTGATAAGGCAGCACGGGTTACCCCCATTTCTAAGGCTGCTTTAGTGAAACTGCGATGGCGAGCAATATGTGCAAACCACGTCAGTGATGAAATTAAAGAAGGTTCTATTCTCATTTGTTAAGTATAACTAAACAGTCATGTAGATAAAACGATATTTATCCGAAACAGTGTGTTGACTAATATTACATCGAAGCTTAGGTCAGCCTGAGATGAACAGTTAACCTCTAATGGAGAATGTCGCTATGTCTAAAGTCACTTTCAAAAATCTCAATGGTCAAGGTATTGAGATTTCAGCGGTTATCAACTTCCCTACAGATTTTGATGCAAGTAAACAATATGCGGCGGTTGTTGTTTCACACCCAGGTGGTGGCGTAAAAGAGCAAACCGCAGGCCTATATGCGAGTAAACTTGCAAAAAGCGGCATAATTGCCATTGCGTTTGACCGTTCGTATCAAGGTGAAAGTACAGGTGAGCCTCGCCAAATGGAAAACCCTTACACGAGTACTGAAGACGTGAGCGCAGTCGTCGACTATCTGACAACGTTAGAGTACGTCGATAACGATAAAATTGGCGCAATGGGGATTTGTGCTGGTGCGGGCTATAGTGCAAATGCAGCGATCAATGATCGTCGAATCAAAGCACTGGGTATGGTTAGTGCCGTAAACATTGGCCAAATGTTCCGTAATGGTTGGGATAATTCGGTTAACGATGCTGACGCTGTTGGTTACTTAGAATTTGGTTCGAATGCTCGCACAACCGACACGAATGGTACAGAATTCGCGACTATTCCTCTAGCTCCGATGCGTGAAGAAGATGCCTCAAATGCAGAACTACGCGAAGCTTGGGAGTATTACCACACACCACGTTGTGAACATCCAAATGCGCCGGGTTTTGCTCTAACTCGTAACTTAAATCAGATCATTACTTACGATTCGTACCACAAAGCGGAAGCATTCCTAACTCAGCCAATTCTTGCTGTCGTTGGTAGTGACGCAGGCAGCAAATGGATGAGTGATGACCTGATAGAACGTGCTGCGAGTTCAGATAAAACCTTGTATGCCATTGATGGTGCAAACCATATGTCGCTTTATGATGTTGCCGAATACGTCGATGACGCAGTATCCCAACTCGCATCTTTCTTCCAACGCACTCTTTAATATTCCCGATGAAAGGCTCAATTGCTTCGAGCCTTTCTGCTCTCAAGGCTTTTTACTCTTAAGGTATTGATTATGAATATGCAAAAAATCACTTTTAGAAATGCTGATATGTCTTGGGATATGTCTGCATTAATTTTATTCCCAGAAGGCTTCAATGAATCGAAACGCTACCCAACAATGATAAGTGTTCATCCTTTTGGTAGTTGTAAAGAACAAACATCCAGCGCTGTCTATGGTAAAGCCCTTGCTGAGTTAGGTTACGTCGTGATCGCATTTGACGCGAGCTTCCAAGGAGAATCGGGAGGATTGCCTCGCTACGTAGAAGACCCAAGTCAACGTGTTGAAGATATCAGTCGCGTTATCGACTATGCAGTAACTTTACCATATGTCGATGAGAATAGAATTGGTGGACTCGGTATCTGCGGCGGTGGTGGTTACATGATCAATTCAGCCCTAACCGAAAAGCGCTTGAAAGCTGTCGTAGGTATTACGCCTGTTAACTTAGGCCGCTTGTTCCGTGAAGGCTTTAGTATGTACGACCCTATCGCCAATCTTGAAGCTATGGCTGCACAGAGAACAGCCGAAGCTCGCGGCTCAGAGCTGAAAATCGATGAACTTCTTCCTCCAAATATTGAATTTGCAAAAGAAAATGGATTAACAGAACGAGACGTGTTCGAAGCTACTGAATACTACAAAACATCACGTGGACAAACCGAAGGTGGTGCAACTCGTATGCTGTTTTCACATGCACAGAAAACACTGAGCTGGGATGCCTTTGCATTTGCCGAAACGTTATTGACTCAGCCTGTTATGGCCGTGGTAGGGCAAAAAGTCGGGGCGTTTGGTGCTTATCGTGATGGGCAGGAAATTTATGGCCGCTCTGTTCAATCAAAAGACCGACAGCTGGTTAATTTGGAAAATTGGTCTCACTATGAACTGTATGACCATCCAGAAGCAGTCGGCATTGCAATGGACAAGGTTTCTGCATTCCTTGAAACACACTTAAAATAATCTAATAAGTTAGAAGCGTTTTGTAGAGTTGCAAAGCGCTTATTTTTAACAGCGTAAGATGTAGTTCGAAGCGAGTAGGTCGGTAAATCTTCGTGCGAATAACCTCATCTACAGGCTATTGACTAAATACCACTGCCAAATACTGTTTAAGACAATGTAGACTGAGACCTAATTAAAGGCGTTAGATAGGAAGGCAGTTTAATTCATGCGCAAATCAGATAAGAAGGTCGAGAATCTAATTAGAGAAGTGTTGACCGAAGTTTGTGAAGATACGCTAAAAGGCTACGATGGCTTTCTTTGGGTGACTCATACCGTCAAATTCTCTTCTTTTCCACAAAGTTTAGAAATAGTCTGTGTATTCGAAACGAAGCAAGATCGAGCTAACTTTTTTGAAGGAGAGGGCCGCCAGCATGTTTCCACAACTATTCAAAAGGCATTTAATAAGGTAGGAGTGCAACTAAAGAACGTCAGTAAGCAAATCAGTTACGATACAAAACAAAAGCATTAGCCGCGCAGCAATGGTCCGTAATAAAATGGTGCTTGGCTACCTTGCTATAAAAATGCAAAGGGCACTGGATGGGCAATGAAGCTTCGGCTCACTTAGATATACATCGGTGTAACTATGAGTTATGGAGTTATGGATTGTGAATACGGTTGGTTTTCTAATGTTGCCTTAAGAGGCAATGATTAGTCGTTTACAATGAGTAAAGTACGAACTTCTGCATGGTGGATATCCGCAGAAAATTATTGAAAAGAAAGGCTCTAGCTGGAGCGGTCTATCATTTTCTTTTGGTTACCTCGACTATGAATAGCTTAATTGCTGTGTTTCGCAAAATATATGGAGAATCTCCTGCGCGTTATTTTTCTAGATGCCGTGCAGAATAATGTGTTGACCGACTGAGGGAAAAATGAAAACCAAAATAATAATGTCGTTTCTACTCGCTACATTGTGTGTCAGTGTCAGTGCCAGCGCCAGTACGAATGAGCCGAAATACCATTCTGCGCTAACAATCAAAACGGGATTCAGTGAAGACAGAGATAAGCCAGTAGAAGTCTATTATTGGTATCCCACAACGAACGAAAAAAACAATTTCACGTTTGGTAGGGGGAACATTTTTAAATCAGTCGAAACGCAGTTAGATGCCCCTTTAGCAAGTGGAAAATTTCCCGTTGTGCTTTTGTCGCAGGGCGGAACACGGTCAGCGTTTTCCCACAGTGGTTGGATAGCCTCGAGCCTGGCGCAACAAGGTTATGTCGTTGTGGTACCAAAGCCTCCTGCACCGAACGAAATCAATGCAGAAATGGCTGTCGATGAAATCACATTCAGAACCAGTGATTTGGTGCTTGGGCTGAACGAATTAAGTTCGGTCGGGATACTGTCCGGAGGCGTAGATACTGATGCAGTGCAGGGGGTCGGCTTTTTTCTGGGCGGCACATCTATGCTGATGCTCTCCGGAGCGCAAATAAGCCCGGAGAAATATCGAACATCGTGTCACAACGCCACCAATGTAGACTGTCATTGGTTACGTGAAAATAACGTTGATATTACCAGCATCCCGGATCAAAAATTTCCCCGATTTCAGTCTGAAAACAAACTGAAATCGGTCGTCGTTATCAACCCTGAGCTAACGAAAACTTTTGTCCCTGAAACTCTGGCCTTGATGAACAATGCTATCACCGTGGTGGCGCTCTCTGATCGGCTATATCCCGCACTGACACCAGCCGAATCACTTGTTGCTCTTCCCAATGTAACATTTCAAGAGATCCCCAGTGCGAGTCAGTTTAGTGCGTTCGCAGAATGTACTGAGCGTGGCATTAAAATTCTCGCATCAGAAGGGGAGGAAGCACTTTGCCAGGAGCGTGACGAGGTTTCCAGAAAGGACAATCATCAGCACATTTTGGATGTAATTCTGGCCAGGTTAACAAAGTCATAAGAGTGCAACAATGAGGAGCTTTCTTACACATTGTGTGCTTGGACCAGCAAAGCGAGAAGTAAGTTTTTGCAGGCTTATCCTTTCACCATAGTGCAAGGCCTACTAGTGACCGTGTTATTTGCTCTAACTAAGTACTTGTACCAACATTTTGAAACTTAGAAGAACACACAAAATACCAACGATTTTCTTAAGAACTTTATTTGGGAAATACTCTGCACAACGCACGCCGAGGCTAGTAGTTAAGTAGCTACTAATGGAGAAGCTGAGCATTGCAGGAAGGTATATGTATCCTAAGACTAAGTTGTTCCAATCTGTATTTTCCCATCCGTTTAACATGTAACCGAGGCTTCCTGACAGCGCGATAGGGAAACCTATCGCAGCAGAGGTTCCAATAGCACGTTTTACTTCAAAATTTTGCTGGACAAGATAGGGGATGATCAACCCCGCACCGCTTATAGAGACAAGTGCTGATACAGAGCCAATGACCGAGCCTACAGTGATATTACCGATAGCCCCATGTGGGTTAGGGTTGTACTCATTTTCAGTGTTGAGAAACATCTTATAAGCAACATACAACATGAATACGCTGAAAAAGCCTGCCAGATAGACTCCTTGTAGATACGATGCTACGAATGTGGCGCAAAATGTTCCGACTAGAACTCCGCTCAACATTTTTACTACCATTGTCGAGTCTACATTCTCTTTTTTGTAGTGAGCGCGCATGCTGCCCAATGTTGTAACAATCATCGAAGCCATTGATGTCCCCAACGCAAGATGCACTACTTCCGTATCAGCTATTCCCTGTAGTGAAAATAGAAACGCAAAAATAGGGACGGCCATTCCACCACCACCCACACCAACGAGTCCTGCGAGAAAGCCAATGCCCAAGCCTGCCGTAATGTAATAGATAATAAAGATAGGTTCGTTCATGATGGTTCTGCCTTCGATAAAATGGTCGTTGCTAAAATGTTACTCGAACGCTAACTTGCTATGGTAACGTTAAGAGGACAGAAAATAATGAATAATGGCCAAAATGGAATTGAGTAAATAAAGTGACAAACTCTGATTACAGCGAATGGAAAAATGGCGCCGCACTGATCGTTAAGGAGTGGCAGCATGAAAGGAGCGACTTCAACCATTTGGATCAACGGCCACATAATTGGCACAGTCATCATCGAGGCCAGTTACTGTGTATAGATGAAGGGCTAATTCAGGTCAAAACCGATGAAGGAACGTGGATACTACCACCTCACCGAGCTGGTTGGATCCCCCCGGGTGCGATGCACAGTGTTTATTTTTGTGGTTCTCTGAAAGGTCGTTCATTACTGTTTACTCCAGAGAGTTGTGAGCGGTTTCCAATGAGACCTTGTGTTATCCAAATGAGCGATGTGTTGAAAGCCCTATCGGTTAGAGCATCGATATGGAGCAAAACAGACGATCTATCCATACAGTCTTTACGTATTCTTGCCGTAATATCCGATGAAATCGTCAATAGCCCTCATGAGTCACTCCACATCCCGCTGCCCAGAGATCCGAGACTGCAAAAAGTTACTCAAGCAATTTTAATAGACCCAAACAGCAAACATTCTGTGGAGCATTGGGCCAATATTGGGGCAGTCTCATCTCGGACGTTAAGACGATTGATTCGAAGTGAGTTAAACATGAGTTTTAATGAATGGCGGCAACAAGTACTGCTAATACATTCATTAGAAATGATAGCTCGAGGGGAATCTGTAGGAGCGGTTGCACATGCTTTGGGTTATTCGACGCCCAGCAACTTTATCGCGATGTTTCGTCGGGTCTATGGCGATTCACCTACGCGTTACTTTTCTAATCGCGGAATATAATTTCCGTGCTCGCATGCTCATGATGTTCCCCTAATTATTTTTAATCAAAAAAGGTAAATATTGAAAAGATTAATTGTTATGTTATAACATTGCTTTGTTTGGGGCTCTACAATTTGTTGTTTAAAGAATTGATCTCACAACCAGTAGTCTCCTATTGAGAGAGAGTAAACGTTGATTTCTTCACAAGCGTTGTCTGACTTGACTCTACATGGGGTGGGACTGTGTCAATATGTCCGTGAACTAGAGCGAAATCGTAACGATTACTAGGTCTCATAGCCCTAGAAAATCAACGTTATTAAAACCTTTACCTGACCTTTTTAACGCTTGGGAGGAAGATATATGAGCATTGATGTAGTTGAGAACCCGCTTCGTGTCCAAACAACATCATCGTTGGCGATATCGACATCAGCGAACATACTTAGCGACATCTACAAACCAGAGCACAATATTGCCATATGGCAGCGAACGCTCTCGAAAGAGTTGACGAAGGACATTAATCTGATGCTGGCACAGGAGCCTAGATTGGCACTGGTACAAAGTGTCACGCCAGATGATGCTGCACAATGGGTACGAAGCAAGTTAAAGGGCTATGCGTGTGCTGATGCGCTGAGTGAAGATGTTGCTTTAATCGTCGATATGTTCTGCTGTTTGTTTGAGGTTAAAGAAGCAGGTTTGAGGCTAACTCGCCTAGACAGCCCGATGTGCCCGAAATTTCACTTTGATCGTGTGCCTTGCAGACTTGTCATAACTTATACCGGCCGAGCGACCGAATGGTTAACCAACGATACCATTGATCGCACTAAACTCGGTGCCGGTAGTCTTGGTCAACCTGATCACCTATCGGGCTTATACGACTCTGAAAGTGCCATACGACGAATGCAGCCTGGCGATGTTGCCCTGCTCAAAGGAAGTGGTTGGGAAGGCAATGAAGCCACTGGACTTATACATCGCTCTCCACATGTTGCAGACAATGAACGTCGCTTACTACTCACATTGGATTTCATCTAGAGATATGAGAAAGCTCAAAACGGTAGATGACGTCATGAAGCAGGTAGAGAAAATCTGCCTGCTGCGAGGTAAACAACTCACTACTAAACGGAAATTGATACTGACTTCACTGCTATATGCGGAGAAGCCGCTTTCTGCCTACGAACTAGTTGACTACTGCAATCACAACTTTTCTCAAAACATTCAAGCGATGTCGGTTTATCGAATACTCGATTTCCTTGAAGCAGAGCACTTTGTCCATAAGCTCAATACATCTAGTAAATACGTCGTTTGTTCTCAAATCGCGTGCGATCAGGAGCATGGCGTTCCACAGTTTTTGATTTGCTCTCAGTGTGGAAAGGTTAGTGAAATAGCGGTTGAAGCCAATGTTATTTCTAGCGTATGTGCGAAAGCCATACAAGAAGGCTTCACCGTTCTTAGCCCACAATTTGAGATTTCCTGTGTTTGCGATGAATGCGCAAACCGCCCCCTATGAGGCAGACACACGATCTCCCCTTATAGCTTCACAAGGTGACCGAGTATTGGCCACCTTTTCAAATTATCTAAAAGAATGAATTATGTCAGCAACATTGATTAAAAACGCTCGGGTGGTCAACGAAAGAGCCATTACCGAAACAGATTTACGTATTGTTGATCAAAGAATTGACAAGATTGCTACTAATATATCCGTACAACACGGAGATATTGTAATTGATGCTAAAGGGGCTTACTTACTGCCAGGCATGATTGACGATCAAGTGCATTTCCGAGAACCTGGGCTGACACATAAAGGCACAATTGCAAGTGAGTCGCGGGCAGCGGTGGCCGGCGGTATTACAAGCTACATGGAAATGCCCAATGTTAGTCCGGCTACAACGACTATTGACTCGTTAGAGCGCAAGTTCGCTCTCGCTAAAGAAAGCTCGTTTGCGAATTATTCTTTCTACCTCGGTGCAACCGAAGACAATCTTGAACAGATTAAACAACTTAACCCCAAACAACATTGTGGTGTGAAAGTATTTATGGGGGCATCAACAGGAAATTTGTTAGTCGAAGATCCGCAAGCGTTAGAGTCAATTTTTCGTGACTCTCCAGTACTCATTGTTACTCATTGTGAAAGTGGGACTGTTATTAAACAAAACCAGCAAAAGCAAAGGCTTAAGAAGCTAGGTTTCACTATCGAAGACCATCCCATTTTGCGTGACGAAGAGGCCTGTTACGCTTCATCTTCTTATGCGGTAGAACTTGCCAAAAAGTATCACAGCCAACTGCATGTGCTGCACATCACAACGGCGAAGGAGCTAGCACTTTTTGACGAGAGAGACATTCGAGACAAATCAATCACCGCGGAGGCTTGTGTTCACCATCTTTGGTTCAGCAACAAAGATTATGGCGCTCTTGGTAACTTGATCAAATGTAATCCTTCAATCAAGTTTCCTAGTGACCGCGATGCGTTGTTAAAAGCGTTAAATACGGGGCAAATAGATATCATTGCAACAGACCACGCTCCTCACACTTGGCAAGAAAAACAAGTGCCTTACGAGCAGGCTCCAGCCGGACTGCCGTTAGTTCAGCATGCGTTACTTACTCTCTTCGAGCATGTCCGTTTAGGTCATATGAGTTTGACTCAAGTAGTCGAAAAAACTGCGCACAACCCGGCCATTCGCTATGGCATTCAAGGCCGAGGTTTTATCCGTGAAGGTTACTACGCCGATTTGGTGTTGGTTGATGCTCATACCCCAACACGAGTTAGCAACGAAAACAGTTTATATCATTGTGGTTGGTCGCCTTTTGCTGGACATGAATTTTCAGCTCAAATTCAAAAGACTTGGGTCAATGGCGCGCTAGTTTATGACAATAACAAAGTCATCGATAAACCAGCTGGAGCGATGCGTTTATCCTTCAATCGTTAAGTCGCTGACCGTAAAAAAAGAGCCATAAACAAACTGGAAGCATTATGTTAAGAAGAAACCCAACGGGCCATATGCCACAGGTGTCCTCAACAGCCTTTATCGATCCAACCGCTATTATCTGTGGCAAAGTCATTATTGAGGATAACGTTTTTATTGGACCCTATGCTGTTATTCGAGCTGACGAAGTTAATAACCATGGAGACATGGAAGCTATCGTCATCAAACGTGACACCAATATCCAAGATGGTGTCGTAATTCACTCTAAGGCAGGGGCTGCGGTGACCATTGGTGAGCGCTCATCCATTGCTCATCGTTCGATTATTCATGGTCCTTGCCAGGTTTGTGATGATGTTTTCATTGGCTTCAACTCCGTCGTGTTCAATAGCGTCATCGGTGAGAGGTGTGTTATTCGTCATAACTGTGTCGTCGATGGCCTCGATTTACCCGCTTATTTCCATGTACCACCGATGACCAATATTGGTGTCGGTTTTGATTTAGAGAGTATCTCTAAAGTGCCGCCAGAATATTCAGCTTTTTCCGAATCCGTCGTTTCTGCCAACCATGAACTAGTCCAAGGCTACCGGAGAATTGCCAATGAACTTTAATAAGCCACTGATTTCGCGAGTGCCGACTAACATCATCACTGGCTTTCTCGGGGTGGGGAAAACATCGGCAATAATGCACTTATTGACCCATAAACCGAGTCATGAACGTTGGGCTGTATTGGTCAATGAATTTGGCGAAGTTGGTATTGATGGCAGCTTGTTACAAGGCCAAAAAAAACAACAAGACCAAGTGTTTATTCGAGAGGTCCCCGGGGGATGTATGTGCTGTGCAGCAGGTCTTCCGATGCAAATCGCCTTAAATCAATTATTGTCTGAAGCAAGGCCAGATCGATTGTTGATTGAACCTACAGGCCTTGGTCATCCTAAAGAAGTACTGCAAGTGCTATCGACCGAGTATTATCGTCAAATTCTCGCTTTGCAAAAAAACATTACTTTAGTCGATGCACGTAAACTATCGGATCCTAAGTACACTGAGCATGAAACGTTTAACCAGCAAATCACTATCGCAGATACAGTGGTAGGTAATAAGCGCGATCTCTATCAAGATGAAGATGAGCAAAAGCTGACGGCTTATATAGCAAAGCTCGGTCTGCGGGAAACAAAAGTGATTTTCGCTGAACATGGCGCTATCCCTTTTCATGAATGTGAGGGAGCGACTCGTATTGACGTGCAAAAAACGCCCTCTGTTCTTTATCGTGAAAGAGAGAAAAAGTCACTTGTTCCTGAGTTGCCTATGCCTGAGAGCGGCATTCTAAAAGCAACCAATCAGGGGGAAGGTTTCTACAGTATCGGTTGGCGTATATCCGCTGAAAACGTGTTCGATCATCAAAAGCTGAGATTATTGCTGCTCGACCTCAAGGTCGAACGAATGAAAGCGGTTTTTATCACGGGAAGCGGTATTTTTGGTTACAATCTAACATCAGATGGACTCACAGAGTTTGAACTAGACGAGTGTTCAGAAAGCCGCCTAGAACTGATCTCTTCCGGTCTAGATGACCAATTTGAAGATAGATTATTTCGATGTTTGGAGAAGGCATCATGATAGAAAAGAGAAAACTCTCCTTTTAACCATAATGTCTTACCTCCTTAAAATTCTAGTGGGGTTTCTTTTAAAGCTGCGCTTAGGGCACTTATGCTGCCGTATTAGGGTGGGGTTAGTACCCGTATTTTCTGCCTATGCGGTTCAGGCACAGTTTTATTCATGGGGTGAGGTATCCACGTTACACGTGGCCTAATTACTTGCTTTAAGTTACACGGAAGAAACACGTCTTTTTTTAGCGAGGGCCATTGCTATATTTGCGGTACTGTAGGCGCTCTCATTGATAAAGTGCGGGTAAATTTCCCCTTTGCCATTCCAATGGATATCATAACCAGCGAAAGTCGCTAATAAAGGTGCTCCTGGTTTGACCGCCTCAAAATCTCTGCCACAAATAGTAGGGTGTACTAGTGCTTGCCGCATACCCTCTTGATCAAGTGGAACCCTGATTTCTTCGGTGTAAAAAAACGCCTCATAATCGCTCAGTAAGCCTATTTGGTTGAGGTTGTGCTTTTCAACATAGTCCAATACTGCGGTAAGCATCTGTTTCATCAACTCCAACGTACTGTACTCTAGCGCACCATGTGCTTGCGCCCCGACCTCAATCATTATTCCATATTGCCCAGCAGTACAAAGGTAAGGTTGCTCTTGCCATTCTTTTCGCTCTTCGAAAAGGACATGTGCTGATGGCATTCGTTGTTTGACGTACGCGCCCAGTTTCCGATAAAACACATCGTTAGAAAGCAGAATCAACGTCGCTCCCATATTGCTTGTTGTATTGTGCAGGTCAACAATCAACAGTTTTTCTTGGTTTGCATATTTCTCGATAAATTGATGTGCAATCTTGCTTTCATGCAAATCAGGACAATGATTGCTATTCATTGCTGAGAACTCGCGATTTAAGTCTGTATTGATGTATCGGACGTTGTGTTTTGCTGCTTCGGAGTTTGCGATGATCGAGCAGGCTGAAAAGGTTGATCTATTGACAGAGTAACGTTTTTCTTTGATTAGTTTATGTAAATAAATACCAGAAAGTTCGTTTCCGTGTGTTCCTGCAACGATAAGTGCTGAATTGAATGTGTTCATTATTGAGCCTTCTCAAAGAGAATGGGTTGAATGACTGGTCTTCTCTTAGCCAATCCAGTGAACTGAATAAACGTTTACTAAACTGAGTAAAAACAATCCTAGATATGTTATAACATAACAATCGTTGTTATTGATACTTAGTTTCTCATGAGTCAGTTTAAATTTATTGCTTTAATCGTTGCTGTGTTTTGTTTTTCGGTCGCTTTGCTTCTACCTACAGAGGATGAGCCAAATCAAGATAGTCACAGCACTCAACTGAATCAAAGCAGTGATTCGTCACCACCTCCATCATCAAAGATAGTGGTTCCCTCAGATAGCAGTTTGACTCCGTTGCCTAAACCTAAACAAATACACTACATAGTTAAAGTGGGAGATACGCTCAGTGGTATCTTCGCTCAATTGGGTCTCCCTTACGGTATTTTGCAGCAAATTCTCTCAGTTGATCTTGATCACCTCCAGCTAGATATGATTAAGCCCGGAGAAGAGCTTGAATTAGTGATGGATGACATGGGGCAATTGAGTCGACTAATTTATCATATGAGCCTTGTAGAGAAGGCTATCTACACTAGAGAAAACGATGGCTCCTTCTCTTACGAATTTCAGGAAATTTCAGGGGAATGGCGTGAAACCTTATTTTCGGGAGAAATCAAAGGGAGTTTTTCAGTCTCGGCACATCGAGTAGGATTGGCATCAGGCCACGTCGCAAATATTACGCAGGTGATGAAAGATAAGATTGATTTTGCGCGATCTCTTAGAGCCGGTGACCGTTTCGATATATTAGTGAAACAGCAATATTTAGGTGAATACAAAACTGGCAATAGTGAGATTAAGGCTATTTCTTTTAACTTAGCGAAGGGCGAAGTCGCTGCATTTCTAGCCGAGGATGGACGGTTCTATGATAGAGCTGGTAACAGTTTGGAGCGAGCGTTTAACCGTTATCCTGTCGATAGGGCATACCGCCGAATCACCTCTGGGTTTAACCCTAAGCGTAAACACCCAGTGACGGGAAGAGTCACCCCGCATAACGGAACGGATTTCGCGACACCAATCGGTGCGCCAGTTTATTCTACTGGGGATGGAAAAGTAATTGCGGTCCGCAAGCACCCTTATGCCGGTAATTATTTAGTGATTGAACATAACAGTGTGTACAAAACTCGTTACCTACACTTGAATAAAATCTTGGTTAAAAAAGGTCAAGTTATAAAGCGTGGGCAAAAAATAGCCCTCTCTGGGAATACTGGTCGTTCAACCGGACCACATTTACATTTTGAAGTTTTAGTTCGTAATCGTCCGGTTGATGCAATGAAAGCCGACTTACCTATCGCGAAGTCGCTTCCTAACATCCAGAAACCTTCATTTTTGGCGCGAGTATCAGAGTTTGATTATCTAGTAGAAACGAAAAACTGAGTCCCGACAATTTGTTAGGGCTCAGTTATGCTATTTTGTGTTATGAGGTTGGAGCAATAGGTGAGTCTCAATATGTGTTCCTAGAAGAATAATGACTGCGATTTTTTCTTTTACGTGCGTCCACATCCGCAACATCGGACGCTTTGCAACAATCTCCGCCTTTGATCGGCCTACGTGAAAACATCACACCAATTGCGAGCATCGCAATACAACTTAGGAAAATAAGAACGGTAAGAACTAAAGTCATAACACCACCTCCTATAAATCGCTGTATTGTCATCTTTCTCCAATTTTATAAACAAAGCAATGGTCGTTTTGTAACCACTTATTATTTTTATCAATAGTCAGACCTTTGCTGGTGATGAAACGCGCTGAGAAACGAAGGCGAGTTCTGAAAAATCAGTCTCTGTGGTCTTTACCGATTCTTAAGCTTTGGGTCTAAGACAGCAATTGGATTCCTTCTATAACTCATCAAATTGTTATGTTATAACATGTGTTTATTCAGAGTTTGTAGGTCAAAGGTATGCCATCAATTCCAGTCACTATTTTGCATGGGTTTCTCGGGTCAGGGAAAACCACTTTTTTACGCAACATTCTTCAACAAGCCTATTCTTCTGGTATTGATCTTTCCGTTATTGTGAATGACATGAGTGAGTTAGACGTTGATGGCGTGCTTATCTTAAATACCGATGCGGTGAGTGAAGAGCAGGGCAACTTTGTCACGATCAGTGGAGACAGCATCAGCAGCCCGAGTGGTGTAAGGCAGCTCGATAAAGCCCTTAAAAAGCTCTGCGCAGAAAAATGGCCAGAATGGATTGTGATTGAAACGTCGGGCAGTAGTCATCCTTTGCCTTTGGTTGAGTATTTTAAAAACAACGCACCATTCGCTCTCAAAGACGTGATTACGTTGGTGGATGCGACTTGGTTGCGAGATGACTATCGACAAGGCTCTGCCTTAATTCCGAAGTGGCAAGAGAACGTAAAGCAGGGTGTTCGCGGCGTTGAAAACTTGTTGGTAGAGCAAATTATGTTCTCAAACCGTGTCATGCTCACCAAGACGGACAAAGTGGATGACAATACCGTTCGCAACATCGCGCAGGGGATTCATCCGCTTAATGTTTACACCGAGATAATCAAAACGTCATGGGGAAACTTGGATATCCGCATGTTGAAAGGTGAGCAAGACTACAATTTCTTCCTTGTTGAGCAGTTAATCGCAGAACTTCGTGAGACGGTGAATGAGCCGTTGAATCTCTCTGATAAAGACGAACAAAGCCTTGTCGCCAAAGTGATCAAAGATGATCGACCTTTTCATCCTGCGCGTTTGTGGAGTACCTGCCACCAGTATTTAACTAAAGGTGTGTTCCGCAGTAAGGGGTTCTTTTGGTTTCCAACTCGAGACGATGTTTCACTGCTTTGGAGCCAAGCAAGCGGCAATGTGGGGCTTGAAATTACAGGCTTTTGGCGCGCTTCGGTAATCAATGACGAATCGCAAAACTTCACTGAGGAACATCGTCAAATCCTGCAAGATAAGATAGACAGTGTTGAAAGCCGCTTTGGTGATCGTCGTTGTCGCTTAACGGTGATTGGGCAAGAAAACGAAGTCGATGTGTTTATTGATGCGCTGGAAAACTGCTTTTTAACGGATGCGGAATTGGAGCAATGGCAACAGGGGGCAACATTTGAAGATCCTTGGCCAAAGAAAATAGCTAAGTTGAGCCAGAAGAAGACAGTTTGAATGTACTGGTGAGGATTCCCTTGGTGCATGTTTGAATCTCGGCTTGTACCAAGAACGGACTTACTGAATTGGCTCGGTATACCAAAATTGGCTCTGTGTAACGAAAAAGCCTCCCGAATGGTGGGAGGCTTTTTTGAATCTCAGTCGTTTACTGTTCCCATTCAGGGAAAGGGTCTTCCAGAGATAACCAATAGTCGAGCCCTTGCTCCATCTCATCTTCTGTTAACAAGCATTCGTTTAGACGAGCAATCAATTTCTCTTGCTCTAATCCCTGACCAATGAACACCAATTCTTGTCGCATATCGCCATAAGGTTCTTGCCAAATGTCGTTTATAGCATCTAAGTAATCTTGAGCCGTCGGCCATTCCTCTTTCGGAATTGCTTTCCAAAACATACCCGCAACACCATAACGTGCGATGCCTCCCGCTTGGCTCCATTGACCGACAAACTCTGGTCTGGTTGCTAGCCAAAAGTAACCTTTGGAACGAATCAGTTTGCCGTAATCTTTCGCATTGTGGAGGAAGTCGTAAAACTTCTCTGGATGGAAAGGGCGTCTCGCATGATAGGCAAAGCTGGAAATGCCGTATTCTTCGGTTTCAGGTATGTGCTCGCCTCGCATTTCTTTCAACCAACCTGGGGCTTGTTGCGCCTTTTCAAAACTGAAACTTTGTGTGTCGAGTACGGCATCAAGTTCTACTTCACCATTCGAGATAGGAAGAATAGTGGCCGATGTGTTTAGGGTTTTAAGAATCGCAAGAAGCCTTTCGATTTCTGATTTCTCAGCGAGGTCGGTTTTACTTATCAGGATCACGTCAGCGAACTCGACTTGATCGACGAGTAAGTCGGCGACGCTGCGTTCATCGTCTTCACCTAAGGATTCGGCTGTCTCTGTTAAGAACTTAGCTTCATCGTAATCACGCAGAAAGTTAATCGCATCAACCACCGTAACCATGGTGTCTAAACGTGCAACGTCTGAAAGTGATAGCCCGTTTTCATCAGCAAACGTAAAAGTCTCTGCAACGGGAAGTGGCTCGGCGATGCCAGTGGACTCGATAACTAAGTAATCGAATCTGCCTTCTTGCGCGAGTTTAGTGACTTCTTCAAGTAGATCTTCACGCAGGGTACAACAGATGCAGCCGTTACTCATTTCAACCAACTTTTCTTCACTGTGGTTGAGAGAAACTTCATTCTGAACAGTTGCCGCATCGATGTTGACTTCGCTCATGTCGTTGACGATGACCGCGACTTTTCTGCCTTGTCTATTGTTAAGAATATGACTTAAAACGGTTGTTTTTCCTGCGCCTAGAAAGCCGGATAAAACCGTAACAGGGAGTTTCTGGGTGTTCATGCTCATGCTCTTTATAGTGTAATGTTATAATGTAACAATTAATATAGTCGGTGATCTTAACTCTGGCATCAAGCAGTTTGTTACTGTGTCGAGTACTGCACCTTATTGGCGGCTTTATTTGTCGTTTAGTTGCACAGGTTCAGATGTCCGGAATTTAGAGATCGAACTCTTATCTCGGTGTGGAGGTTCTATGAACGAAGAGAAAAAGCATGTCATGACAGAAGAAGAAATTCTTGCAGCGCCCGAGGCGGATTATATGAATGAAGCTCAGCTCGCGTTTTTTGAAAACCGATTATTTGAGCTTTATGAATTGACGTTAGCGCATATTGAACGCGCGAAAGAAGAGATGATTGCGCCAATGGAATTCAGTGACGAAAGCGATAGGGCGTCCAGTGAGGAGCAATCTGCAATCGCATTAAGAATCATAGATAGAGAGCAAAAGCTGTTACCTAAGATTCAACGATCGTTGGCTCGCTTGCGCGCAGGGGAGTATGGCTATTGTTTAGAGTCCGGAGAACCTATCGGCATTCCAAGGTTATTGGCACGACCTACTGCTGAATATAGTGCAGAAGTAAAAGCTCAAATGGAGTCAAAAGAGCACTGGTATAAACACTAAAGCCTCACTATCTTATGACGTCGATATTCTTCTCGTTCACTTGTTTTTTTTGATGTTCTCTGAGAAGTCTAAAGCGATGGCGACTACCGTTAGGTATGGTAGTCATTACCTTTGAGATATTAATAGTTATCGATAGGATAGAAGTAAGTTCTGTATTGTAAATAACGCACCATTTTTGTTTTTCTGAATGAGCTCTCGCTATGTTAGCGTCAAACATTTTCTCTGCTACTTCAAGCTGATCTTCTATCCTTAAAGCTAAATTGGTACTGGAGAAAGTAGCATGATTGACTTTGTGGCAACTTTTATCTTTTTCTTTGCTGTCATCGATCCCATAGGTACTGTGCCCGTTTTTATCGCAGCCACAAAAAGCTATGAAGAAGTGGCAAAGCGTAAGGTCGCTCTGTTTGCGACTCTATTCTCCGTTGCTATCCTACTGTTTTTTGTTGTTGCTGGTGAAATCATACTTACAGCAATGCGTATTCCCTTGTCTGCGTTTCAAATCTCGGGCGGTATCGTATTGTTCTTGTTTGCTTTGACTATGATATTTGGTGAGAGTAAACCAGCAGAAGAAATCAGAACGCTCAATAGTCATCATGATACAGCAGTTTTTCCTCTAGCCATTCCATCAATTGCTAGCCCTGGCGCAATATTAGCCGCCGTTTTACTCACAGAGAACGTGCGGTTTAATATTTGGGAGCAAGTCCAGACCGTGGCTATGATGCTGCTGGTACTATTGGTTGTTTATATCTTGCTATTAATGGCCAGCGGTATACACAGGATTATTGGGAATACAGGAGCTAGTGCTGTAAGTCGGATCATGGGGTTGATATTAGCCGCTGTGGCCACGACCAACACTCTGAATGGGATTGAAAGTTACTTTGACCTTTAAGGCTGTTTCGCAAACTGAGCTGAAGGTATACGTTAAGAGCTAATTTTAAGGCGAGATGACCGACCACCTGACAATCACTTTTCTGGCTGTTACTTCTAGCCGGATGTAATCCTTCAGGCTATTCGTGACGACCTTGTTTAAGAGGATCACGGAAAAGTTGAAATTAAAATGCATAGATGTTGAGGGTATAAATCAGATGGGGAACTGGAGCAACACTTGCCCCATTGAGCTGTGCCAATACTCAAAGATTAGCTGCTAGAAAATAATATCGATAATTTCCCCGCCTAGGCACTACTCTATAATCTTGTTGTCTCGTAGTATATAGAGCCTAGCATGGAGGAATCTATTAGCTTCAACGTGCCAAGACAAGGCTCTTTCATGCCTTGAGAGTATCTGCAAAGCCGGGAGGCTGAGATGTTTATTCAGTATGGCTCTTATTGGGCAGTTTATGGATCAGCCAGTAACCAAGACTCATACTAAGAACTACAGCCGCAATTCCAATCAGGTACATTGGAGACAAGGTTTCAAAGTCTATAATAATGACCTTTCGGGAGATTGCCATCAGCGCGGTGGCCATGACGATTTTTACATGAATAACATTTTCTCTCAGGTAAATAGTTATATTGATGAAAATTTCAATAGCAATTAAAACGGCCATAAAAGCACCAAAAGTGGCTAGCATATCTGAAATCGTCAGAATGAGTTTAGGTGGCGTGATAAGTTTTTGATATATCGTCCATGCAACATCTATCACACCCATGACGATTACAAACAACATAACTATCGACAATACTCTTACAGACCAATGAATCACTATCTGTAATTTTTTTGTTAACTTATCATTTTTATCGACTTCCATGGCCCTGTTTCCTTCGCTTGTTTATGTTCACTTAACCTTCATATGTTGAAGCTAGACAATTGAATACATGTCGTTTAAAGCATAGTTGCTGTGGTGAGAGATAGAAGCGTCCGAGGGAAGGAAGTTATGAAACTTAGGAGTGGGCACAATGTTGGACACATAATGTAATCTCTGGTGTCATGCGTTATTACCTCATTACCTCATTTCTGATCGTGACGAATCGACTGATGAGGTGGTGATTCATCACCTTCACGGCAAACTGAATGAGCGAATACCACAACGTATTGATACTGGGCAAATCGATGCGCTTGTTGCTGGTTCCTCCGTGCGCTATTAATAGAAATGCAAGCGAATAAGGAGTGGCTAATCGCTCAAACGGCAAAAACTATTGGAATTAAGTCAAGGCCCTTTTTTTTAATGAAAAGGCTTATTGATCTGAACACACCGCTTCTCCATATAAGTATATCCACAAATACAAACCTCAAACTGGCGATAAAGAGCTTTAATATTGATAAATATATAAACAGCTTGGGCGCTGAAGAAATTTCAGTATACTGCGCTTAGGTTACACTGTAGAAAAAATCGCCGTATTCCCAGCGGGGTCCTTTGATAAGAAATAGAAATCGCGTTTGAATATGCAACCAAACGATTTTGCCGCTTGCAGGTTATTCGGTATACAAATAATAAACCTTTGACTAGTCCGAAGGTCGGTCGAATGAGAGAAAGTCATGTTTTTTAATAAGTCGCTTCAACAAGAAAATCAACGATTAAAGCAGGAGTTGCAAATCCTGCAGCAAATCCAAACCAGTTTAGATGAAGAGATGATCCGCTTAACATTGGATAGTAAAGGCATCATTACTTCTGCAAATACTAAGCTACAGCAAGAACTTTTCTTAAATGATGATGAGATCTTAACGAAATCAATTACTGAATTGGTACCGTCAAATTCGCGCAATACAGATCACTTTCATCGAATGAAGAAAGCCGTCCAAGATAAAGTGTTCTGGAATGGGGCATTGCAAGTACAGAAAGGTAATGGTGAGGAAGCCTGGTTAAGAACGATTATCCAGCCTGTTTTAAATGAGCACAGAGAAGTAGAAAGCTTTTTTGTTTTTGCTTCTGAACTTACGCGAACGATCAAATCATCTCGTGAGCAAGAGGACATGCTAAATGCATTAAGTCGTTCTATGGCGGTGATTGAGTTCACATTAGATGGTCATGTTTTAAAAGCCAACGATAATTTCCTAAACACAATGGGTTATACGCTTGATCAGATTCTAGGGAAGCATCATCGCATGTTTTGTGATCAGGAAGAGTCGAGCTCTCAAGCTTACCGTGAGTTTTGGCAACGTTTAGCAAAAGGGCAATTTTCATCAGAGCGATTCAAACGAGTTAACCGTTATGGTGAAGATGTGTGGTTAGAGGCTTCATATAACCCTATCCATAACGACAGAGGAGAGCTCTACAAGGTCGTTAAGTTCGCGACAGATATTACCCAGCAGGTGATGCAGGAACAGAAAATGACCCAGGCTGCGCAATTGGCGAACGAAATCTCCCAAGAAACTGGAACACAAACCCTGCAAGGGCAAGAGGTTATAGGCTCAACGTTAGAAAAGATGCAGATACTTTCCGAGCAAATGCAGCAAGCGAACACGGCGATTGACGAGCTTAAAGCGCACTCATCGCGTATTAGCGAGTTGGTAAATAGCATCAGTGGTATCGCTGACCAAACTAACTTATTGGCGTTAAATGCGGCGATAGAAGCGGCTCGTGCGGGTGAGCATGGTAGAGGCTTTGCCGTTGTTGCTGATGAAGTCAGACAGCTTGCTACAAGAACCAATGCAACCACCGATGAAATTGTCACAATGGTCAGTGAAAACCTACAGCGAACAGATAACGCAGTTAAGCTGATCGCTAAATGCCAAAAAGAAGCACTAGATACGCTAGAGCTCTCTGAAAAAGCAGGCAATGTGATGAATGAAATACAAGATGGCGCTAGCCGTGTTGTAGAGGCCGTGGAGCAATTTAATCGCTCGTTGTAGTCAGTTCTTCATGCCAGCACAGGCTTTTAAGTTCCTATATAATCAAATTGTTTACTAGTGCTACTCATCGCCAATCAAGCGTGTTTTTGGTGATGAGAAAGCCAGTTCATTCCTTTCTTAATATTTCGTATTTCTATCTTTACGTGTCGCTATTTTACAACACTGTTAATAAAAAGTAGCGTAATTTAATCTCCTGTTAACTTGGTTGCGAATCACAGTTGGGGGAGACCTACTTGGACTTACTAAATTTCACCATAGATAACTTAGCGCTGCTAGGTACGCTTACCATGGAGCACATCTCTTTGGTTGCTCTGGCTGTTGGGCTTGCCATCTTAACTGGCGTACCTATCGGCATTCTTATCACACAAAATGAGCGCGCTGCGAAAGTGGTGCTTTACGTAGCGTCCATCATTATCACCATTCCTTCAATCGCATTGTTTGGTTTGATGATTCCTCTCTTATCGACCATTGGTCATGGGATTGGCTACGTGCCCGCCGTGATTACCGTACTGCTTTATTCTCAGCTGCCTATTATTCGCAACACTTATACCGCAATTCACAACGTAGAACCATCGCTCAGAGAGGCTGCTCGCGGTATCGGGATGACGCCTTTTCAACGTTTGAAAATGGTGGAAATTCCATTGGCGATTCCGGTGATTATGGCGGGTGTGAGAACGGCAGTAGTAATGAATATTGGCGTTATGGCGATCGCCGCGTATATCGGAGCCGGTGGGCTGGGCGTGTTTATCAGCCGTGGCATCTCGCAAAGTGATCCTCGACAACTGATCGTTGGTGCCATCGCCGTCAGCCTTCTGGCTATCATCGCGGATTACGGATTGATTCGACTACAAAAAAGATTAACGCCACCGGGCCTAACCGCTGCTCGATAAAGGACAAATAATAGGGACATTCAAATGATCAAAATTGACAAGCTAACCAAAATTTTTGAAACGCCTAATGGCCCGGTGACTGCCGCAGATCACATTGAGATGGAAGTTCCCAGTGGTGAAATATGTGTGCTACTTGGCCCGTCCGGTTGTGGCAAAACCACCACGCTGAAAATGGTCAACCGAATTATTCCCGCGACATCGGGCAAGATCTATCTTGGCGGTGAAGATACTTCTGGGATGGATACAGTCACTCTGCGCCGCAACATCGGCTATGTTATTCAGCAAATTGGCTTATTTCCCAACATGACGATCGGCGAAAACATCGCGGTGGTTCCCAAGTTATTAGGGTGGGATAAGGCAAGGTACATGACGCGTGCAAAAGAGCTATTGGAGATGGTTGCTCTTGATCCTAGTGTCTTTCTTAATCGTTATCCAAATGAGTTGTCTGGCGGACAGCAGCAACGAATTGGAGTTGCTCGAGCGCTAGCTGCGGATCCTCCCGTCATGCTGATGGATGAACCTTTTGGTGCGATTGACCCGATCAACCGTGAAGTAATCCAGGATGAGTTCCTTAAAATGCAGCAAGAGCTCAACAAGACCATCATGTTTGTCAGTCATGACATTGATGAAGCGGTCAAAATGGCCGATAGAATTGCGATTTTCCGCGATGGTCATCTGGTTCAGTACGATACGCCTGACGATTTGCTCGCACACCCGAAAGATGATTTCGTGAAAAACTTTGTCGGAGATGATCGCGCACTTAAACGTCTACGCTTAGTGACGGCTGAGTCCGTCATGCAGACCACCTTTGCGCACGTGAAACCTAACGAGACGCTTGCCGACGCTTTAACCAAAATTGACGCGTATGGGTATCGCGACGCCGTGATATTAGTAAATGGCCAACACCAGCCTATCGGTTATGTGCCAAAAGCTACAGCAATCAATATGAAGGGGTACTGCGGTGAACATTATGTTGGCCTGAAAACAATCGCCCGAACCACGGATGATCTGCGTAAAGTCGCGTCGAAGATGTTCACGCACGACATTGTTTGGATGCCGTGTGTTGACGAGAATGGCCGCTTAGTGGGAGAAGTCACACAGCGCGGCATTACTCATTATCTAGGCGCAACTTATCAGCGCGATACCTCTCTTAGTGAGCCACAGCCATTGCATCAGGCTAAGGAGGCATCGTGACCAATCAGCTAAAACAAACCTACTATTTCGTTTTATTGGCGTGTGTCTTTGCGTTGGGTATTTATTTACAAGGCGCGGGTACGATCGATGATTTCCTCTACTACCAAGAAGACATTGTTTATTTGACGGTTCAGCACATTGAACTGGTGCTGCTGTCTGGTGGATTGGCGATCCTAATCGCTATTCCCGTCGGCGTATTGCTCAGCCGTCCTCGTTTTCAGAAAGTCGCAGAATCGGCGATGCAGGTTTTGAATGTGGGGACCACGATTCCTACTTTAGCTATTCTTGCGCTGGCAATGAGCTTTCTTGGCATTGGCACCATGCCTGCGGTATTTGGGCTGACGATTGCCTCGTTGTTGCCGATTGTCAGAAACACCTACATCGGGCTGAAAGAAGTGCCCGCTCATTTAAAAGAAGCGGCGTCAGGCATTGGTATGACCGAGTTACAAATGTTATTTCAGGTTGAAATTCCTAATGCGCTGTTCGTCATTTTTGCCGGTATCCGCACGGCGTTAGCTGTCAACGTGGGCACCGTGCCACTGGCCTTCTTAATTGGTGGCGGTGGGTTAGGGGAGCTCATTTTTACCGGTATTGATCTGGATGAACCCATCATGATGCTGGCAGGCGCTATTCCTACAGCGATGTTGGCTATCGCTATCGACAGTGTGGTAGGAGCCGTTTCCTATGTCACTGTACCTAAAGGCTGTAACCCTATTAGAGCTAGACAATAACAATCCTAAAAATTGAACACAGACAGGAGTCAAACATGTTAAAGCAAATTACTCGCCGCTTGCTGGCCGTTGGTGTACTGCTTTCAAGTTTTCACGCATCCGCGGAAATCGTCGTAGGTGGCAAAAACTTTACAGAACAACAGCTTTTAACGGAGATCACGTCTCAATATTTAACCAAAAAAGGCTACGACGTTGATAAGCGTTCGGGCATGGGCAGTGCGGTTTTGCGTAAAGCGCAAGAAAACGGCCAGATTGATCTTTATTGGGAATACACGGGCACATCACTGATCATTTACAACAAAGTCAAAGACAAGCTCCCAGCAGAGCAAGTGTATCAACGCGTTAAGGAACTCGATGCGAAGAAAGGCCTAGTTTGGCTTAACCCTTCAAAAGCGAACAACACCTACGCGCTCGCTATGCGCAGTGACGATGCGAAACAACGTGGCATCTCAACCTTGTCCGAGTTTGCCGAGCAAATGCGCCAAGACCCGCCAATGACCATTGCTTTGAATGCGGAATTCTATGCACGAAAAGATGGCTTCCGACCTTTACAGAAAACCTACAAATTCAAAGCTTCACGAGACCAAGTGAAACGCATGGATACTGGGTTAACTTATGATGCGCTAAAAGGGCAAGAAGTCGATGCTGCGCTCGTATTTGCAACAGATGGTCGTATCAAAGCATTTGGTTTTACCGTTTTAACGGATGACAAACAGTTCTTCCCTGATTACGCGATCACTCCTGTGGTTCGCCAAGAAACGCTAGATGCGAACCCAGACCTTGCCGAGCAAATGAACGCGCTTTCTGCGGCGATCGATGGCGATACGATGTCGACATTGAATCAACAAGTTGATGTGGAGCGACGTTCGATCTCAGAAGTCGCAAGCCAGTTCCTATCTGAGCATAACTTGGGGTAATACCATGACTATCCTGCAAGTCAGTGTGGCCCAAATCAACGCCCAGTTAGGCGATGTGAATGCCAATCTGAATACTCATCAGGATTACATAAAGCAAGCTGCGGCCATAGGGTCGCAGCTATTGCTGTTTCCTGAACTCTCCTTGACCGGATACCAGCTCCAATCCTCTGTGCGTG
Source organism: Vibrio sp. Vb1574 (assembly GCF_033338675.1). Lineage (NCBI taxonomy): Bacteria > Pseudomonadati > Pseudomonadota > Gammaproteobacteria > Vibrionales > Vibrionaceae > Vibrio > Vibrio sp. Vb1574. The sequence continues at coordinate 52,679 of NZ_JAWOTC010000002.1, forward strand.
AAGTTGCCATGAAGCGTGATGATGCTCGGCTTAAAGAGCTTGCGCAACTTGCACCGCAGATGTCCGTGATTGTCGGCTTTGTTGAACAGGCCGCTCCGGGAGAGTACTACAACGCGATAGCTTGGTTGCTCGGTGGTACGGTGGTTGCTGTGCATCGTAAAGTCAATTTACCAACCTATGGTGGGCTTGAAGAGGGTAAGTGGTTTCATTCGGGAGAGGCTACCACCAGCGTTTCTCTTGACGAAAATTGGCGAGGCTCGGTTTTAATTTGCGCCGATTTATGGAATCCACCTTTGGTTCATTGCGCGCTACTCGATAAGCCTGAAATCTTGCTCGCGCCGATCAACTCGGCCAGCAGTATTGTCAGTAAAGACTTTTCCAATGAAGACAACTGGTTAGTTAACGTTAAATTCTATGCGGTGCTCTACGGAACCCCAGTTTTGATGGCCAATCGTTACGGGCCAGAGGGCGAAGCGTGGTTTTGGGGAGGAAGCTGTATTTTGTCTGCAACGGGTGAGCTATTGGCGCAGGCAGAAGACGGTGAAACCTTGATAACTGCAACCTTGTCATTGGACGATATTGATAAAGCCAGGTTCGAGCTGCCTACCGTGCGAGACAGCAATACACCATTGATCACAACGCTATTGTCGAAGGCAAAACGCTAAAACTGGAGCAGTAGATGATGCAATCTATTCATCGATTTATTCACGAATTAACCTTTGAACAGCTTCCAGCTGACGTTATTGAACAAGCGAAATATTGCGTCTTGGATCTGTTGGGTGTCGCCGCAGCAGGTAAAGCGACGCAACTGCAAAATATGGTAGCTAAACTCGCGCAGAAGCAGTTTGCCGGTGATACGCCGATGCTGTTTTCTGATCACACGGCCAGTGGTTGTGGGGCGACTCTATATGGCGGCATGTTGATTGACAGTATGGACGCGCACGACGGCCAAGTCCTGACGAAAGGCCATGTTGGCGTCGCTGTTTTGCCGGGGCTGCTCGCCAGTATGCATGAGTCAGCGATCACGGGAGAAGAGTTATTAACGTCCCTCATCATTGGCTACGAAATTGCAACTCGCGCCGGAATCGCGCTGCATCAAACCGCTTGTGACTATCATACTTCTGGTGCTTGGAATGCGTTGGGCGTCGCTGCGGTGTCTGCAAGAAGAAAAGACTTAACGGATGCACAAACAGAGCATGCGCTCGGCATTGCCGAGTTCTATGGCCCGCGCAGTCAAATGATGCGTTGTATTGAACATCCAACCATGCTCAAAGACGGCTCTGGCTGGGGAGCGATGGCGGGCTTTGCCAGTGCAGAGCTGGCAGAAGAGGGCTTTACTGGCGCGCCAGCCGTGACTCTGCTGGACCAACAAACTCACGCTTTGTGGGCAGATTTAGGGCAGCGCTGGTATATCCTGGAGCAATACTTTAAACCGTATCCGGTTTGTCGTTGGGCTCAACCCGCGGTTGAAGCGGTGAGAGCGCTGCAACAAGAAAATAAACTAAAAGCTGATGAGATTGAACTTATCGAAGTTCACAGCTTTCACCAGGCGGTGTGCCTGCATACCAAGCGCCCTGAGACAACCGAGCAGGCTCAGTATAGTTTGCCATTTTCAGTCGCGAGTGCGGTTATAGATAATACGGTCACGGTAGAAGCCGTCACCAAAGGACTGAAAGATCCTGCTCGCTTGGCACTTACGGAACGGATGAAGTTAATTGAAGAGCCTGCATACAATGATAAGTTTCCAGCCGAACGTTGGGCGCATGTCGTGGTGACGTTGAAAAATGGCGACAAACTGACTTCGCCTCCCTGTATTGCGCGAGGTAATCCTGAAAATCCGCTCAGTCGAGGCGAGATGCGAGGTAAGTTTCGTACTTTGGCAGAGAAAGAACTGCCCGCTTCGCGCGTGTCAGCGATAGAAGAGGGTTGTTTGCAACTTGATAAAGCCAGTAAAGAGCAGGTACTTGCTTGGCTATCATTGCTTTACCAAGGCACGTTGTCCGATAAGCCGTCTGACACATCACGATGAGATCGAAGAGATCGAACTCCTTTCTCTTACTCAATCTTAAGCTAAACGTCGCTCTTCACGCGGCGTTTTTTCATAGCGTTTTTTGTAGCAGCGCGCAAAATACGATGTAGAACTGAACCCACAAGCCGTGCTGATTTGAGTGATGGACAGCATGGTTTGCAACAACAAATGTTGAGCGCGTTCTAAGCGCAATTGAAGGTAGTAATTGCTTGGTTTGTCTTGCAAGTATTGCAAAAATAACCTTTCCATCTGCCTGACCGATAATCCTACTTGTTCGCCAATTTCATAGCACTTTAGCGGCTCTTCCATGTTGGCTTCCATGATCTCTACAGCGTCGAGCAGGCGCGGGTGGCGGATGTTGTGCTTACGGATTAACGACATCCGCTGTTTATCATGCGCGGGTCGAATCGCAGGGTGAATGCATTGCTCTGCCACTTGATTCGCCAAGTCACTCCCATGTTGGTTTGTAATTAAATGAAGCATCATATCCAAACCGGCTAAGCCGCCCGAACAAGTTGGTGTGCGTGGGTCGAATTCGTACAACTCACTGGTCACGTTAATGTTTGGAAATTCCTCTGCCAGGCTGTTGGCGGACTCCCAATGCACGGTACACGTTTTGTTTTTTAACAGGCCAGCTTTTGCTAACAATACGCTGCCTGTCGAAGTCGAGCCCACGGCGATGCCTTGACGAAGCGCTTGCTTTAACCACTGATTCACCGAGCCACTCGCAGCAGCAACATGGGCGCCAATACCTGCCACAACCAGCAGCAAGTCTAAATGAGCAATGTTGTTGACTGACTGTGTTGGCGAGAATGAAACGCCATTACTGGCCGACACTTCTTTATCTTCGAATCCATAAATATCCCACTGATACAAATCGCAACCAGCGAGGCGGTTGGCCATTCGAAGAGGTTCGATAACCGCCGAAAAAGAGAGCATCGAAAAATCAGGAATAAGGAAAAAACCAATGCGATACGTGTGTGTCGTTTTCATTCTCTGTGGTCACCAAGTGGGCAGTTCATCTATGTCGTATTTCTGGATAAGAATGTCGCAATTGTTAAATTATTGCTATCAAAATTCGAACATGATGTGACTTAAGACAAGGACTTCTTTGTCGAGCATACACATTCATTTGGACGAGATAATTATGATTGAACAAAAAGCCCCAGTAATTAGTGATGGTCTACGCCTTGATGGCGCTTTCTTTACTGACGAGAACGTTAACAACCCAGACTTACCGATCGTTATTGTCTGCTCAGGCTTTACTGGGCAAAAAAATATTCACCCAGAGCGTTACGCGAGAGCCTTAACTGCGAAGGGCTTTACAGTATTCGGATTTGACTACCGTGGCTTTGGTGAATCTGAGGGTATTCGTGAGCGAGTTATCCTAGATGAACAAGTACGTGACATCGCGAACGCGGTTGCGGTTGTGAAACAGCGCGCTAACGAGGAAGGCCGCAAAGTCGTACTGGCTGGCTGGGGCATGGCCGGTGGATTAATTCTTGATGCTTACCGAGTTTGTCAAGATGCGATTGATGGCCTTATCTCCATGAACGGCTTTTATGATGCGGTACGTGTTCAGGTTGCTCAACGTGGCGAGCACGGTTGGAAAGCGTTCCGTCAATTTATGTTAGAAGAGCGTACACGTCTTGCTCTTGGTGGAGAAAAGCAGGGGATTGATCCATTTGAAATCTACCCGCTTGACCCAGTAAGCCGCGAATATGTATTCACTGAACTGGTCAAAGCACCGGGCTACGGCGTGACATCTGATCTGGATTTTGCGGATTCTCTCATCAATTTCAAACCGGAAGCCCTACTGGACGAGCGATTTGCAGATGCGCCAATCTTGATTGCGCACGGTGCAGAAAACGATCTTCACCCAGTGACCGAAGCAAAGTCGCTGTACGCGAAATACCCTGGGCCGAAATCTCTATTCTTACTGCCTGAAGGTGGTCACACCGAGTGGATGTTGGACGACGATCCTAAGTTTATTCAGTTCTCTGGCGTGATCGCGAACTGGTTGAGTGAGAACTTCAGTTAAGTCTTCAAGAGGTGCTTTCGTTGATGGCACCTCTACCTTTCTGACAGGATGATTTTCGATGAGCATAATTCCATTTTGTGAAGCGGCGGACCCATTTGTAAATAAACCAACAATCGCGATTCCTGAAGGCGCGGTTGATTGTCATGCCCACGTTTTTTCTTCACGTTATCCGTACTGTGAAACGCGAACCTACACGCCACCCGATGCCAGCGTCGGCGCGTACCTGCATTTGCACCAGCAATTAGGCATCCGTTATGGCGTGCTGGTTCAGCCGAGTGTGTATGGCAATGACAACCAGTTGCATCTTGATACATTACGGTATTTACGCCAGCAAGGTTACGACTACAAAGGCGTCGCGGTCGTGGATGCGGATGTGTCCGAGCAAACGCTGGATGAGCTACAAGAAGCCGGATTTTGTGGGGTGCGGATGAACCTGCTGTTTAAAGGTGGTATTGAGTGGCGTGATGTTGAGCGTTTAGCGGCTCGCCTTGCAGAGCGACACTGGCACCTTCAATGCTTAATTGATGTTTCGCAGTTTGATGACTTATATCACCGATTAAGGGCTTTACCCGTGCCCGTAGTGATTGATCATCTTGGACATATGCCAACAAACAAGCTGATTTCTCATCCTGGTTTTCAAACCTTATTGAAGCTTAAGGCCGAAGGGAAAGTGTGGACAAAACTGTCGGCTCCGTATCGTTTGTCGCCTCAATCGCCGCCTTATGATGACGTTTCTCCATTTGCTCAAGCTTTGTTAGAAGCGAATGAAGAGCAATGTGTCTGGGGTTCGGATTGGCCTCACCCATGTTTTGCTGCTGAGATGCCAAATGATGGCCAGTTGTTAGATACTTTGTGGCACTGGACGCAAGATACGACACTGTTTAGCAAGATTCTGGTCGATAACCCCAAGCGCCTCTACCGCTTTTAACTCCACATTCATGTTATGAACCTAAAAAGACAACCGTAAGGCACTGATTCAAATTATGCTTCCTGCACTTCCGCTACAGGTTTCTTCTGATCCTGTGGTTATCAAGTTCTTTAACACCCTTAAACAGCTTGGTTTCAAGGGGGATACTGATGCTCGCTATACCACTCGATTGAGTATGGCGACTGACAACAGCGTCTACCAGCAACTTCCGTTGTCGGTCGTCTTTCCTGCCAACCATCATGATGTGGTAATACTTGGCAAGGTCAGTGCTCGTGATGAATTTAAACACCTGACCTTTTCGCCCAGAGGAGGCGGAACGGGCACTAACGGACAATCATTGAACTCGGGGATCGTGGTTGATCTGTCTCGCTATATGAATCGAGTGTTAGAGATCAACGAGCAGGAAGGTTGGGTGAGAGTGGAAACTGGGATAGTCAAAGATCAACTCAACGACATCGTTCGCCCTTATGGTTATTTCTTCTCGCCAGATCTGTCGACCAGCAACCGCGCGACATTAGGTGGGATGATTAATACCGATGCATCAGGCCAAGGCTCTTTGCAATATGGTAAAACCTCGGATCATGTGTTGGAGCTCAAAGCCGTATTGGCAGATGGCTCGGTGCTCGATACCGAAGCAATTCAACAAAACAAACGGTTAAACTGTGATGTAGTATCGCGAGCGTTAAAAATTACGGAGGAAGTTTGTCGAGACAAGCGTCAACAGATTCTGGATAAGTTTCCTCCTCTGAATCGCTTTCTTACTGGTTATGACCTAAAAAATGCCATCAACGACAAGAGTGAAGAGTTTGACGTCACGAGAATATTATGTGGCTCTGAAGGTACGTTAGCTTTTATTACTGAAGCCAAGCTCAATCTTACGCGAATACCTACTACGCGACGGTTAGTGAACGTTAAATACGATAGTTTTGATTCTGCATTGCGAAATGCTCCCTTGATGGTCGAAGCAGAGGCGCTATCGGTTGAGACAGTCGATGCAAAAGTACTCAACCTTGCAAGAGAAGACATTGTCTGGCACTCGGTAAAACACGCGATCTCAGATGTGCAGGGCAAAGAGATGCAAGGAATTAACTTTGTCGAGTTCGCAGGCAGTCACAGCGATGATATTGAGGATAAAGTTGAACGCTTACTTTCAATTCTCGATAAAGAAATGGCTCATCGACGCAGTGGTATCATCGGTTATCAAGTCTGTCGCGACCCCAAAGACATCCAAGCTATTTATGGAATGCGCAAGAAAGCGGTTGGGCTGCTTGGCGCGGCTAAAGGTCAGGCAAAGCCGATTGCATTCGCGGAAGATACCTGTGTGCCGCCCGAAAACTTGGCGGACTTTATCGCGGAATTTCGTACGTTACTAGACAGCAATAACCTGCATTATGGCATGTTTGGGCATGTGGATGCTGGCGTTCTTCACGTGCGTCCTGCGCTCGATATGTGTGACCCTGAGCAAGAAGCGTTGATGCATCAACTGTCCGATGATGTGGTCGATCTGGTGGCAAAATACAATGGCTTAATGTGGGGGGAGCACGGTAAAGGATATCGCTCAGAATATGGACCTGCCTTCTTTGGTGATGAGCTCTTTATTGAATTAAGGCGCATTAAAGCGGCGTTTGACCCAGACAATAAAATGAATCCGGGGAAGATTTGCACACCACTGAATAGCGACGCTGAAATGGCTAAAGTCACAGCGACCAAGCGTGGCTACTATGATCGTCAGATCCCCGTAGAAGTCCGAGAGTCGCTTAAGCCCGTACTGTCTTGCAATGGCAATGGGCTGTGTTTTAATTACGATGCTGATAGCCCAATGTGTCCATCATTTAAAGTGACAGCCGATCGTCGCCACTCTCCGAAAGGGAGGGCGGGGATAATGCGTGAATGGCTGCGTCGCCTTAATGACAGTGACTTCGATTTGCTCGCCAACGAACAGCAACTTCTCAATCAAACGTTATCGGTTAAGCTTTTGGCTCAGAAGCTGAGTCAACTGATATCTCGCCCCGCATCTGATGATTTATCGCATGAAGTTTATGAGGTGATGAACGGTTGTCTAGCGTGCAAAGCGTGTGCGAGTCAGTGTCCTGTGAAAGTTGATGTGCCTGATTTTAGAGCACGTTTTTTACACCTCTATCACTCTCGTTATCGCAGACCTCTGCGCGACTATCTGGTGTCGAATATTGAGCAACTGCTGCCGATTATGGCAAAAGCTCCCAAGCTGGTTAATCGAATCGCATCTAGTAGGCCTGTTACGCAAGTATTAGAGACATCCATCGGTTTTATTGATTCGCCAGTGCTATCGATCCCTACGTTGCAAAGTCGATGTCAGGCACTTGGCGTGAGCCCGTTTGACTTTGCGTATCTAGAATCGCTTTCCCCAGAAGTGAAGCAAAATTACGTCTTGATTGTTCAAGATCCATTTACCAGCTTTTATGAAGCCGAGTTGGTTGCGGATTTTATTCAGTTATTGCAGCGGTTAGGGAAACACCCTGTTGTTCTGCCTTTCAAACCTAATGGGAAAGCTCAACATGTAAAAGGTTTCCTTAAGAAATTCGCCAGAAATGCACAAAACACTTCGGATTTTCTCAACCAAGTTGCTGAACTTGAAATTCCTATGATCGGTGTCGATGCGGCCTTAGTTCTTTGTTATCGTGATGAGTACCATCAGGCTCTAAAAGAGAAGCGAGGCGAATTTACCGTCTATACGGTTCATGAATGGCTGGTGAATCGACTGAATGAATGGTCACCAGTATGTGCATTAAATGAAGAACCGTGGTATTTGATGGCGCATTGCACAGAAAAGACCAAAATACCGGAGACTGAGAAATCTTGGCAGTCTATTTTTCAGCACTTTGGCTTAAATCTGCAAGTCATACCTACGGGATGTTGTGGCATGGCTGGGACATTCGGACATGAAGTGGATAAGAAAAGTACGTCTGAAGCTATATATCAGCTTAGTTGGAAACCGAATATAAAGAACCTGCCCACTGAGCGTGTGTTAGCCACGGGGTACTCCTGCCGCAGTCAAGTTAAGCGTTTTGAAGGGGAGGTAGTTCGACACCCGGTACAGGTTTTAGCCAGTTTGCTTGCTGTATAGAATGCTAAAGTAATTTAGTATGCGAAAAGGCTTGCCTTAAGACTTTGCCTGCATTTAATGTATCTAGCAGCAGAACTTCAATCTGCGTGACAACAATACAGGAGAGGATCGGGCTTTCACTTCCGCTCGACAGAAACTCCTTTCAAATTTACACAATAGCGCAGTAAAACTCTCTTGCTGCGCTATTGTGTGTTCCATATTTTGTGAGTACTTATGTTTAACTCAGAACGCAAAGCGACGGTTATTCTGGTTGCGACGACGATGATCGCTGCACTTGGCTGGATATTCTCTAAGGAAACAATACAGGGTTTACCACCTTTTGGCTTTATTGGGGCGCGATTTACTATCGCTTCGCTCTGCTTACTGCCTCTATGTTACCGACCTTTGCTGAAAGCAAACTTAAAAGATGTGCTTTCTGCTGGTGGTGTCGGGCTCCTGTTAGGCAGTGCCGTTATGACATGGATTTACGCTATTTCTATCAGTGATACTCTTGGGGAAGGCGCATTTATCATGAGCCTTTCCATGCTGTTTGTGCCGATTGTTGCATGGGTTATGTTTCGTCAACGACCACAACGAATTTTCTGGCTTTCTTTGCCTATCGCTGTATTAGGTCTTGCTTGTCTTTCTTTAGTTGGTGGCTGGAAACAATCGGCCAGTCAATTGTGGTTTCTTGGTGCAGCACTGGTTTTGGCGCTTCATTTTAATGTGAACAGCAAATACTCTCAAAAACTACCTGTGCTGCTGCTTACTTGCGTGCAACTTTTTTCAGCAGGTTGCTTAGGTTTGTTGGTTTCATTTTTTATGGAATCTTTCCCGGCAGAGGTTGACTCCTCTATTTGGTGGTGGTTTGCGTTGAGTACCTTATTAGCGACGAGCTTGCGTTACGTAATGCAAACCATGGGGCAAAAATTTGTTCAGGCAGGTAACGCTGCTCTAATTATGATATTAGAACCAGTTTGGACGGTTATTCTGAGCGTGCTGTGGTATGGCGAGGTGCTAACGGCAAATAAACTAGTAGGTTGTGTGCTTATCTTATTTTCTCTAATTATTTATCGTACTGGCGGGCGGTTTCGCTTCCCTACTCGAAAGTAGAGCAAGTTAACTTGGGTTGGGAGAATTTGAGGTGCCGGATGGCCTTCTACGAAAGTGATAATACGCGGTTACGCAATGCTAATGACACTTTTGATGTAGGCTGCCGACCCAGCTCTTCGCTGATCATCCAGCCAGCTTTAGCCAGTAGCTCTAAGTCGATCCCCGTTTCTATTCCTAACCCTTGGCATAAATATAGTACATCCTCCGTTGCGACATTTCCTGATGCGCCATGAGCGTATGGGCATCCACCCAGCCCAGCTACACTGCTGTCGATGGTATTGATGCCCATATTCAATGCTTGATGAATATTGGCGAGTGCTTGTCCCCATGTATCGTGGAAATGGACAGCAAGCTGGGGAAGAGGTGCAACCAACATGACGGCTTCTAGCATAGCAGCGATACGGTTTGGCGTGCCTGTACCGATTGTGTCGCCTAGAGACACCTCATAACACCCTAAATCGATGAGTGATTTGACCACGCTCGCCACTTGTTTAGGGGCTGTCGGGCCATCGTAAGGGCAGTCGGCAACGCAGGATAGATAGCCACGAACAGGGATGCCGTGTTTGGTGGCTAATCGCATTACAGGTTCGAAGCGAGTTAGGCTTTCTGCAATCGAGCAATTGATATTGTGTTGGCAGAATCCTTCTGAGGATGAAGTGAAAATTGCGACCTGATTGGCGTCAGCCTCCAACGCTTGTTCTAAGCCTTTTAGGTTTGGAGTCAGGGCAGAGTAGGTAACATGATTTCGCCGTGTTATTGCTTTCATGACCTCTATTGAGTCCGCCATTTGTGGCACCCATTTGGGTGAGACAAAAGAGCCCGCCTCAATATGCGTTAACCCAGTATCAGAGAGTAAGTTGATCAGCCGGATTTTAGTTTGGGTCGCAACAGGAGATTCATTTTGCAACCCATCTCTAGGACCTACTTCGACAATCTTTACTTTGGAAGGTAGCATTACTTGTCCTGTGACTTGGTGACCCAACTTGGGCTACGTTTTTCAAGAAACGCTTGCAGCCCATCTTGACCTTGGGGTGATACTCTAATGTCCGCAATGAGCTTGCTAGTATAGTGAATCAGTTGTTGATCAATGGGGTTTTGATGACATTGATGGCAGAGCGTTTTTGCTTTACGCATCGCATCTGGGCTATTCAGTAGTAAAGTCTTGATTACGCTACCGACCGCATTTTCAAGTTGTTTGGCTTCTTTCACTTCGTGCACAATACCAAACCGTTCGGCATCCTCGGCTGAAATGACTTCACCACTTAAAATATAACGTCTAGCTTGTCGATTCCCCATCGCGCGCATGACGTAAGGCGCAATGGTTGCTGGAACTAAACCAAGCCTAACTTCACTTAAGCAAAAGTTGGCACTTTGGCTTGCGATGGCGATATCACTACAACAAATCAACCCCAAAGCGCCACCATAAGCGGAACCTTGAACAACTGCGATGGTGGGTTGAGGGAACGAATCTAATGTTTCCATGAGTCTTGCCAAGTTTTGGGCATCAACGAAGTTATCTTGCCTCGTGCTTTCGGCCATCGACTGCATCCAATTCAAATCGGCCCCGGATGAAAAATGCTTACCGTTACTTTTTAATACCAAGCACCGCACATCCGTTCGTAAAGCGAGATAATCTAGGCGGTGGATCAGCAAGTCGATCGTACAAGCGTCAAAAGCATTGTGTTTGGCTGTTCTGTTTAGGGTAATGGTCGCTACGCCATTATCATCGACATGCCAAAGAACATCATCTTGCCTTTGGGCGTTGGGAATAATGCTTGGTTGCATTTCCTGCATACTAACTTCCTTAATTCATCTTTGGGTGTTTACATTCTGAAGACGCCAAACTCGCTATCAGGAATGGGGGCATTTAATGCTGCCGTTAACGCTTGACTCAACACCTGACGCGTTTTTTTAGGGTCAATAATTCCGTCATCCCATAGCCGAGCACTCGCAAAATAGGGATGTCCTTGTGTTTCATACAAGTCTATGATCGATTCTCTAAAAATGTGCTCTTCTTGCTCTGACCACGCTTCCCCCTGACGTTCCTTCGCGTCTTTTCGAACTTGTGTTAAAACGCCTGCTGCTTGTTCTCCGCCCATCACAGAAATACGCGCGTTCGGCCACATCCACATCATGGTTGGATCATACGCTCGGCCGCACATGCCGTAATTACCAGCGCCGTACGATCCACCGATGATCACGGTAAACTTCGGCACGTCAGCACAAGCGACGGCCATCACTAACTTGGCGCCATGTTTTGCGATGCCTTCTTCTTCAACCTTTTTTCCGACCATAAAGCCGGTAATGTTTTGGAGAAAGAGAAGCGGTGTTTTCCGTTTGGCGCACAGCTCAATAAAGTGCGCGCCTTTTTGTGCCGATTCAGAAAACAAGATACCGTTGTTTGCCACAATACCAATCAAGTGTCCTTGAATACGAGCGAAGCCACACACTAGCGTTCTGCCGTACAAGGCTTTGAATTCGTCGAAATCAGAATCATCGACGATGCGGGCAATAATTTCTCGAACGTCGAATGACAGTCGTAAGTTGGCATTCACAATTCCGTAGATTTCTTCTGCGTCGTAGCGGGGAGGAAGCACGGTGTTTTCTGGCTTAACAGGTCTTGTTCTATTGGCATTGGCAATGGCTTCTCTCGCAAGCATTAGGGCATGTTCATCATTTTCAGCGTAATAATCTGCGACACCAGATTTTCGACAATGCACGTCTGCACCGCCGAGCTCTTCACCCGTCACGACTTCGCCAGTGGCCGCTTTCACCAAAGGTGGCCCCGCCAAAAAAATGGTGCCTTGCTCTTTAACCATAATGGACACATCCGCCATGGCAGGAACGTACGCGCCCCCAGCAGTGCAAAGCCCCATCACAACAGCAACTTGGGGGATGCCTTTCGCCGACATTCTCGCTTGGTTAAAGAAAATGCGACCAAAGTGTTCTTTATCGGGGAAGACGTCGGACTGATGAGGGAGATTTGCGCCACCGGAGTCCACCAAGTACACGCAGGGGAGTTGGCAACGTTGGGCAATCTCTTGCGCTCTAAGGTGTTTTTTTACCGTGAGTGGGTAGTAGGTTCCGCCTTTTACCGAAGCATCGTTGGCGATGACCATGCATTGAATCCCCTCTATGATACCAATGCCGGCGATAACGCCAGCGCAGGGGATCGCTTCGTCATACACTTGCCAGGCGGCAAACTGGCTGATTTCAAGAAAGTCAGTGTTGTCATCAAGCAAGCGCGCGATGCGTTCTCGTGCGGGGAGTTTTCCTTTTTGCCTCTGGTGCTGAATGGCTTTTTCACCGCCGCCCTGTTTGATGGTCTCGATGTGTTGATTAAGTTGAGTGACCAACGTTTCCATCGCAGCTTTATTGGAAAGAAATAACTCGTCAGTTGGCTTAGTTTTACTTTTGATAATGGCCATAATGACTTCCTTGTCGTATGTTCCGTTAGCGAGATTCTTCGAACAACTCTCGGCCTATTAACATGCGGCGAATCTCTGAGGTACCCGCGCCGATTTCATAAAGCTTTGCATCACGTAGCAAACGACCAGCAGGGTATTCATTGATGTAGCCATTCCCACCGAGCAGTTGTATTGCATCGAGTGCCATTTGTGTGGCGAGCTCTGCACTGTACAAAATCGCTCCTGCCGCATCTTTGCGTGTTGCGTTACCTCGATCACAAGCCGCTGCGACGGTATATACATACGCTTTTGCTGCACTCATTCGAGAGTACATATCGGCGATCTTGCCCTGAACTAACTGAAACTCGCCAATGGATTTTCCAAACTGCTCTCGTTCATGTACGTACGGGACCACAATGTCCATGCAAGCTTGCATTATCCCGAGTGGTCCGGCAGCGAGGACGACGCGCTCGTAATCCAGCCCACTCATTAACACCTCGACGCCTTTATTCAACTCGCCAAGAATATTCTCTTTTGGCACTACGCAATGGTTAAATACAAGTTCGCAAGTATTCGAGCCTCTCATGCCTAGCTTGTCCAGCTTTTGAGCATGAGTGAAACCTGCGAAGTTACGTTCAATAATGAATGCGGTAATGCCACGTGAACCTGCGCTGACATCCGTTTTAGCGTAAAGTACCACTACGTCAGCATCGGGCCCGTTTGTTATCCACATTTTGTTGCCATTCAGTACAAAATGGTCGCCCTTGTTCTCCGCTTTCAGTTGCATGCTTATCACGTCTGAACCGGCATTGGGCTCACTCATCGCTAGGGCGCCAACGTGCGTACCATCAATGAGTTTTGGAAGGTATTTTTCACGTTGAGAAGGCGTGCCGTTACGAAAGATTTGGTTGACGCACAGGTTAGAATGAGCGCCGTAGCTTAGAGCGACAGACGCAGAGGCACGGCTGATTTCTTCCATGGCAACAACATGAGCGAGGTATCCCATGCCTGCACCACCAAGCTCTTCATCGACGGTCACACCAAGCAACCCCATTTCTCCCAACAAAGGCCATAAATGATTCGGGAACTGGTTATCGCGGTCTATCTCAGCGGCGATGGGCGCAATATGTTCCGTAGCAAAGGCATTAACGTGTTCTCGGAGCATATCGATGGTATCACCAAGTCCGAAATTGAGTGGGGTATAGGTGCTTTTCATAACGTCTCCCGGTATCAGAGGTAAGGTGGAAAAGCCGATAGCGGTGTTGCTAATTGAGTATAGCGTTTATGTCTGCTTGCTTTTGAGTGTTTGAATACAACGCTCCTTAGCGGCATTCAACTCAGCCATAACGACGCTGATGTCGTTGAGTTGTTGTTGTAGGACAGCTTGTTTCTCTTCAATGATATTGAGCATTTTCAACAACTGTCCTTCGGTTTGTTGCATGTCGTAGAGCTCGAAAAGTTCACGAATTTCTGCCAACGAAAAACCGAGTCGTTTCCCTCTTAAAATCAGTTTGAGGCGAATTCTATCCCTGCGTTGATAAACGCGCATATTGCCTTTTCGCTCTGGTTCAATCAGACCCACGTCTTCATAAAACCGGATACTGCGAGTAGTAATATCAAACTCCTTGGCGAGGTCACTGATCTTGTATTTTTCCATAACATACTTACCTCGAATAAAAATCCAGTTTCTGGAAATCGAACCTTTAATGGGAAGGTCGAACATCAACTTTGAAATATAAACGCCTGCTTGGTGTGTTTTTTCATCTCATTGTAAAGGCTAGTGCTATGCTTACGTAAACGTCAAGAAATCGCGGAATGAAAGTTTGTTAGTGAAAAAGGCGATAAAGGCTGGTGTGGCGCTTGGTGAGTAATTCTATGTAGGGTGTCATCATTCTGCCAAGTGTTCACATATACCTTAAGGGAATGCGAATCATGGGAAAAGACATCTGGATTGTCAGCGCGAAAAGAACGCCAATTGGGCGCTTTCAAGGCAAGTTGCAAACTTACTCTGCTCCTCAATTAGGCGCACTGGCGATCAAGGCGGCAATGCACGAAGTGAATGTGACTTCGGTGGATGAAGTGTTCATGGGATGTGTGCTTCCAGCAGGGTGTGGACAAGCTCCTGCGAGGCAAGCATCTATGGGGGCCGATCTTCCTTTGGGTGTAGGGTGCACCACCATTAACAAAGTGTGTGGCTCTGGCATGAAGAGCGTCATGTTAGCGCACGATCTCATTAAAGCTGGAACGATTCGCTCAGCCATTGCTGGTGGTATGGAAAGTATGACCAATGCGCCGTATTTGCTGAGGGAGGCGAGAAAGGGAATGCGCATGGGGCACCAGTCTACGTATGACCACATGTTTCTCGATGGGCTACAAGATGCTTACGAAGGGCACTTAATGGGTGTTTATGCTCAGCAAGTCGCTGACAGGCTTAAGTTCACCAGAGAGCAAATGGATGAATGGGCCGTGATGTCGGCAAAACGTGCGTTGGAAGCTCAAGAGCGAGGCTTGTTTGCCGATGAACTTTCGCCGGTTTCACTCAATACCAAGTCAGAACAAGCGGTGCTGGACTACGATGAGCACCCACGCTCGATTGACCTTGGTAAAATTCCTCAACTCAAACCTGCATTCGATGAAAAAGGTACGGTGACCGCTGCTAATTCGAGTGCCATTTCAGATGGCGCGGCGGCTCTTGTGCTTATGGATGAAGACACTGCGCGTCATCAGGGGCTTAAACCACTTGCGATCATCAAGGCGCACTCTACACATGCCAGAAAACCTGCAGAATTTACTTTGGCACCCGTCTACGCAATTGAGCAACTGCTGTTCCAGCTAGATTGGTCAATTTATGAAGTGGACCTGTGGGAAATCAATGAAGCCTTTGCCGTTGTGACACAAATAGCGGTGGCGGAACTTGGACTAGATACGAGCAAAGTAAATATTAAAGGTGGAGCCTGTGCACTTGGGCATCCGATAGGGGCTAGTGGCGCACGAATTCTGGTGACATTGATTCACAGTTTGCGTCAGCTACAAGCGCTAGGCACCAATGGTGATCTCGAAGCCAAAAAAGTGATGCGGGGTGTTGCGTCACTTTGTATCGGTGGTGGAGAAGCCACGGCGATAGGCATTGAAATACCGCTTTAATTGAAATCAGAAAGGAGTAAATGATGACTCGTTTGGTTCCCTTGTTTATTGGTGGCGAGTTTCGTGAATCTCAAACATCGGATTGGGTTGAGGTAACCAATCCTGCCACTAATGATGTCATTGCGTACGTTCCATGTTCCACAGAGCACGAGATGGAAGCTGCCATTGATAATGCGAAAGAGACATTCCAATCCTGGAAGGAAGTGGCAGTATCCGAGCGTGCCAGAGTCATGCTTCGTTATCAGCACTTGCTCAAAGAGCATCATGATGAGCTTGCCACACTGCTTTCTCATGAAACGGGTAAGATTTTAGCGGATGCTAAAGGCGATGTGTGGCGTGGTATAGAGGTGGTTGAGCAGGCGGCAAACATTGCTAGCAACATGATGGGCGAAACCGTCGAAAACGTTGCCACGGATATTGATAGTTACTCAATGATTCAGCCCCTAGGTGTGTGTTGCGGCATTACGCCATTTAACTTTCCTGCCATGATTCCGTTGTGGATGTTCCCAATCGCTATCGCTGCGGGCAATACATTTGTGCTTAAACCCTCCGAACAAGTGCCATTGACCTCTATTCGTTTAGCTGAATTATTTGAGCAAGCTGGCGCGCCGAAAGGAGTGTTGCAGATCGTTCATGGCCGCAAAGAACAAGTCGACTTTCTTCTGGCTCATCCTGATATTCGAGCGGTGTCATTTGTTGGCTCGGTTCCCGTTGCCCGTTATATCTACACCACAGGGACTAAACATTTTAAACGGGTTCAAGCTTTTGCTGGTGCAAAGAATCACATGGTGATCATGCCTGATGCAAACAAAGATCAAGTGGTGAATAACCTAATCGGAGCCTCCGTAGGGGCTGCGGGGCAGCGTTGTATGGCAATTTCTGTTGCGGTATTTGTCGGCGATTCAAAACAATGGATTACAGACCTCAAACAGGCAATGGCGAAAGTACACCCTGGGCCTTGGGACGATGAGCAAGCTGCTTATGGCCCACTGATCAGTGAGCAAGCTAAACAACGCGTATTGGACCTAATTGAAGATGGCAAACAACAAGGCGCAGTGTGTGAACTCGATGGAAGTCAGTGTGAAGTGGAAGGCTTTCCCGATGGAAACTGGATTGGCCCAACCTTGTTTAGCGGTGTAACAGCGAACATGTCGATTTACACGCAAGAGATATTTGGCCCTGTCTTAGTTTGTATGGAAGTCGAAACGTTGCAAGAAGCTATTGAGTTAGTGAATCGCAACCCTTACGGCAACGGAACTTCTATATTTACCGCTAATGGCGCTGCTGCGAGAAAATATCAGCATGACATTCAAGTCGGTCAGGTTGGGATCAATGTGCCTATTCCAGTCCCTTTACCATTTTTCTCCTTTACTGGTTGGAGAGGCAGTTTCTATGGTGATTTACATGCGTATGGTAAACAAGCGGTACGTTTTTATACCGAGACCAAAACGGTGACGGCACGTTGGTTTGATGACGATATTCCAACGGGGCCTAATTTGACCATCCAACTGCGCTGAGTGAATAGAAGGAGCTTTTATGGACTTTGAACTTAATGAAGATCAACGTGCATTTGCCGATACCGCTCAGCAATTTGCCGATGAGTGTTTAGCACCGATGGCGGCGGAGTGGGATGAAAAGCAGATCTTCCCCAAAGACGTATTGAGAGAGGCGGGGGAACTGGGGTTTCTCAGTCTCTACACTCCAGAAGCGCAAGGTGGCCTAGGGCTGAGTCGCTTGGATGCGTCAATTATCTTTGAACAACTCTCAATGGGCTGTACGTCGACGACCGCTTTCATGACGATTCACAACATGGTCAGTTGGATGATCGCGAGTTTCTCGAACGAAGAAGTGAGAGCCAAATATTGCTCTAAGCTGGTCTCTGGCGAGTGGTTGGGTTCATATTGCTTAACCGAGCCTAATGCGGGATCGGATGCCGCTTCGTTGACCACAACCGCGAGCAAAAAAGGTGATACTTACGTGCTGAATGGCGGCAAAACCTTTATCTCTGGCGCAGGAGAGACAGATGTTTTGGTCGTGATGGCGAGAACTGGAGAAGCGGGTGCCAAAGGCGTGTCCGCATTTGTTGTCCCTGCTCACGCTGATGGTATCAGCTATGGGCGCAAAGAACCCAAAATGGGTTGGAACAGCCAGCCAACACGAGCGGTTACTTTTGAAAATGTCGTTATTCCAGCTAGCCATTTACTGGGCGAAGAAGGGCAAGGTTTTGTCTTTGCGATGAAAGGGCTTGATGGAGGGCGTATAAATATTGCGACCTGTTCCGTCGGTACGGCTCAACAGGCCCTTGAACAGGCGACACAGTATATTCAGGAGCGTAAGCAGTTCGGCAAGTCGCTTGCGCAGTTTCAAGCCTTACAATTCAAATTAGCAGACATGGCGACAGAGCTAGTGGCTGCTCGGCAGTTAGTGCGCTATGCCGCCAGCAAGCTCGACCGAAATGACCCAGATGCCACGGCTTATTGCGCGATGGCAAAACGGTTCGCAACCGATGTGGGCTTTCAGGTTTGCGACCAAGCGCTGCAGCTTTATGGCGGCTATGGTTACATCAAAGAGTATCCAATGGAGCGTCATTTCAGAGATGTGCGTGTGCATCAAATTCTGGAGGGAACCAACGAAATCATGCGCTTGATCATCGCGCGCCGTTTGCTCTCTGAGGAATCGGCCTTGCTGTAGCGAAGTATTGGATTTGCTCATTGAGAAAGGATTCAGATATGCCATTAACCCAAGAAGCCATTCAACATACGATCACTAATCACGTTGCGGTGGTGACGATGAACAACCCGCCAGCCAATACGTGGACATCAGAGAGCCTCAAGGTACTGAAGTCGCTGATACTCACACTTAACAATGATAAGCAGGTCTACGCACTGGTTTTAACCGGCAGTGGAGAAAAGTTTTTCTCTGCTGGTGCGGATCTCAAGTTGTTTTCTGACGGTGACAAAGCGGTTGCGTTAGACATGGCGCGATGCTTTGGTGAAGCGTTTGAAACGCTCTCGGAATTCCGTGGTGTTTCCATTGCCGCTATTAATGGTTACGCCATGGGTGGAGGTTTAGAAGTGGCATTAGCTTGTGATATTCGAGTCGCTGAAGAGCAAGCGGTACTTGCTTTACCTGAAGCCAAAGTCGGACTTTTGCCCTGCGCTGGCGGTACCCAAAACCTCACAGCGTTAGTAGGGGAAGGCTGGGCAAAGCGTATCATTTTATGTGGAGAGCAAGTCAGCGCTGACAAAGCAAAAGAACTAGGCTTGGCTGAGGAGTTGGTCTCCAAAGGCGAAGCTTTAAGTAAAGCGCTGGAGCTTGCTGACTCTGTTGCGAACCAGTCGCCATCTTCTGTCGCCGCATGTAAGGCGCTCATTCAAAATATGCGCTCTGCGCCACTTAAGCACGGCTTAATGAAAGAGCGAGAGTTGTTTCTGACTCTTTTTGATACGGAAGATCAAGTTGAGGGTGTTCGCGCCTTTTTAGAAAAACGCCCACCGCAATGGAAAAACCGATAGGAGGCCACATGGCAGGGATGGTAGCCATTAGTGAAATAGAGTGCTTCGATGGCGTGCACCGCATTGGTATCGCAACGTTAGACAACACCGCTTCATTGAATGCATTGACGTATGACATGTTAGTCCAACTTAACGATCAGCTTATCAAGTGGCAAGACGATCCGCATGTGACTTGTGTGGTACTCACTGGCGCTGGAGAAAAAGCATTCTGTGCTGGTGGCGATGTTCGAGCTATGTATCACGTCATGCATAACGAGAGTAAAGAAAAAATCGTAGAGTTCTGTACGGACTATTTCTCGTTGGAGTATGAGTGTGACTATCTCATTCACACTTACAACAAGCCTATTATCGGTTGGGGAGAAGGTATTGTAATGGGTGGTGGGATGGGGCTTTTTATGGGAACCAGCCATAAAGTTGTGACAACAACATCACGCCTTGCTATGCCAGAAATCAATATTGGACTGTATCCTGATGTGGGAGGTACGTGGTTTTTAAGCCAGATAGATCCGCAGGTGGGTTTATTCCTCGGATTGACAGGTTCCATGGTGAACTCAAGTGACGCTGTCACTATTGGTTTGGCCGATTGGTTACTGTTGGAAGAGCAGTATCCCACCTTACTGGATGAGCTAAAGCGGCTCCAGTGGGGCAAAGAAGACGCGAAAGAGTTGGTAACTGCGCTACTACAATTAATGGAAGAACAGGTTATTGATAGCAAACCAACCACGCAAATTTGTCCATACTTAGATCAGATAGAGGAAGCGTGCAAAGGCTTTGATCTTAATGCGATAGCACAGCGAATCATGGCTATCGAAGGGAATAGCCAGTGGATAGAAAACGCGAAACAAACGTTCGCATCGGGCAGTGCGATCACCGCGCATATTTGCTTTAGACAAGTGAAAGAGTACCACAGCTTACCGCTTGCAGATTGTTTCCGTTTAGAGTTGAGTTTGTCGGTTCGCAGTGCCTTATTAGGTGAGTTTAAAGAGGGCGTCCGTTCTCGGCTTATTGACCGGGATGGCGAACCTAACTGGATGTTTAACAGTGTCAGTGAAGTCGATGAAGATGTCATCGATACCTTGTTTACCTCACTTTGGCCGGATGACGAACATCCGCTTGCTGATTTGGGTGAACAAACACTAGGTCAATAAGGAGAATGATCATGAGTACCATCGCATTTATCGGTTTAGGAAGAATGGGGCATCCGATGGCGCAAAACTTACTCGCGTCTGGATTTAACGTGCAAGTATTCGATGTCGATAGCGAAGCCGCAAAGCAACTAGTACCTTTTGGTGCGGTGGTGGCGAGCTCTATTGAGGAAGTCGTGGATGGTGCAAGCACAGTCATCACGATGCTACCAGCAGGATCTCACGTTCGTTCCGTGTATCTTGGCGACTTACACGGTGGCGTAGGTGTCCTCAATCTTGTCTCGCCAAGTACCTTGATGATTGATTGTTCAACCATTGATCCAGACTCTGCGCGATTAGTCGCCAATGAAGCGGCAAATAAACGTGTGTTGTTTGTCGACGCGCCCGTTTCGGGAGGCGTTGCTGGCGCGAAAGCGGCGACATTAACCTTTATTGTTGGTGGTTCGGATCAAGCGTTTTCTAAAGCCAATGCGATTTTGCAGTATATGGGAAAAAATGTTTTCCATGCTGGCAAAGCAGGCGATGGTCAAATGGCGAAAATCTGTAACAACCTTATGCTCGGCATTTTAATGTCTGGTACGTGCGAGGCATTAAACCTAGGTATCGATCATGGACTCGATCCAAAAGTGCTATCAAACATCATGCTGCAAAGCTCTGGCCGAAATTGGGCATTGGAGCTTTACAATCCTTGCCCAGGCGTGATGGACAGTGCGCCAGCTAGTCACGATTACCAACCGGGCTTTATGAGCAAACTTATGTTGAAAGATCTCGGTTTGGGGTTAGATGCGGCGTTACAAACACATTCTTCGGTTCCGATGGGGTCGTTAGCGCGCAACTTATATTCTTTCCACAACGCGAGCGGCCACGGCGAGCTCGATTTCTCAAGCTTATTTGAGTTATACAAGAGTAAGAAAGGTTAGACTGAGTTTTGTGACAAACCAGCCCGAGATGGTGACCTAAAACGCGCATCATTTCGGCCAACTTAGACTGGTTGAGATAGAGAACATTACGAGCTATGGAGTGCACCAATATGGACATAAAAAGTAGTGTTATTGCCATTACAGGAGCAGGGCAGGGGCTTGGGCAAATGATGGCCATTACCCTTGCTCAAGCTGGCGCTGATTTAGCGTTGTTGGATGTAAACGCCAGTGGCTTAATGGAAACACAAGAGCAGTGTCGAATGCTGAGTGCGAAAGCGTTGACATATCAAGTGGATGTCACCAACGAAATCGACGTTGAAACCACGTTTGAAGCGATTATCCAAGATTTTGGTCAACTCAATGGGTTAGTCAATAACGCTGGCGTGTTAAGAGATGGGTTACTTGTAAAAGCAAAAGATGGCGTGATCAGTAAGATGTCTTTGGATCAATTCAACTTGGTCATGAACGTTAACGTGACAGGAACGTTTTTGTGTGGGCGTGAAGCTGCCGTCAAGATGATTGAGAGTGGCTCCCAAGGCGTTATCATCAATATTTCTAGTGTTGCGAGAGCTGGGAATATCGGACAAACCAATTATTCTGCGTCAAAAGCGGCGGTCGCGACCATGGCGACAACATGGGCTCGTGAGCTCGCAAGATACGGTATTCGCGCGGCGGCGGTTGCACCAGGTGTAGTTCATACCGCGATGGCAGAGCAAATGAAACCCGAAGCCATAGAGCGATTAGAAAAGATGATCCCAGTTGGCAGGATGGGCGAAACAAGCGAAATCGCGCATGCAGTAAAATACATTATTGAGAGTGATTACTTTACTGGCAGGGTTTTAGAAGTGGATGGCGGCATTCGTATGTAAGTGATCACTGAAATAAGGCTCTGATAGACCTGAATAATAAGTCTCTTTCCATTTCAACATTTTCTATGTTGTGGAGTGCTAATTCTGCGCAACCCAAATGTATTTACAACTTATGTTTGGATTTACCTTGAGAATGATTTCTCACAATCCAATAAAGAGATGTAAATACCACTCAAATATTAAGTGAAATCATTAATTTGATGCTGATCACACTTTTGGTTTTTTAGTTTCCGCTTCTCATTAAGGCTATCTGCGTAAATGAAGTTGATAGTCAGTCTCATCAATTTTAAGTTTCAACTATTTGTTTTTAAATAATTAATTGTTGAAGCACGAGAAATTCGTGTTGAGGTTAATATTCGATTTAAAGTGTGTAACTTCCATTAATGGAAGGTTAGTTTCCAGTTGTGGCTAATGAGCTTTAACTTTTTACTCCTCATAATGCGCCAAATGTAACATAGTGTTTCAAAGTGTAACAATAAACTCACACTAAGAGTGTGGTTTTGATCTCCACTCAATTCCGTTTTGTTTCGCTCTGAGCCCGACGTTACTCATGCTCAACACATAAACATTCTAATGACTATAACAACTGGTTCTTGGCTTGATACCAATCGTATCGTAGCAAATAACGGTTCATTCTAGCTGGTTAAATGCTTGATGACGAAGTTGAAAAATTGTAAGTAGAATAACTACTTATCGAAGTTTTTTCTTGTTCTCATACATTACCTCTGCGCTATTTGTGAGCTCTTATTTACTTTGATTGGCATCTGTTTTGAAACCAGACAACCATCGAGAAAGTTAATGGAAGCCTCAAGATATAAACGCATCTTGTCGAGGGGAAGTTTGGCGTCCGTCATACTTATGCTCTCAGGATGTAATTCAGCTTTACTTGACCCCAAAGGTGCCATTGGTGTGCAGGAAAAAGAGCTAATTATTACTGCTCTTTTGCTGATGTTGATCGTTGTAATCCCTGTGATTTTAATGACGATTTACTTCGCTTACCGATACCGCGCCTCTAACACTGAAGAAGAGTACGCACCCGAGTGGTCACACTCGACCAAAATCGAAGTGGTGGTATGGACAATTCCAATCATCATCATTGCGATTCTTGCGACGATCACATGGCGTTCTACTCATGAACTAGAGCCATCCAAACCTTTGGAAAGTGATGTTAAACCAATGACCATCGAAGTGGTGTCACTCGATTGGAAATGGTTGTTCATCTATCCAGAAGAAAACATTGCGACGGTGAACTATGTGGCGTTCCCGAAAGACGTGCCAGTGCAGTTCAAACTGACTTCGGACAACATCATGAACGCGTTTTTCATCCCTCGCTTAGGTACACAGATCTACGCGATGCCAGGAATGGTAACCAAGCTCAACCTGATAGCGAACCACGAAGGTGACTATAAGGGTTTTGCATCGAACTACAGCGGCGAAGGCTTTTCGCAAATGAAGTTCACAGCTTCAGCAATGTCTGATCGTGCTGCGTTCCTAAATTGGGTGCAGAAAGTGAAGGCGAGCCCTGATCGTATTGAAGATTGGGAGCAATACAGCTCACTGGCAGCGCCAAGTATCGCAGAGCCAGTCACTTTGTTCTCTAGCGTTCCTCCGTTCTTGTTCACCGACGTTGTGACTCAGCATCCTGGTTCAATGAACTGTTTGCCTGAAAACCAAGGATAATCGTAATGTTTGGAAGATTAACTCTTGATTCAGTTCCATTCCACGAACCTATTATCGTCATCACCCTAGCGGTTGTGGCGCTGGTTGGTTTAGCCGTAGTTTACGCGGTGACCAAAGCCGGAAAGTGGCAATATTTGTGGAATGAATGGTTTACTTCAGTAGACCATAAAAAACTTGGCTTCATGTACATCGCAGTAGCGATGGTGATGCTTGTTCGTGGTTTTGCTGACGCAGTCATGATGCGTAGTCAGCAACTCCTTTCTTCTGCGGGTGAAGCAGGTTACTTGCCACCGCATCACTACGATCAAATTTTTACTGCCCACGGCGTGATCATGATCTTTTTTGTAGCGATGCCATTGGTCATTGGTTTGATGAACATCATCGTGCCATTGCAGATTGGTGCACGTGACGTGGCTTTCCCGTATCTGAATAACTTGAGCTTCTGGCTGTTTGTTGTTGGTGTCATCCTAACAAACATGTCTCTCGGCTTAGGTGAATTTGGTCGTACAGGTTGGCTAGCGTATCCGCCGCTTTCAGGTATTGAGGCAAGCCCAGGAGTCGGGGTCGACTATTGGATTTGGGCGCTGCAGATATCAGGTGTTGGTACGACGTTAACAGGCGTGAACTTCTTTGCGACCATTTTGCGTATGCGTACACCGTCTATGCCAATGATGAAGATGCCAGTTTTCACTTGGGCGTCTCTGTGTGCAAACATTTTGATCATCATTTCATTCCCAATCCTAACGGTGACTATCGCTCTGCTTACGCTGGATAGATACCTAGGCATGCACTTCTTTACCAATGATCTTGGCGGCAACGTAATGATGTACGTCAACCTGATTTGGGCTTGGGGTCACCCAGAAGTGTACATTTTGATCTTGCCAATTTTTGGTGTGTTCTCAGAAGTCACCGCAACCTTCTCACGTAAAAAGTTGTTCGGTTACACATCGCTAGTTTGGGCTACCGTAGTTATCACGATTCTTGCCTTTGTTGTTTGGCTACACCACTTCTTTACGATGGGGTCTGGCGCGAACGTAAATGCCTTCTTCGGTATTGCCACGATGATCATTTCTATCCCAACAGGGGTGAAGATCTTCAACTGGCTATTCACCATGTACAAAGGCCGCATCCGCTTTACGACGCCAATGATGTGGACGGTGGGTTTCCTGATCACCTTTACTGTTGGTGGTATGACGGGCGTACTAATGGCTGTTCCGGGTGCAGATTTCGTTCTGCATAACTCAGTATTCCTTATCGCTCACTTCCACAACGTTATCATCGGTGGTGTCGTGTTTGGATGTTTCGCTGCGATCACTTACTGGTTCCCGAAAGCGACCGGTTTCACCATGAATGAAACTTGGGGCAAACGTGCGTTCTATCTTTGGATTATTGGTTTCTTAATGGCGTTCCTACCGCTTTATGCGCTGGGCTTTATGGGGATGACTCGTCGTTTAAGCCAAGACATCAACCCAGAATACTTCCCACTGTTGTCGATTGCCGCAGCAGGTACGGTTGTGATTGCGCTGGGCGTATTGTCTCAGTTCATCCAAATTTACGTGAGTATCCGTGACCGCGAGCAAAACCGTGATCTAACTGGTGACCCGTGGGGTGGTCGTACTCTTGAGTGGGCAACATCGTCTCCACCGCCGTTCTACAACTTTGCGCACCTACCAAAAGGTGATGTGCTGGATGCCTTCTGGTACCAGAAACAAAGTGGCGAGTTCGATCCAAATAAAGAAGTGGAATACGAACGTATTCATATGCCAAAAAACACGGCAACAGGCATCTACGTGTCGGCTTGGTCGCTCCTATTTGGCTTCGGCATGATTTGGTACATCTGGTGGCTAGCGGCGGCAAGTTTGGTCGGTATTATCGTGACGTGTATTCAGCATAGCTATAACGATGATGTGGATTACTACGTGGAAGTTGAAGAGATCAAAGCAATTGAGGCCGAACGTCGAGCTCAGCTTGAAGAAGCGAAGAAAAACTCAGTGAAAGACAGCGAAAGTAAAGATGATCTGGAGGTGACGTATGCAAACTAATATCGCAGCACATCACGACCATGATCACCACCATGACACGAATGGCAACAAGCTATTTGGCTTCTGGGTTTACCTGATGAGTGACTGTGTACTGTTTGCGACCTTGTTCGCGACATACGCTGTGCTGTCGAGCAATTCAATTGCGGGCCCAACAGGTAAAGACATTTTTGAACTCCCATTCGTGTTTGTCGAAACCATGCTGCTTCTGTTTAGCAGTATCACATTTGGTTTTGGCATTATCGCGATGAAGCGCAACAACGTTGCTGGTCTCAAACGTTGGATGTTAGTCACGTTCGCGCTTGGTCTTGGCTTTATCTGTATGGAGGTCTATGAGTTCCATCACCTGATTGAAGAAGGCTATGGGCCACAAACAAGTGCATTCCTATCGGCATTCTTTACGTTGGTTGGTACGCACGGCCTGCACGTAACCTTTGGTCTGATTTGGTTAGCGGTAGCGTATCATCAACTGTCGACGAAAGGTCTGAACGACAATATGGCAATGCGCTTTAACTGCTTAAGCCTATTCTGGCACTTTCTAGATATCGTTTGGATTTGTGTCTTTACCATCGTTTACTTACTGGGGGTAATGTAATGGATCAACATGTAGAAACCAGTTCGTCAGATTACGTGAAAGGCTTTATTGCCTCACTGATTCTGACGGTAATTCCGTTCTACTTTGTTTGGACGAAATCATTACCAGATACAACGACCTATGCGATTCTATTTGGATGTGCATTAGTGCAGATATTTGTTCACTTTAAATACTTCTTGCACATGGAAACAAAAACATCCGACGGACGTTGGAACCTTGTATCACTGATGTTTACCGCCATTGTTGTACTTATCCTTATCGCTGGCTCGGTATGGATCATCTACAACATGAACGTCAACATGAAGTTGTAGGTCAAGGTATGCTGAAAAGTTATTTGTCTATCACTAAACCGGGCATTATTTTCGGCAACCTGATTTCTGTTGCGGCGGGGTTCTTCCTCGCCGCAAAAACAGAACCAGCCAGTCTAATGCTGTTCGTTACGACGTTAGTTGGTGTTGGGTTAGTCATCGCTTCAGGTTGTGTGGTGAATAATATTTTCGATCGTGATATCGACCAAAAGATGGCACGTACACGAAATCGTGAAACAGTGAAAGGCAACATCAATATCGATATTGCGTTTGTTTATGCACTTGCTTTATTGCTGGTAGGAACCGCACTGTTATTTATCCGAGTGAACCCACTATCCGCTGTCGTCGTGTTGCTTGGCTACGTGTATTACGTGTTCTTTTACACGATGTGGTACAAACGTAACTCGGTGTATGGGACCTTAGTGGGAAGTATCTCAGGCGCAGTTCCGCCATTGGTGGGTTACTTAGCGGTAACAAACTTCATTAGCTTGGAAGCGATTTTACTCTTTACCATGTTCTGTCTCTGGCAAATGCCGCACTCGTATGCCATTGCCATGTTCCGCATGCAAGACTACCGAGAAGCCGGGATTCCCGTATTGCCAGTTAAAGAAGGCATTCATAAAGCGCATCGACACATGAAAGCGTATGTCGTGGCTTTTGGAGCAGCATCATTGGGGTTATTTTTACTAGGTGAAGCCGGGTATGAATACTTAGCGGTTGCAGCGGTTGTTTGCTTTATGTGGACGAAAGTGACCTTTCGCAGCATTGATGACAACAACTACATCGCTTGGTCAAAGTCGGTGTTTAAAGTCTCACTGCTAGTGGTGATGGGGATCAGTGGTGTGCTTGGCGTCGAGTTGATTCCTCTAGCTCTGTAACAACCAAACCTAAGCGTTTGCTAAGCGCCAATATCTTTTGCTGCTGAATGCATGAATGACCTTACCTGGAAGTAAGGTCATTTAACTTTCTATTGTCCTTTATTTTCCCTGTTTTTCCTGTTCCTCCTCTAGCTTCACTATCACGTATTCATATCTAAAAGCAAAAACAACCAGAGTGTAAAACATAGTGGGTCGCGCGTTTCCGCTGATGCGTAATAATGCCAAGAGATAGCGACGGTTAAGCTAAAAAGTATAAACAGCGCAATAACTCTACTTACCATATGAGAATTCAATATCGATAGTTTGTAATGTAAACATTTGGGGGGAGTGCTAGTTCTCATAGCAGCATACAAACTAACAATGTGAATGTTTGAGTTGAATCACCTGCTAGCGAAATACACAAGTTTTACTACTGAAAGTGGGAGAGGAAGCATCTTAACTCCAGTGAAATGAACACGATTGGGAATCATCCTTTTACATAATCTAAAAACTCACTAAACCTTAACCCAGATTAAAGTTTTGTCGTCTCCGAGGCATTAAGGTGCGCCTGTAGTTTGCAGGTCTCAAGGATTCAGAGAAGGAACAGCCATACATCGTGTATCGCTGTTCCTTTTTCGATCTTGTTTACTTGCGAAAAGATAAAACATAAAGACAACTTTAAGAGGACTGGTTTTGAGCATTTTGTTTTCCGAAGCCCGAATTGGCAACATGACCCTAAAGAACCGTTTTGTGAGAAGCGCAACGTGGGAGAACATGGCGACCGAAGATGGTCACATGACGGTAAAGCTTTACGATATTTACGAAACGCTTGCGAAAGGGGAAGTTGGGCTTATTGTTACGGGTTATGCCAATATCGTTGAAGAAGAGAAACCCAACGCAGGTATGATGGGGATCTACAACGACTCTTTTATTGAAGAATACAAAAAGCTAACAGAGCTAGTACATCAACAAGATTCTAAAATCGTGATGCAAATTGCTTACGGTGGCACCAAAACCACCCATAACGTCGGTGAGCGTGTCATCTTCGCTCCGAGTGACGTGCCTGAGCGTGGTACAAATACGCAAGGCAAAGCGATGACAAAGGACGAAATAGACTACATCGTAAAGGCATTCGCATTGGCGAGTAAACGTGCTCAAGACGCTGGTTTTGACGGCGTAGAGATTCATGCGGCGCACACTTATTTAATTAACCAGTTTTTAAGCCCGTACTATAATCGTCGCGAAGACGAATATGGTGGTGACTTAGAAAATCGCATGCGCTTTCTTTTAGAAATTTATTCTGAAACCAGAAAGCTGGTTGGAAGCGAATTTCCCATCCTCGTTAAACTGACGGCAACAGAGTTCTTTGACGGCGGTTTAACGTTCGATGAAACTCGCGTCGTCTGTAAGAAACTTGAAGAAGTAGGCGTTGATGCGATCATCGTATCTGGCAATGTTCACGGCAAAGCAAACGAACTTGTTGGTCAAACGTTCGATGGTTACACACTACAAGAAGAAGGTTACTTTCACGAATATGGTCACGTGATCAGTCAGGACGTTAGCATACCGGTGATTACTGTCGGCGGGCTGAGCGACATTGATGCGATTGAGAAAATTGCAGAAAACACAGATATCCAATTTTTTGCTGTGTCACGCCCTTTATTGGCTGAGCCACAGTTGATCAAACGTTGGAAAGAAGGCAATCGCGCACCAGTAGATTGCGAACGTTGCTCAAAGTGTTGTACCAAGCGTGGTAACTTTTGCGTGGTGTATAAGAACCGAAATCGTCGCAAAAAATAAAACGAAGCGACTACACAAATACAAATTAGCCTCCACTCTGAATATGGAGGCTTTTAATTATCCGCATGTTAATCGAACCATTATTTATCTTCTTTTTGATAGTTTAAATAATGCACACAAAGATCGTGAAATGCTTTAGCTTGAGGCGAGATCGTGCGATCGGTTAACGTAAATATACCAATTTGCCTTTCAAGTGGTGGATCGATAAGCGGAATCCAAACCAAGCGTGTTTCATTGGTTGGGAAAGCAAGCTTCGGTAGGGTCGTGACACCAATCCCAAGTTCTAAGACAGAAAACAGCGAAGTAATATTTTCGACCGAATAGAGCGCTTGCTGACTCAGAGCTCTTGCTGGGGTTGGATCGAGAAGTGTACAAGTGCCGTTACGGATAAAGGGTTGTTCCAACAAAGTTTGCCACTCGACTCCTTCTGGATGACTCGCAATAGGGTTGTCCTTTAAACACACCACGCCTATTGGATCAGCTAACAGCGGCGTAAAGTCAATGCCGCCCTCATCGAGGTGAGAGGGGTTACCGAGCGCTAAGTCGACCTCACCGGAGAGTAGGCGAGCCTCGACACCAGCAGCATTATCGTCTATCAAGCTTACTTCTACATTTGGATACTGTTCGCAAAAGGCGCCCAACACGCTAGGAATGAGCTTTGCTGCAACAGAAGGAACGCTCGCAATTCGCACTCTCCCTTGCTGTCCGGCAGCGGCTGCTTTGAGATCGTTGTCTAGTGCACTGTAGATATTGAGAAACTGAACCACTTTGGGCAGACAAATTTCACCAAACGGGGTCAATTTGGTTTTGTTTCCGGGTTCAAACAGCGTTTGCCCTAGAATTTTTTCAAGCTCTTTTATCGATGTGGACAGTGCCGCCTGAGAACGATTTGCACGATGTGAAGCGGCTCGAAAGCCTCCTTCCTCGACTACCATCACAAAATGCATTAATTGTTGAAGCTTAATACTCATCCCTAATGCCTCTTAATCCCTTTATTTACGTTATTTTAAATAGAGTGATAAGTTTAATTTATCAAATGTCAAAAATTTACCGTTAGATTTATCGCCTGTCAATGTGCATCATTTAACCATATTGAAACAAAGCTGTTACAAAGGTTGAAAGGCACGTGAATACTCCTACTAAAAAACACCCAGTTAAAACCAGTCTATTTTCTTCTAAAGCGCCGCTTGAATGGGCGATAGTCAACAACGGAACTCTGTATACGGCTCAAATTCCTATTGATGACACAGGCGCGGTTGTGGAAGGCGGTATCGAAGCACAAACACGTCAAACCTTTAACAATCTCATTCACACCCTGGAGTGTGCCGGGGAGTCTTTGGACTCGGTGTTGCAGGTCCTGATTTATGTGACTGACAGAGAATACTTAAAGACCGTTAACCAAGTGTACGCGGAATATTTTGAAGCGCCGTACCCAAATCGCGCCGCCATGGTGGTTGCAGGGTTAGCACGAGAAGAGATGTTGGTGGAGTTTGTCGTCTACGCGTCGGCAAGCCAACCAGAATAAATCCAATAAGAACAATTAGAGATCAGTGAGTGGGTGGCTTGCCATCACAAATCGGAAGAACAAGGAAAGAACCATGACTTTTATTAACAATGTTCAAGCAGAAAAATCCCTCTATATAGCGGGTGAGTGGCAATCGGGCATGGACACCATCGCCAATATTAACCCTTCTGATATCAGCGAAAACATTGGCGATTTCTCACAAGCGAGTGTGTCGCAAGTAGAGCAAGCGATTCAAGCGGCTAAATCAGCGCAGCCAGAGTGGGAAAAAACACCAATCGAGCGCAAACAAGCAGTGCTGCAAGCGATTGGTGATGAGCTCATTGCACGATGTGACGAATTGGGAACCTTGCTTTCGCGTGAAGAAGGTAAGCCATTTGCTGAAGGTCGAGGTGAGATTTACCGTGCTGGCCAATTCTTCCAATACTTTGCTGCTGAGGTTCTGCGTCAAATTGGCGATAACGCTGCTTCCGTCCGTCCAGGTGTCTCCGTTGAAGTTACTCGTGAAGCCGTCGGCGTTATCGCCATTATCTCTCCTTGGAACTTTCCAACAGCAACAGCTGCTTGGAAAATCGCGCCAGCACTTGCGTTTGGCAACAGCGTCGTCTGGAAGCCTGCCAACCTAACCCCAGCAAGTGCCGTCGCGCTGACAGAGATTATCCATCGCCAAGGTTTACCTGCTGGCACGTTTAACCTCGTTTTGGGTAGCGGTTCGCAAGTAGGTAATACCCTTATCAATTCGAAGGATGTGAACGGCGTGAGCTTCACTGGTTCTGTGGACACAGGCCGTAAAGTTGCAGCGGCTACGGCACCAAACTTTGTACGTTGTCAGCTAGAGATGGGCAGCAAAAACGCGCTCGTAGTGGCAGATGATGCAGACATTCAAATTGCTGTCGAAGCGACAATCGCAGGCTCATTCTCGGGTGCAGGTCAAAAATGTACCGCGTCTTCTCGTCTTGTGGTTATGGACGGAATTCACGACGCGTATGTTGAAGCGCTAATCAAACGCATGAGCGAACTTAAAGTGGGTCACGCACTGGAAGAGGGCGTGTTCATGGGCCCTGTGGTTGATGGTAACCAGCTGAATGCGAACTTTGAGTGGATCGAAAACGCACGCCAAGCAGGCGCGGAGTTGGCTTTCGGTGGTGAGCGTCTGAGCCTAGAGCATGACGGTTACTACATGTCACCAACCCTGTTCTTGAACACACAAAACAGCTGGGAAGTGAACCAAGAAGAAGTCTTTGCACCAATGGCAAGCGTGATTCGCGTTTCTGATCTGGATGAGGCAATTGCAGTCGCGAACGATACGCGCTTTGGCCTGACAGGCGGCATTATCACGCAAAGCTTGCGTAATAGCGCGATCTTCAAACAGCAAGTCCAAACGGGCTGCGTCATGGTTAACTTGCCAACTGCGGGTACAGATTATCACGTTCCATTTGGTGGCCGTAAAGAATCTAGCTTTGGTCCTCGTGAGCAAGGTCAGTACGCCAAAGAGTTCTACACCGTAGTGAAAACCGCTTATCAGCGTCCTTACTAAGAACAGCAGGGTAGCTGATGGTGTCAGTTACCCGCACTGAAAGGCTAAGAAATTGTTTAAGGAGTGGTTATGTACCAACAACGGATTGTGATTGACGGATTGCAGTACTGCAATTGGGATCGAGAGTATTTCCAAACGCTTAAGGCGAGTGGCATTACCGCCGTTCATGCCACCATCGTCTACCACGAAACTGCGCGCGAAACCTTAACGCGTTTTGCTGAATGGAACTTGCGCTTCGAGCAAAATGCGGACCTCATCATGCCTATTTATTCAATGGCAGATGTAGAAAAAGCCAAAGCAGAAGGCAAAGTCGGCATCTTCTTCGGCGCGCAAAATTGCTCACCTATCGATGATGAAATTGGTCTGATTGAAGTGATGCGCCGCCAAGGTCTGCTGATCATGCAACTGACCTACAACAACCAAAGCTTACTGGCGACAGGTTGTTACGAACAAAACGATTCCGGCGTAACTCGCTTTGGTAAGCAAGCGATTGAAGAGATGAACCGAGTCGGGATGATCATTGATATGTCCCACAGTGCAGAGCGTTCGACGTTGGAAGCCATCGATCTTTCTTCGCGTCCAATTTGTATCAGCCATGCTAACCCGACGTTTGCGCATGACGCACTGCGCAACAAGTCCAACACCGTGATCAAAGCACTGACGGAGCGCGGTGGTTTGATTGGATTCAGTTTATATCCGTTCCATTTACCAAATGGCAGCCAGTGCACGCTGGATGATTTCTGCCAGATGGTTGCGAAAACCGCAGACATGTTTGGCGTCGACCATTTAGGCATCGGTAGTGATCTGTGCTTAAACCAACCGCAACAAGTATTGGAATGGATGCGCAACGGGCGTTGGTCAAAAGCGATGGATTACGGCGAAGGTTCAGCAAGTAACTCGGGATGGCCAGATGCGCTGCCATGGTTCTGCGGCAGCGCAGGGATGGAGAACATCTACAACGGATTAATGGGTCACGGATTCAGTGAATCTGAGGCTGGAAAAATATTGGGTGAAAACTGGTTCAACTTCCTTAAAGAAGGATTAGAGCCTCTTTCATAGCATTCCCCAAAGTAGGAACCGCCTGCCCACATAATAACAATACGGCAGGCGTAAAACTCACATTTGTAGCCAGTCTTTGGCTGCTGCAAAGAACCTCTGGAGCCAGAGTATGTCTGATTTAACCAATAGCATGAAAGCTTCCACGATGAGCGTGTCATCGGGCAAGTCAAAAGTAAAACACAACACATCAACAACAGAAAACACGATGGACAAATTAGGACTGAATAACCCGGCCTTTTGGTATAGCGGTGGTTTCATCGCGTTGTTCGTTGCTATTGCACTTTATGACGGCGAGCTGTTATCTACGATCGTTAACGCCGGTTTTAGCTGGGCAGTTCAGGTGTTTGGTCCATACTGGCAGTTACTGCTGCTTCTCACTTTTCTTATTGGTCTTGGCTTGGCTGCAGGGCGAACAGGCAAGGTGATGTTGGGCGGGATTGCAAAACCAGAAATGGATTCTTTCCGCTGGATGGCGATTATTTTCTGTACCTTATTGGCTGGTGGTGGTGTTTTCTGGGCCGCGGCTGAGCCTATCGCGCATTACGTTAGCCCACCCCCTTTGTACGGCGCGCAAGATAACCCGCAGCAAGGTGCGGTGAATGCGTTGTCGCAATCCTTTATGCACTGGGGCTTTCTGGCTTGGGCGATTGTAGGTAGCTTAACTTCCATCGTGGTGATGCACCTGCATTACGACAAAGGTTTACCACTAAAACCCCGTATTTTGCTTTACCCAGTTTTGGGCGAACGAGCACTTAAAGGCCAACTCGGTGCATTGATTGACGCGTGCTGCATTATCGCGGTAGCCGCGGGCACCATCGGACCAATTGGGTTTTTAGGCTTGCAGGTTAGCTACGCGTTAAATGCGCTGTTTGATATTCCTGATGGCTTTACCACTCAGCTTATCATCATCTTGTTTGCGATTGCGCTTTACACCTTGTCAGCACTCAGTGGATTAAGCCGAGGCATGCAACTGCTTAGTCGTTACAACGTGATTCTGGCAATGGCATTGATGGTTTACATCCTGTTTTTTGGTCCGACAAATTTTATCTTTAACGGATACATTCAAGGTGTAGGAAGCATGTTGGATAACTTTATCCCAATGGCGACCTATCGCGGTGACGAAGGTTGGCTAAGTTGGTGGACAGTATTTTTCTGGGGCTGGTTCCTGGGTTATGGTCCGATGATGGCAATCTTTATTGCGCGTATTTCCCGTGGTCGCACTATTCGCCAAGTTATTTCCACCATCAGTATTGTGGCTCCGTTAACCACCTGTTTTTGGTTCACGATTGTGGGCGGCTCAGGCCTTGCGTTTGAAATTGCTGAACCGGGTAGCGTGAGTGCGGCGTTTGAGGGCTTTAACTTGCCAGGTGCTTTGCTTGCAGTGACTCAGCAACTACCAATGCCAATGCTGACTTCAATTCTATTTCTGATTTTAACCACGATCTTCATCGTCACGACGGGCGACTCAATGACCTACACAATCAGTGTCGTGATCAGTGGTGAAACGGAGCCGAATGCGATCATCCGTACCTTCTGGGGCGTAATGATGGGTGTGACGGCACTAATCCTGATTTCTCTTGGCTCTGGTGGCATCTCTGCACTGCAATCTTTCATTGTGATTACCGCGGTTCCGGTTTCGTTGATTCTGTTACCGTCACTTTGGAATGCGCCGCAAATCGCAATCAAAATGGCGAAAGAGCAAGGGCTATAACAATTATCTAATTCAAACAACGTGGAGCTTGTGCGGGTGTTTTCCTCCTGCATCCGCACAAACCCTAGTATTCTTACAATAACAAATAGGTGGTGAGCAAAATGGATGCACATCGTTCTACTTATACGGAAGCAACTATGCGCGATGCAGCGATTGTCATGGCAGCCGAAAGGCTTGGCGCAATGCACCAAAACCGAATCAGCTTTGTTCGCAGTCTGATTCGTAATATGGCAAGCCAAAACTGGCAAGTAACCAAGCATGAGTGGCAGCTTTGTCCTCGTGGTTATGGTCATGTGATTTACAAATTGACCACGCCAGAGCACGTTTATCATTTGGTGGTATTCTGTGATGAAATTGCCGACGACGAGCGTAATGATCGCGTAATTGCTGAAAAGTGGGACGTCACATTTGCACTGGTTCAAGGCGATGTTGATGTTACTTTGTTGGAAAGATTGCGAGAAAATGTACCGCTGCAAGAAGCGGGACGTAATCCAAACAACGTACTTGTTCTTGCTCGCGCAAACAAAAGTGTGCGCGTGTTTGAGCACATTGTTAGCGCGCTTTCTCAAGGCGAGCAGCCTGAGCCGAAAGAGTTAGCGGAAGTGGGTTATATCCTGCGTACCACAGCTGTTTATGGTAACGGAAAGTTTGGTATCGCCGATTTCAAACTGTTAGAGAACAACTCAGATTTCAGCCAGTCTTTTAGTGCGCAAATGTGTGCCGTATATATGTTGCGTGAATTCAGCCTAGATTGGGTGCACTATCTGGCACTTCAACAAGGTGGCGACAACGTGGTGGCTTTGCATCGTGGCTTGCAGCGCTACCTTGGTGTCGGCAATGCGACTGGCTTAGGCATGGCTCCATACTTGATTAATCACCCGTGCATCGTTGACCAATGGATGACCTCTCGCGAACGTGCGGTAGCGCGAGTCTTTGCGATGCCATGTGAAGCTTCATTCCATGCTCCTTTGCAAGGATTACTACAAAAAGCACAGCGTCATTTAGAGCAAGTCATCACCATCAATGAACATCAAGACAGGCTCAATCATCAAGCGATATCAGACATCAAACAACTGCTATCAGAGCTAACAACGTTAATGGCATTACATCCGAACTGGGCGAGTTTGGTCGAGCATAAGAAAACAATGAGTGTGGAAGCCCAAGAAATCCTCACCTCTTGCTTGATCGAACTCTACCCATCTTTGGTGGACGAATTTGCTAGCCAAATGAATACGGATGAAACGTTATCGATTCCGGGCGGGAAAAAGATCCAAGACTTACTGGAAGTGTTGCAAAACAAATACCGCTGGGCGATTGATGCGGATTACTCACTGGCCGAGAACAATTATTGGTTCTGGTATCGTTCACAAGACAAAGAAGAGCCAAGGCTTGGTGTTCGCGGGGAAGAGGCTGGAGAAGAAAAAGAACTGCCGCTTGATATCGGCAGACAAGTGAATCGCTTGTACCAGGCCTTGCTTGACTGTGATGTAGAAATGTCCGTAGCAGAGTTTCTATTGCAAAAACCGGCTTATCGTTCGATCACACGTCGCGTATGGACGCTAGGCAACCGTGCGATGGGGGATATTCAAATGAATGTGCTGCGTAAAGATGCGTTACCAATGCACTTACTGCGTTGTAAATTGGCGATCTTTGGTGCGACTAAATTTGATCCACGCTCGGATCGTTGGGTTCGAGTAACTTTTTTCCAAGGCGCGCCGCTGTTGGATGAAATTCACGATCCTAAACTGGCAGACACATGGATTTTCCCTAGCATGCCGCCGCGTGACGAAATTGCGCAAAGTGACAATCAAAAAATCAACGGAGGATTTGCATTATGATCGTCTCTCACAACGAATTGGTGGCCGCGGTTAATAAGGCATTTCTTGGCATGCGCCGTCACTGTGGTGAGGCGGATGTCATTGCGAACATGGTGGCGGACTTGCAAATGGTTGGCTTACATGGAGTTCGTCATTTTAATAACGCCAGCCTGTTTCTTGGGTTAGATTCGGACTGCGCCGTATCGGTGACCAACAGCACGTCAGCGAGTATCGAGATGGATTTGCACAATGGCAGTGTGGCGTGCCACTTACCCGCCGTGTTGGATTTCGCACTTGAGAAAATGATTAACCGTAAGTCGATTACTATCACGTTGACTCAGTGCCATAATCGTTGGCTAGGTTTTAGTGAGTTGTTGAAGCTCTCTGCAAAAGGCATTGCGTGCCGTGCACAATGGGTCAATGGCTCTAGTCCCAAGCGAACGCTTTATGTGTTAAACCGTGGACGAATCGCGCCAGAAGTCTTTTTCTCGGATCAGTTTGATGGGCATGATACGGATTTGCATAGTATGGTTATCGAGCTCTCCGTGAACGATTTCGATATCGAGAAAAGTGCACAAGGGTATACCACCCACATTGAAGGTGATGAGTTAAGCCGCACGCAACAAGCTTCTTGGCAAAATGGTATCTTTGTCGAAGACCAAGAATGGGAAACACTGAAACAAACCGCAACCGCGTTGCTGGTGGAGAACAGTGAGCGTTCTATGCTCGGTGCTGGCGGTGTGGTTTAAGCGATGAAAGGCGATGATTCCAAGTAGAAGTGATGAAGGCTGCTGTTTAGCGGCCTTTTTTGTGCGCGATGTTTGGTCACTACTGAAGTTCAAAGACTATGATTACCGTTATCCGCAAGATGGAGCAACACAGGTAAGAAAAATGGATCTGCAAGAGAATAAAAGAAATGCCATTGCGTTTTACGAAACCGCCTATAGAGGTAACCCAAGAAAGGCAGTTGAAGACTACGTAGGTGATGAGTACATTCAGCACAATCCATTAGTTGGAAATGGCCCCGAGGCTTTTATCGAGTATTTTGAGCGGATGCAAAACGAGTATCCCGATAAAAATATTACGTTTGTGCGAGCCATTGCTGAGGGGAATTTGGTGGCACTACACACTCACCAAACATGGCCTAATGATATTGAATACGTGACGATGGATTTCTTTCGTTTTGATCATAATGGGAAAATCGTCGAACATTGGGACGCTCTGCAAGAGATTCCTAAAGAAACATTGAATGGTCACACCATGTATTAACGAATCGTTGATTAGCCTCCAATACTATTTATTCAAATGGTATGGGAGGCTAAATTATTTGGTACGAGTTAGACGTCAATCACTAGAGTGCTTTTTCGATCTTCATTGCTACGTCTTCAGATACCCAACCTTTCCATAAGTCAGGGTAGGTATTAAAGAAGTAAAACATCGCTTCTTCACCATCTGCGTAGTTATCTTCCATCCAGGCCAGCATTTCACTCATTTGCTCGTTGGTAAATCCGCGTTTCTGCAAGTACGCGAATGCTTGGGGTTCTTTGCTCGCAAACGCCTCAGTTGTTACTGTGCGAACTGGAGAAGGTGGGTACATTGTTACTTTTGGTGAAGCGCAATCAGGCTGAGTGGTACAGTTGCGATACTCTTCTAAATCTGTTCCGCTACCAAAATCCACTTTGACCATATCATACTTGCCCAATACGGGGGTCGGTGACCAGTAGTAACCAAACCAAGGCATTTTGCGATCATAGGCTTTGGCGATGGTGCCAGCTAATGCTGCGCCAGATCCTGGGTCAACCATCTCAAAGCCGTGCTCACTTAACCCTAATGCATTAAACAAGTGACCGGAGGTGATTTGGCATGTCCAACCAGCAGGGCAGCTATAAAACGCGAACTTGTCATCATCCTCTGGGTGTTCAAATAGTTTGGCGTGCTTGATGACGCCTTCTATCGTCGCGAGTTCTGGATACTGTTTTACCAGATAGGCGGGAACCCAAAACCCTTCTTCACCACCATTGACAAGCGATTCACTAGCGATGCGCAAGCGTTTATCCGCAATCCCTTTATCAAGTGCTTCTTTAATACCGTTTGTCCATAACTCTGGCGCAACGTCAGGCTGTCCCTTTTCAATCATAGAGGTGCCTGTAGGAACGCTATCACCAGGGATCAATTCCGCATCGCACTGGTAGCCTTCATTTAAGACAAATTGGTCGATGTGCGCCATTAAGCTGGCCGAATTCCAATTCATGTCTGCGATGGTTATTTTTCCGCATTCGTCCGCATTTGCATGAGTAGATAATGCTGATAGCAGCAGAACAGAGAGCATTGAAGGTGTCGTCTTCATGTGACTGAATTTCCTTGTCGTTGTCATTTACTTCAGTATATACATCGGTTTATAAAGATTCAGTGAACAAGTTTTTTTCAGTGACGTTAAGCATAAAAACGGTGATTTATGAAGCGTTTGGTGAGGCGTGTTGAAAGGGAGTTAATACAGCAAGAACACTCCTTCGTAGCCGCCAATCTCAATATGAGAAACATAGTCGCCGATGTTACCGTCTTGATCTACAGGTCGCATAGGCTCTGGAAGTGCGATAGTTATCTTCGGTGAGGAGAAGTAATCGATATTTTTGCCAAAGAAATCAGTCCGATACAGCACTCGGCCTTTGGTGAATTCGCGGGCTAACACCATCTCTGTAGGGCCATGCATCACTACCGTATCGTCTGAGTGATACGCAAAGTACGTATGGGTTGGTAACAAATCGATAGCGCCATTAGGCAAGTCAGGGTGAGCCACTTTGCTCATAGAAGCATCTCCAATCACCGTGTAATCGGCGGAATAGGGCGTGCTGGTGGACATCATTAGCGGAGTCGCCTGATATCCCTCTGGTATTTGATTGGCAGGCTCTCCCAAATCAACGGCAAGCAAGGAGCTAGGTTGATAAGCAATATTCTTTGGTACGCCTGCCTTCCAGAAGTTGTCACTTGTTGTGTTATTACTTCCATATAAGTAGCCATTGTTCCACTGATTAAAGTAAATGCGCTCAGGGTGATAGTTTAAGTAGAACACCGCTAGTGCAGAGTATTGGTCCTGTTTCCAGTTATCCTCAGTGTTGCCAAAGTATTGAACTCGACCATAACGCGTGGTCGCTTGATAAATCACTTTCTGACCCGCTTTGGCGAGTGCAGAGTTATCCCAAAATTTAGCCAAGCCAGCATAGCCACTAAAGCCGGTAGCAGGGAAAAGGTAGTGCTCGCGCAAGTACAAGGAGCCAGCGTTAACCAAGTGGTTTTGCCCATTACGACCGAATAAGTTTGCCGTACCTATGTTGAGGCCAATTAACGCATCTTCATCCAGCGTTGCCAGTTTATTCAAGAACGCCGAGAATTGCGCTTTGTAAGCATCGTCAGCAGCTTGGCTACCCGCCACCAAACCAAGTTCATCCACTGTGCCTCCGGAATATATGTAGAACTGATTTGCACCGAGTAACTTATTCGTATCGTCGTTGTACGCACCATTTAAACCTTGTTTCGCCCATTCAGCTTGGTAATAGTGGCGCATTGTATTGGTAAAAACGGGATTACCGAGATTGGTCAATGCCCAAGAAGAGGTTTGATTCCACATACGACCAAATGGAATAACCCGTGACTCCCAACGAAATCGGGCCGTTGCATTCTTATTCGAACGGTTTTTGTATTCATTCCAAGAAAGATAATTGTCTTGGTTTCGATCTGCAGATTTGTCGAAGCCACGAATTTTACGCCAGCGTTGAATGGTTTGACCTTCCGGTGTCTCCGTTGGTGCTCCTGAGATATTGACGGCAGGGAAGCTATTTTTGAGTTGAATGTTTTCGAGACGTGGGCGGTTTTCTATGTTGCCGTCATGCCAAGTAATTTTCGCAAAGTAAAGGCGGCCGCCGTCGCGTAAAAAGGTGGAGCCAAAGTACTGACCGCCACCATAAGTTTTTCCGCTACCATCATGCGTTGTAGCGCGAACCCAATCCGAAGGAATAGACCAGTTTACTGTTTGGTTTTTAGTCATGTTCTCAGTTTTGTCTTTTTTAATCGCGAAGCGTTTCCATTCTGTTACCCGACCAAACGAGTCGATAGCAGAAGGGTATTCAATCGTGAAGCTGCCGCCTTGAGCAAACTGAGAGAACGTAAAGGCTAAGCGGTCGAACTTCTCTGAGTGATAGACATAGAGGGCTCCACCATTATTCGCCTGGCCAAATACATCAGCATCCCATGGCGGTGGTTGATATAGCCAAAAGCCGGCGTGGTCAGCGCTGGCGGTATAGCCAACGATCATCGGTTTTCGATTGAGTAAGGTATTTTCACCATGGCTTGAGTCGACTTCAGCTAGGATAGTGTCTTCAGAAAAGTGGAGAAAGAAATCTTCGTAGTCAATTCCATTCAGTTCTGCTTGGTTACGTATATCGTTTTCCAGCCAACCTGAGTTAAGTTCCAGCTTTTGGTTGTACATGTAACCAAGCGCTTTTACACGCTCGTTATCACTCTTATCTTTGTAAGCTCCAAACACGATATCGGCATTATCCAACTCCCATTCAAGTGCAGCGGCAGCAGATATAGGCTTATCTTGAAGATCAATACCCTGTTCATGCAATCCAGGTAACACGATTGCTGTTCTACTCCAAACGTTGGGTACAGAAAGCAAGCTCAAAGAAATGAGTGTAACGAGAGAAAAACAATGCGACTTCAACATGGAGTTATCCCATTAATACTTAGATGACTCAAATTAAGAGTCAGATACAAAGAGAAATTATAGTCCATTCGCGAAGTCGTAATCAGGACCCTGCCATAGAGGACTTTACAGGAAAACTAACAGGGGATGCTGTGCAGAAATGAGCGGGTGTACTTGGAATAGATCATCCTCATAGACTCAAAACTTCCTCTACACGTCAGCACAAAAATAACCACCATTTTAACCTTGTTTCGGTCGTCACCATGTTGTTGGATTTTTCTTCAACAAATTCAGTTAAAACTAACTCTTCAAACCAGTCAGATACTCTGTCTTGGTGGTGGCTGATCATACAAAAAATTAACAAATTAAATTTTTATACATTTTTATTGCATAAAAAGTCCAGTTGAGTAATATAAATACCAAGTGACAATTAATGCGGTATGTCAGCATGACTATTCAGGTAAGCGGAATCAATAAATCCTACGGTGAGACACAAGTGCTTCACGATGTCAGCTTTAAGTGTGAAAGCGGCGAAACACTGGTGTTACTCGGTCCGAGTGGTGCAGGGAAGAGCTCTCTACTACGTGTTCTTAACCTTCTTGAAGGAGCGGATAACGGCCAGTTAAACATCGCTAATGACGCATTCGACTTTTCAACTGAAATCAAAGAGAAGCAAGGTTTAGCGCTTCGTCGTAAAGTGGGCATGGTGTTCCAACAGTACAACCTATGGCCGCATATGACAGTGATGGAGAACCTGATTGAGGCTCCGGTAAAAGTATCTGGCATGGATAAAGAAGAAGCGAAGAAGCAGGCAATGCAAATTCTTGCGACGCTGCATTTGGCAGACAAAGCGGATGCATGGCCGATGCAACTTTCTGGTGGTCAGCAACAACGTGTGGCGATTGCTCGTGCATTGATGATGAAACCGGAAGTCTTGCTTTTTGATGAACCGACCGCTGCGCTTGATCCGGAAATTACTAACCAAGTCGTTAAGATTATTAAAGATTTAAGCGAAACCGGAATTACACAAGTAGTTGTGACGCACGAAGTGGATTTCGCCAAGAAAATCGCTAGTCACGTACTGTATTTAGAAAAAGGACACATCGTTGAGCACGGCACAAATGATTCGTTTTCTAACCCGCAAACCGCCCAGTTTGCTGACTACCTAAATCACTAAATCACGTATTTAAAGTTCAGTCTATTTAACAGATAAGCTCGGCTGTCATTGCGAGTGTCAGCCCACTAAGTACACACGGAGTATTGCAATGAAAAAGATTCTACTAGCTTCACTAATCGGACTTTCTTCTGCAACTATGGCAGCAAACGCAGCAGCACAAGAAGAGATCAAATTTGCGATGGAAGCGACGTACGCCCCATTCGAATACATGGATGAAAACAACCAAATCCAAGGTTTTGATGTGGATCTGGCGAATGCACTATGTAAAGAAATCGAAGCAAAATGCACCTTCCACAACCAATCTTTCGATAGC
Source organism: Vibrio sp. Vb1574 (assembly GCF_033338675.1). Lineage (NCBI taxonomy): Bacteria > Pseudomonadati > Pseudomonadota > Gammaproteobacteria > Vibrionales > Vibrionaceae > Vibrio > Vibrio sp. Vb1574. The sequence continues at coordinate 95,989 of NZ_JAWOTC010000002.1, forward strand.
TTGATCCCAGCATTAAAATTCAAGCGCTACGATGCGGCAATCTCTGCAATGGACATTACTGAGGCGCGTTTGGAGCAAGTGAATTTCACGAATGCATACTATGACAACTCAGCAGCGTTTGTTTCTATCAAAGAAAAAGTGGCTGATCAAAAAGCACTAGAAGGTAAGCGTGTTGGTGTTCAAAACGGTTCAACACACCAAAGCTACCTGATTGAGCAAATGCCGGGCGTAACCGCGGTTCCTTACTCAAGCTACCAAGACGCGTTCATCGATATGAAAAATGGCCGTATTGATTCTGTATTCGGTGACACAGCAGTCGTAGCAGAATGGTTCAAGAAAGAAGACAACCTAGCTTACGTGGGTGAGCACATCACTAACCCTAAATACTTCGGTAACGGTTTCGGTATCGCAGTAAATAAAGGTAACGACGAGCTAGTGAACAAGCTGAACACAGCACTGAAAACAGTGAAAGCAAACGGCGAATACGACGTAATCTACAACAAATACTTCGGTAAGTAATATGGCACTAACGGGTTACTCTTTATCGCTTGTTCAAGCTAGTTGGATGACTGTCCAGCTAGCCTTCACAAGCCTCTTAGTCGGTTTGATTCTGGCAGTGGTATTCGCCAGTGGTGAAATGTCTCGCCGCGTTTTCGTTAAATGGCCAATGACGGCGTTTGTGACGATTGTACGTGGCTTGCCAGAAATCCTTGTCGTGTTGTTCATCTATTTTGGTTCGACGCAGGTTCTGTTTTTAATCACCGGCGACTTTATTGAAGTTAGCCCGTTCTTGTCTGGCGTGGTGGCGTTGTCATTGATCTTCGCTTCTTACGCTTCTCAAACTCTACGTGGCGCATTAAAAGCCGTTGGAAGAGGGCAGAGAGAAGCAGCAAGTGCACTCGGCATCAGTCAAGCACACGCTTTCGTTCGCATTGTTTTACCACAAGCAGTAAGACACGCACTACCAGGTTTAACTAACCAATGGTTGGTTCTGCTGAAAGACACCGCGCTTGTATCACTGATTGGCGTAACGGATTTGTTGAAACAAGCGCAGCTAACATCTGCAGCGACGCATGAAGCGTTTACATGGTACGCAACCGCTGCGGTGATTTACCTAGGCATTACTTTGATTACACAACGTGCCGTCAAACTGATTGATAAGAAGTTCTCAATTCAAGGCATGAGCATGGGACAGGAGGCGACCGCATGAACGAACAACACGTTTGGCAAATGCTGGATGGCTTAGGCACTAGCCTCCAATTGACCGCCGCTTCCTTGGTTGTGGGCTGTCTTTTAGCTCTGATGATGACGCTGACTCTGATCCTACGTACTCCGGGTTTGCATTGGGTAAGTCGTGGCATCATCACCTTGTTCACAGGTACGCCTTTGCTGGTACAGATCTTCTTGGTGTACTACGGTCCGGGTCAGTTTGATGCCGTAAGAGAAAGTGTATTCTGGACATGGTTAAGCCAACCTTGGTTCTGTGCGATGTTAGCGCTAGCACTCAATACCGCTGCATACAGCACTCAGTTGTTCAAAGGAGCGTTTAACGCGATTCCTTCTGGTCAATGGCAAGCGTGTCGTGCATTAGGTATGAACAAAACCGCAACACTAAAAGTGCTGCTGCCATACGCTATTCGTCGTGCGGTTCCGGCTTACTCGAACGAAGTGATTTTGGTCTTCAAAGGCACGTCACTAGCAAGCACGATTACGATCATGGATCTGATGGGTTACGCGCAGCGCATTAACGCACAAACTTACGATACGTTGACGGTATTTGGTATTGCGGGCGCATTTTATTTAACGGTAAATGGTGTGCTAACTCTTATTTTCCGTCAGGTAGAGAAGAAAGCATTGGCGTTCGAAGCCGCATAAACCTTCAATCAACACTCATCATCTCGTTCCACAGTGCCTTTGCAAATGACTCTCTTGCAGGGGCATTTTTTATATTCGTTATGGCAAATCCCTCAAGTTCCACCAAACTTAATTCAATGCAATTGTATTGGTGGCACCATGGAAAGAAGACACTTTTTAGCGCTGTGGACATTGTTGTTCGCACCCTCTTTAAAAGCGACGACACCAATGCGGCCGACGCCAGCACAAACAGAAGGGCCATTTTATCCAGTAGTGGATATTCCTCTTCGTCAAAACTTGATTCTGCAATCAGAAGGCTTGGTCGGTGAACCTATCGTGTTGCAAGGCAGAGTAGTAGATACATCGGGAAACCCAGTTTCAGGCATCAAAGTAGAAATCTGGCAATGCGATGGGCAGGGGATTTACGATCATCCTAAGCAACCAAATAACGATAAGTTTGATGCGCACTTTGCTGGCTTTGGTGCAGTTTTAACTCAATCGGATGGTCACTACTTGTTTCAGACCTTGTACCCTGTACCTTATGCTTCTCGCCCACCGCACATTCACGTTAAGTTGTTGCGAGATAATCAAGAACTTCTGACCACTCAGTTGTACTTGAAAGGCAATACTGGCGATGAATGGTGGGGAGGCAAAGCCCGTGATTATCTGCAGTTTGAAACTATACGAATCGACGGGCGATTAACGGGCGAATTTAACTTTGTGATTGGTTAGCGAATCCAGTTAAGCCATTAACTCAACCAATTGCGCCAAGCATTCTTTATCCAGTATCGGATGAGGCTCGACACCCGTGACCAACACGATATCCACGGAAGGCAGCGATGGCATATCGTCTAAGATCTTAAGATCCTCGCTAACGCTAATACTGCCCATCGCACCGATAGCCATGCTTGAACGTACAATCGCTCGTTGTGCAGAGGCCGTATTGCAACACGCCAGTAGTTGATAAGGAGTGCCACGTTTGGTTAATCCGTCTACCGCTGCCGCGTGGTATTTACAGTCGGTTTGGAATAGGGCGAGAGGGAGAGGTTGGGCTTGCTCGATGTCAAAATCAGGATGAGCAATCCACACGCCTTTGTCGCTTGCTAGCCAGTAACCTTCCTCACTGTCCGGTGCTCTTGTCACAATAGCGGCGTCTAGCTTTCCTTCATCAAGTTTTTCTCTCAAGGTGATGCTCGGCTCACTAAAGACTTGAATCGAACATGTGGGCTCAGATTGCTGTAATACGCGGATGACTTTAGGCAAGATATTGTCATTGTAATCCTCAGGGCAACCTAAGCGAAGAGGGCGCTTATTCTCATAACGTTTCACTTGTTTCAGCGCTTGATTGTGCAAGCTGACCAATTGCTCGGCGTGAGAGCGCAGTGCCAGCCCCGCTTCACTCAGTATGAGGTTACGACCTTCTTTTTCAAACAAACTGACACTGAGTTCGTCTTCCAGTTTACGCATTTGTGCACTGAACGCGGATTGGGTGCGATTGATCTGCTTGGCTGCACGAGTGAAACTTCCCGTTTCGACAAAAGCCAGAAAGCTGCGTAACGCATCGATATCCATATATAAAACTCATCCATCGTTTTTGTTGAAGTGTTCCATCAAAACTATCCGTTAGTCCCCTTAAATACAATCAGATATTGTGAATGAGTAATCAAAACACGAACCGCATGGAGGCGTCATGAAACTGTTTATTGCTAACCAAAACTACTCGAGCTGGTCACTTCGCGCATGGCTGATCTTTTCTCAATTCAAATTGGATGTGAAAGTCACCAAGCTCAAATTATTCACGGAAGATTTTTACAAAACCTTGGAAGGTATTACACCAACGGCGAAAGTACCTACCTTGGTGGATGGTGACGCAACCGTGTGGGATTCATTAGCGATTTTGGAATACGTTAACGAGCAATACTTACAAGGCAAAGCATGGCCAAGCAACTCCGTAGAACGAGCTAAAGCACGCGCCATTGCCTCAGAGATGCATTCGGGGTTCTTTGATTTAAGAAACGAACTCCCAATGAACATCCGCGCGCGCAGAAAAGTCGTTCTAACGGATGGTGCACGTAAAGATATTGCACGCATTGACGCTATTTGGGCAGAACAAGCCAAGCTGTATCCCAACGGTTGGCTATTTGGAGAATGGTCGATAGCTGATGCTATGTATGCACCTGTGGCATTGCGTTTCCAAACTTACGGTATCGAGTTATCCGAAGGTGCCAAAGCTTACCAACAGAAGGTGCTAGCAAGTGAATCTTTACAGCAATGGTTGGAAGAGGCGAGCCAAGAAACGGATATCGTAGAAGAGGACGAGGCAGGGGAAGAAGTATAAGCGCATCTTGCGATCGCCTGTAGCAAGGGAAAGCATGACAAAGCACGCTTTCCTCTTCTAGGATGGTTGTCGTTTCCGGCGCGTTTAAGCTAGGTGTTCAACAATCGCTCTGCCTACGCCGTGTGCGCTCGTTGGGTTTTGACCTGTGATGACACGATCATCCACAATTACAAACTCTTGCCATGGTTGCACTTTAGAGTAGCGCGCTGCGCTGCGTGCAAGAGATTCTTCCAATAGGAATGGGATATCGTTGATGGTGCCGAAGTCGATCTCTTCTTCGCGAGTGAAACCTGTTACTGATTTAGACGCAAGCAGCTTTTCGCCATTGCTAAGCGTGATAGGGAGAAGAGCGCCCGGACCGTGACAAACTGCTGCAACAATACCGCCATCTTCATAGTGTTTTGCAGAAATCTTGGCAAAATCTTCGTTGCTCGCTAGGTCTGAAAGAAGACCAAAGCCACCCGGATAGAAGATCGCATCGTAGTTGTCACCGTTGATTTGTGATACTGGAATCGTGTTGTTGATGCGGTTCTGGAAATCATCATCCGCTAAGATTTTCTCGTTGACTGCATCGCCTTCGATGTCGGTTCCGTACAGTGGTGCTTGCCCGCCTTTGATAGAGGCAATGTCGTAATCGAAGCCTGCATCTAGTAGTTCGCTAAGCGCATGAGTGAGCTCTGGCGCGTAAGTTCCGTTTGCTTGGTCAGTTTCACCAAGGGTCGCATGGTTCGTCACAATGATGAGTACTTTCTTCATGATGGTTTCCTTTTTGGCTTACGTATATTTGTTGAACACCTTCATACTAATTGCTAAACAAATAAGTGATAATATGATTAATTGGCAAAACATTATTGCTATATAGCAAAGGTAAGTATGGACAGTTTTGAAGGTATCAATGAGTTTGTTACGGTCGCTGAGAGCTTAGGGTTTTCTGCAGCGGCAAAACAGTTAGGTTGCAGTACCAGTCATGTCAGTCGTCAAGTCACAAGATTAGAAGAGCGATTAGGTGTCGCCTTGTTAGCACGTTCGACAAGAATGGTGAGTCTAACGGAAGCAGGGCAAGCGTATTATCAGCAGTGTAAAGAGTTGGTGATTGGGCTTCAGCAAGCCAATGAACAGCTCACCACGCAGCAAACTCAACTGAGTGGTACGTTACGTGTGAGTGCCGCTGGTGCGTTTTCTGAAAACCATGTAGCGCCTGCCTTGATGGCGTTTGCCAAGCAACATCCTAATCTCACGGTAGAAATCAACTTCAACACCAGCATGGTCAACTTTATTGAAGATGGTTTCGATTTTGCCATTCGTTACGGTAGGTTGAGTGATTCAGGCTTGGTTGCGAGAAAGCTGGTGGATCGTCCCATGGCAGCGGCAGCCAGTCAGCGTTATCTCGATGAACATGGTTTGCCAACGCACCCCGAGCAACTCAAGCGTCATAGCTGCATTATTGCCAATAAGGACGTTTGGTTGTTTGAAAAAGACGGCAAGCCTTTAGATGGCGTAAAAGTGCAGGGCAGATGGAAGAGCAATAACGCACACACGGTCTTGCAAGCCTGTGCAGAAGGATTAGGTGTGGCGTACTTACCGAAGAGCAGTTTCAACGGTGCTATTTCGTCTGGTCGTTTGGTGCCAATCCTAGAGCCCTATTGGGGAAGTGGCAACAGCAGCTGGATTGTTTATCAGAATCGTCACTTTCTACCACTACGAGCGCGATTGGCTATCGACTTCTTGCTTGATCATTTTGTCGATTGGCAGGAGTAATGAGGCTCTGCCAATCGGTTTGTTTATCCATTTGTTAGATCGTCAACATACTAACGTATCTACATGTTTTGATAGCTCGGTCCACCGCCACCTTCTGGTGCTTTCCACGTGATGTTTTGCGAAGGATCTTTGATGTCACAGGTTTTGCAATGCACGCAGTTGGCGGCATTTATCTGAAACTTCAACTTATTGTCCACTTCCACCACTTCGTAAACCCCAGCGGGGCAATAGTGCTGACTCGGTTCGTCATACATACCTAAATTCACATCAATTGGAATGTGAGGGTAAGTCAGAACAAGGTGACAAGGTTGATTCTCTTCGTGCTGTGTTCCCGACAAAAATACCGACGAAGGCTTATCAAAACTGATTTCACCATCTGGTTTTGGGTATGCAATTGGGTGGCACTCTTGTTTAGGTTTTAACTGCTCATGATCGTGCGAATAGTCCTTGATAGACCAAGGTAACGGCTTCTTAACCAGTGGTTGCCACAGGTTGTGTTCAAAAGTCGAAAGAGCACCGCCAAGTATGCTGCCAAACTTATGAATGTTCGCACCAAAGTTACGCGTTTCGGCGAGTTCGTCATACAACCATGATGATTCAAACAACGACTGGTAGTCTGGCTCAGAAGCTCCAGTTTGTCGGGCCGTATGTACCGCTTCTGCTGCAATGATTCCGGATTTCATTGCTGTGTGGCTGCCTTTAATTTTAGCAACGTTCAAAGTCCCCGCATCACAACCAATCAATAAACCGCCAGGGAATTGCTGTCTCGGCAGAGAGGAAAGCCCACCTTTCGCAATGGCTCTTGCGCCGTAAGCGATGCGCTGAGCACCTTTCAAATGTGGTTCAATAGCAGGATGGTGCTTAAAGCGTTGAAATTCGTCAAACGGACTCAAGTAAGGATTGCTGTAATTCAAGTCGACAATAAGCCCCACGGCGATTTGGTTGTTCTCCATGTGATAGAGAAAACCGCCGCCTGTGGTATTTGTTTCACTCAAGGGCCAGCCAGCGGAGTGGATAACACTGCCAGATACATCCTTACTGTCAGTGGGTAACTCCCATATCTCTTTTAGGCCAAGCGCGTAGTGCTGTGGTTGCTTTCCTGCGTCTAGGTCGAACCTTTGAATAAGTTCTTTACCCAGATGTCCGCGACAACCTTCAGCAAAAAGGGTGTATTTTGCCCTTAGCTCGATACCTGGTTCAAAGTTAGGTTTGGCCTGGCCGTTCTTATCTAGTCCCATATCGCTCGTGTTAATGCCTGTCACTGCGCCAGTCTGATCATAATTGATGCTTGCAGCGGCAAAGCCCGGAAAAACTTCCACCCCAAGATTTTCTGCTTGGTTAGCGAGCCAACGGCAAAGGTTGGCAAGGCTAATTACGTAATTATTCTCGCCATTTATCATTGGACGCGGTGTAAGGATGTGAGGAACTCGAATATGGTTTTGTTCAGTAGTAAGATAAAGGAAATTATCTCGTTGAACCGAGGCTGCTAGCGGGGCGTCCATTTCTTTCCAATTGGGGAAAAGCTCATCTAAGGCACTAGTTTCAAAAACAGCGCCAGATAAAATATGTGCGCCCACTTCTGAGCCTTTTTCTACAACGCAAATTGAAAGTGCGTCACCTTCACTGTCTTGGCTGAGTTGAGCTAGCCGACAAGCGGCGCTTAAGCCTGCAGGTCCGGCCCCCACGATCACGACATCAAACTCCATGCATTCTCGTTCCATCTTTATGCTTCCTTTCTATTATCGTCATCTGCGTGACAGGTTTTGGTTTCTATACAGAAAACTATAGCTCAGTTGACGTTAACGTGAAGTGGACTAAGCTCAAGTAATGGATCTGACGTGTTATATGAGGCATGACCATGGAAGACCGACCATTAGCAACACTTGTGCTCGCAGAGCATGACAACCAATCGTTGGCTGTAGGGACGCTGTGTGCAATTAAAGCGGCATTTGAGATTAAGGATGATGATAAATCGCTTCCTGTTTCTGTGTTGCTTATTGGTTATCAGTGCCAATCAGTTTTGGATGAGTTGAATTGTGTTCAGGGTGTTGCAGAAATTATCTGGGTTGATGCGAAGGGATATGAACATGGATTAGCGGAAAATATCGCACCTTTGATCTCACAAGTAGCCAAAAACTACTCACACATTCTTTCTCCTGCCAGTACATTTGGTAAGAATGTGATGCCTCGTGTGGCGGCGTTGCTTAATGTTGGTCAACTTTCTGACGTGATGACAATCGAGTCTATCGATACGGTGATTCGTCCAATTTATGCTGGAAATGCATTGGCGAGAGTCACGTCGAATGATCCCTATAAAGTGATGACCATAAGAAGTACGGCTTTTGATGCCGCAGAGCTATCTGACACACCAGTTGTCCCTAAGCTTACTCAAGTCGACACGGTGATTATCAATAAACTTAGTGAGTTTGTTTCGCAACAAACGCCAGAAAGTGAGCGACCAGAATTGCCAGCGGCTAGAGTAGTAGTGTCGGGTGGTCGTGCATTCGGGAGTAAAGAGAAGTTTGTTTTAGTAGAACAATTGGCTGACAAGCTAGGTGGAGCGGTAGGGGCGTCACGAGCGGCGGTCGATGCGGACTATGTGTCTAATGACCATCAAGTCGGGCAAACCGGCAAAATTGTTGCACCGGAGTTATACATTGCCGTCGGAATTTCTGGCGCGATCCAGCATTTGGCGGGAATGAAAGATTCCAAGGTGATTGTTGCAATTAATAGCGATCCTGATGCGCCTATTTTTGACATTGCAGATTATGGATTGGTCGGCGATTTGTTTGTGGTAATGCCTGAGCTGTTAGAGAAGCTGTAGATATAGTCTTGTTCCCTAAAACAAAAGGCTTCCAAATTGGAAGCCTTTATCATTTGATTTTAATAAGTTACTTTTCGCTCGGACGTTGCAGGTGCTCTGCAAGTACTTTCGTAAACCTTGCAGCTTCACCACCAGTACAAGCGCGATGATCAAACGTTACGGATAGCGGCATTGCTTTCACCGAAATTGCTTGACCATTTCTTATCACAACTCGGTCGAGTATTCGGCCCGCGCCGACAATAGCGACTTGTGGCGGTGTGACGACAGGTGTTGCGTAAATACCGGCAATCGCGCCGAAGTTGGAAAGCGTAATCGTCGCGTGTTGCAATTGCTCACGACCGATTTTTCTCTCTCTGATCCCTTCAACGGTTTGATCGAGCCAACGACGAACATCTTGTGGCTCGTATTCATCTGCGTGGCGCAAGACTGGCACGTACAATCCATGACGGCTATCTACTGCAATTCCTACATTGACCGTTGTGTGTACACAGCGTGTCATGGTTTCGGCATCAAACCAAGCGTTTAAAGCGGGCTCTTCTTGACACGCATGAACAATCGCTTGAACAAGGCGGATACTGATATCTTCGTTTGGCAGCCAATCTTCCAACAATGCTTCTTCCGTAATGGTTACGGCAGCAACATGTTCGTGCGATTCGGTCATAGACGATACCATGGTACGTCGAGCGCCTTTCAAAACTTCGGTGCCTGGACGCTGTTTTCCGGCTTCGTCGTAAATATCGGCATCTACGATAAGTCCGTTCGGGCCACTACCTGACACAAGGTTAAGATCTACCCCAAGTTTTTGTGCCAACAAGCGAGCCGAAGGCAGGGCGGTAACGAGGTTACTTTCTGTCGTGTTGTGGTTGCCACCAATCCAGAAATCATCAACGTTAACATGATGCGCTTGGTGAGAAACGCTACCGACGACGGTTGCGGCGTCAGCAGTGGCTTTTTTCTCTGCCGTTACTTCTCTCCCGGCACCTGTTTCATCAATCTCTAGCAGTAATGCACCAATATTGACGATTTCACCTTCCTCACCATGACGGCTGACCACACGGCCCGAATAGGGGGCAGGGACGTCGACCGTCGCTTTTGCTGTCTCTACGGTTAAGATCACTTGATCTAATTTAACCATGTCACCGACATTAACGTGCCATTTTACAATTTCTGATTCAGCGAGGCCTTCGCCGAGATCGGGTAAGTTAAACGTCTTCATTTCCAATCCTCCACGAGTTCGCGCGCTGCGGTCACAATGTCTTCTTTCTGAACCATGAAATAATCTTCGTTACGGTAATAAGGCATAATGGTGTCCATTCCAGTTACTCGTTTAGGTGGGGCTTTAAGTAAGCACATGGCGTGTTCAGCGGTTCGAGCTAATAGCTCAGATCCCACACCACAAGTTTTACTCGCTTCATGAACAACGAGTAAACGTCCAGTTTTTTCTAGTGAGCTGAAAATCGTCGCGGTATCAATTGGCTTAATACTCGCCAAATCAATCACCTCGACTTCAATTCCCTGACTAGACAATGTTTGCGCGGCCTGAAGTGACTCTACGACGCATGCGCCCCAAGTAACGAGCGTGATATCTCGCCCCTTGCGTAAGGTGAAGCAGGTGTCGAGTGGGAGTGCTTCGCCGTTATCAACGACTTCAGATTTAACGGTGCGATATATGCGCTTCGGTTCGAAGAACATGACGGGATCATTGCTTCTAATTGCAGCGAGAAGTAAGCCGTATGCGCGTTGTGGAGAAGAAGGAATCACCACTTTAAATCCAGCAGTGTGAGCAAATAACGCTTCCACGCTTTCTGAGTGGTGTTCCGGAGCGTGGATACCGCCGCCAAATGGCGCACGGAAAACCGCGGGACAAGTGAGCCGACCGCGAGTTCTGTTACGCATTCGAGCCGCGTGGCACATTAAGTGCTCCATCGCAGGAAAAACGAAACCTTGAAACTGAAATTCGGCGACAGGTCGTAATCCTTGCGTTGCCATACCGACCGCAACCCCGCCGATTAAGGCTTCAGCGAGTGGCGTATCGATGACTCGTTTAAGACCAAACTCTTGCTTGAGTCCGACAGTGGCACGAAATACACCACCATTATCGCCCACGTCTTCACCTAATACGACAACATTGGGGTCTTGTTGCATTTCGTGGTGCAGGGCAAGGTTAACTGCTTCAACCAACGTTAGCTCAGCCATGTCTGCCTCCCTGCATTCTCATTGCCTTGTTGATGAGTTCATCTCTTTGTGCATGAAGCTCTTGAGGTAGCGATTCATACAAATAATCGAAACCGGTTTCTGGTGCTTGTGGCGGTAAGCTCAGATAGCGTTCAACAGCTAACTCTACTTGCTCTTTACAGTAATCTAGCCATTGCTGTTCTTGTTCGTCGCTCCAAGCGCCTTGATTAAGGAGGTACGTTTTAAGACGTGCGATAGGTTCGTATTGCCATGCAGTTTGAACATCATCTTCTTTACGATAACGAGTCGCATCATCGGCCGTAGTGTGGTCACTCAGTCGGTAACTCACCGCTTCGATGAGTGTTGCGCCTTTCCCTTTTCTTGCTCTCTCAAGGGCGGTTTTAGTTGCATCATAAACGGCGACGACATCGTTACCATCGACAGTAATACCCGGTATACCTGCACCTTGCGCTTTTTCTGATAAGAAATCGGCGGCACATTGGAGACTACGCGGCACTGAAATTGCCCACTGGTTATTGTTTACGACGAAAACAAGTGGAATATTCCAAGTACCTGCGCAGTTTATTGACTCAAGAAAGTCCCCTTTGGATGTACCACCATCACCACACATGACTAGCGCAGCTTCATGGTTACCTTGAATTTTTAGCGCGGAAGCCACCCCGACAGCATGCGTACATTGCGTCGCTATGGGTACACAGTAGGGAAGGTCTCGGCTAGGAACCGGACTGCCTTCAGGAGCAAAATCACTCCCGCGCTCATCGCCACCCCAGTATTGAAGGTTCTTTTCCATGCCAATGCCACGACACCACATCGCAGGCATATCGCGGTAGTAAGGGACAAACACATCATCGGCTTTAAGTGCTCTGCCGACCGCAATGCCTATGGCTTCCGCGCCTAAGTGTGAGGGATAGGTCCCTAGCTTACCGGTGCGTTGCAAGGCAACTGCTTTGTTGTCGTAAGTGCGAGTTAATACCATATCTCGGTAAAACCCGACCAATGTTTCAGTGTCAGCCCAGTTGGGTAGTTGGCCGACTAGGTCCCCACGATGGTCGATAAACCGATGCATGGGTAATGCCTGAACGTTCATCTCAAGCTCCTTTTGACGCTGCGGGTCTTTTGGACTGCAGCTGTTCATACAAAACCAGAGTTTGTATGGGTACTCAAACTCTGATATCAGCGCAAAGGCCATACCTAAGGTTGCGTGTGCTTTCGATAGCGGTAGGCATCTGTTCGTCCCTTAAACTATTTGTCGATAACATCGCTGCGACTATTTCACCGCAAGATACAGAGAAAGGCTTTTCTGTATCTAACCCTCTAACTAAATCGTGGTATAGCCAGATACAATAAGTGTAAACAAATTGTTAAATTATGCTTCATTTTGACTTTCGCTCAGTAGTAAAGTTTTGCTTACACCCTGATTTTGCAGAGTAATATGCTGCTATTTTGTTGGTGGTATTTTTAAACTCGAATTTAATTACTGGTTAATGAAACATATTTGCAACAAAATTTGGCTGTAAAATTTGACAAAGTGAGTCATTATTAATGAATCAACTCAAACAGTTGCTATATGATGAATTGCAAATTTTTGTTGTGCTCGAAGCCTCGACCTTATGAGAATGCATAACTTCTTCCCAACTGAGTGGAATCAAGGTAGGGTGACGGCATTACAAATGTATACCCTCGGCAGTCCTTGAGCTTATCCAAAGTAGGTGGTGCTCAAGCGGAAGTGATTATGGAGAAGTTATGTACCACGCTCATGTTTATTTTCCCCTAAGAGAACAAGATAAAGCGCAAGCCTTGAACGAGATCATCCGTCAAGAGCGTCAAGATGTGCTGCGTGTGTTTCCATTAGTTGGAAGGTTAGTTGGCCCACACAAGATGCCGATGTTTGAAATTCACCTAGAATCACTGAGTGAAGAGTTCTTGGCGTGGCTTGATACGATTCGAGGCGATTTTTCTGTGCTTATTCACCCAGTAAGCGAAGAAGAGTTGCTCGATCACACAGAACGCGCGATTTGGTTGGGCAGAGAGATTGGTGTATTTGAAGAAAAGTTAGAGAAATAGTTGCTCTTCTCGCCCATGCATGACCGCTTTGAATCCTTCTCTTCTCATTGCGGTCGCAGCTTCTGCTTAACGCCTCATCTTCATTGATGGGTGCGGAATCCCTCTCTTACGCTTTGCTGTAGTTATTTTTGTGCTAAACCTAAAAGTAGGCTTTCGAACTTCACGCACAAAGCGTGAAAATGTTGCTGTTTAGCATGCCATTAAATGAATTTTGGTGGTAATAAAATAATAAGTCTTTGATAAATCAAATAGGTATAGCAGGGAAGTGCAGTTTACGACCCCAACGCCATTGGCAGTGGCGCCGATAATTTCTGAGGGGGAAGGGTATGTTTTCAATACTCTTGGTTATACTTGCACTCTATATATTTTGGCTGTTGTTTCGCAACGGGCCTGAGTTTGCCGAGCGTACCGCCCAAAAAAAACGTGACTGGGTAGGGCCTACCGCCAACAAAGAAGAATGGCGAGGATTTTGTAGGGATGTATTTCAGCCGTTCAGTTCTCAAACGACTTTCTACGCTATTGCTTATTTTGCCAATTACGTAGCAGCAGCGAACGCAATATCTTGGTCAACGATATACGAAGGCGATTATCCGGTCATCATAAGCCGATTTGGTAGCTACTTCATTTTAAGCACGCATGATGCACTGGTCGTAGCTGGGTTTATTGCGCTTGCTTTCTTTATCATTAATTGGCAACTTGCCATGCGCTGCTCCGGTATTCTTAGCCAGTATCTAGTGCGGATTCTTATTATTAATCAAAAGCGCTTTGTCGCGATTAGCTTGGTGTTTTGCAGCTACTTTTCGTACCTACTGACGCTTGGTATATTCTGGCTGTTCCATGATGGGTATTCAATCTGGCATGGATTAATGCTTAGCCCTGTGTTCCTGCTGTTAGCTTTATTGGTAGCGGTTGTTGTGCCATCTGCAAAAAGAGAAAGTAGTGTACCTTAGATAGATTTTCCACGTTAAATTACACTTGATTTTGGGATAGTAATTCTTATGCCATTAAGTTAGCATTGCCAGCTTTTTAACGCTCAAAAGGCCACTAATCAGTGGGACAGTGGGAGAAACAATGTTTATCGGCTTTGACTATGGTACTGCAAACTGTTCAGTGGCTAAAATGGAATCGGGTGATCCAGTACTGCTTAATCTGGAAGGAAACAGCCCTTTTATTCCTTCCACCCTTGCTGCACCGACTCGTGAATCGGTATCCGAGCATTTATTTCGCCATCGAGATATTAAACCATTAGATCAAGTTGGTGAGCAGGTTTTACGCCGGGCAATCAATTTAAACCGAGAAGAAAGTATTGACTTAGAATCCGACGACATCGCGTTTGGTCAGGCTGCACTTAATCTCTATTTGGAAGATCCTCGCGATATCTATTATGTGAAATCGCCGAAGTCTTTTCTTGGTGCATCTGGCTTGCGTGATGTGCAATTGGCTTTCTTCGAAGACCTTGTCTGCGCGATGATGGACAATATTAAGTCTCAAGCCGAAAACGATGCGCAGCAAAGTATTACCGATGCTGTGATCGGCAGACCAATTAACTTTCATGGGCGTGGCGGTGAAACGGCTAACATTCAGGCTGAACGCATTTTGTTGCGGGCAGCGAAACGTGCGGGCTTCCAAAATGTGGAGTTTCAGTTTGAGCCTGTCGCGGCGGGCCTAGAGTATGAAGCGACACTCAGCGAAGATAAAATCATTCTAGTAGTCGATATTGGCGGTGGTACAACGGACTGTTCGTTGATCCAAATGGGACCGTCTTGGCGCGGCAAAGCAGATAGGACCGCAAGCTTGTTAGCTCACAGTGGCCAGCGTGTCGGCGGGAATGATCTTGATATCGCGCTAGCATTTAAGCAGCTCATGTTCCCTTTTGGCATGGGAAGTAAAATGGAGTCAGGCATTGTGATGCCGACTACCCAATTCTGGAACCCGATAGCAATCAATAATGTAGAAGCGCAGAGTGACTTCTATTCGCGAGAGAACCTATCAGCGTTAAAGTTGCTTCAAAAGCAGGCTCAAGAGCCAGAAAAACTTGCTCGTTTGCTAGAGGTGTATCATGAGTCTTTAGGCTACAACATTGTTCGCCGTGCCGAAGAGGCAAAAGTGGCACTTTCAGAACAAGCTTCTTACCGAACTGGCATCAACTTACTATCAGAAACGATTGAAGTTGATGTACAACGTGACGAAATGATCGAAGCGATCCAGTCGCCAAAGAATAAAATGACGGCGTTGGTGACAGAAGCGGTAGAGCAAGCTGGAGTTAAACCCGATGCTATCTTTATGACTGGAGGTTCGGCACGCTCGCCAATCTTGCGCGATGCGGTGCAAACCGTACTGCCAAGTATTCCGGTTGTCAGTGGAAACTATTTTGGCTCAGTAACTGCCGGCTTAGCTCGTTGGGCTGAGGTTTGTTTCAAGTAGAAAGAAAGCCGATTAACAGTGGGTCTTTGTTGCCAAACTTATGATTTCATTTAGGCTTGCCAAGTGATGGTTGGAGAACTTTGTCGAGAGGTTGAGTTTTAAGCGGGTAGGGAACCTTTTTAGGATCTTAAGTCTTTCAAGGTCATTCTGAATAGTGAGGGACGAGCGTGATTTAGAATCTCTTGCCCGAGCACGCTGTTATGATATGTGACCCCGTTTCGCCGAGCGTTATTCATCACCATTATTCTGAAGAGTCGAGTTAGGATCTACCGGAATAATGATTTTGACTAAGCTGAGATAAAAATGCCCGCTAAATCAGCGGGCACTTTTGTTTACGTCATTAATGGTGCATGTGTTTTTCCATGTGACCTTGTTTTTCAACCGCCATTTCTACTTCCACTTTACCCGCGTTTTTGAATGTTAACGTCATAGGGAAGCGGTCGCCTTCTTTAAGAGTTTGTGTTGGGTTAAAAATCATTAAATGGAAGCTGCCTGGCTTAAACAACACTGAGTCATTGGCTGGAACGCGCACTTCGTCAATCTTAATCATTTTCATCACACCATCTTCTTTCTTATGCGTGTGAATTTCGACATGCCCTGCGATTGGGCTTTCTGCTGCGATCAATGCATCTTCACTGTCACCGTGGTTGGTTAATTGAAAAAAACCACCGATAACAGGTGCGTTTGGTGGCGCTTCGCGGCTCCATGGATGGTCGATATGAATTTTTCCTGCTTCATAATCGTGCGCTAAACTCAGTGGGCTAGCGATGACAGCAATAAGCGCGATAGCGGCGGTTTTTAATGATTTAAGCATGTGTTTTTCCTTTTGAATTAATAGCTTCTCTGAATGGACAACAAACAGAGTCATCGTTATTTTTGAATAAAGTTGTCAATGATTAGATGCCTGTTAGGCAGGAAAAACACTCGGCGGAGAGTGCTTAGGCGCGATGTGTTTGTAAACGAGCTTATCGCATTTTGAAAAGTGATAAGTCGTCAGTGCATACTTTACTCGGCGCAGCCAATGGATGGTTGTCAGGTAAAGCCCAATCGCAACTAAAAGAAAGAATTGAACAGCTTGAAGAAGCGGGCATTCAAACTGGAAGCCGTCGTGTAAGTTAAGATCTTGGATGAGCTTAGAAGAAGATTGAGCGTTAGCCTCAATCAACGTATTGATATCCACCCATTTGAAACCATCTGCGGTACACAGTAAAACCTTTTCACTTTGGACTTTGTTGAGCCAAGTTGTGCTGTGAACTTGTGTAGGGTTAAGAGCGGCTGTGGACGCTAAATACAACTGAAACAACACCGCGATAATAACCGCAATAGCGTGCAAGCGATGGTGTTTGTGCTGTATTAGAGTGTTTTCCATACAATTGAGTGCTTATCTTCTTCGGCGCGGGATACTAACAAATTAACCAAACAATGTAATTATCAGTTTACTAAAAGGTGATGCAAGTGTGCATTATTTGTTTTATTGTCTATTTTTAACGCTTTAATGTCTTGATTCGGCTGACATTCACAACCTCCAATTCAACTTGTCAGTCTTGCCTAGTCGCTTTTGAAGATACCGAATTAATCTCTCTTATATGCCACTGAAGCTTCGGTTAGTGGGTGTCGTGGTGGTGTTTTTACGTGCTAGATTTGGCTGATATCGATTCAAAATGCACACCGAATCTTCACTTGTTTTCCATTAACGGAATTATGACAGTAATTTAATAAAGGATACGGTATTCTGCGCTCCTTTGTACATGCCAGAAACGTCCGTCCTACTTAGTCGGAGGGGCGATTAATCTTAAGAAATTTCTCAAATGAAATACGAACAACAGATTGGATATCGATACCCTAAAGGTCGATTTGCCATGGTGAGTGTATATGCATTCACCGGTGCTGCGATTTTAGCATCGACTATTTTTTCTCTATTGCTGTTTTTGTCTATCGACGAAAATCCGATGATGCAAACCTTATTTGGTGGTTTAGCGATCATTTTTGAAGCGGGTAAATTTTACGCTTGGTATGAATACGGTGAGCGCCGAGCCCATCGCAACTACACAGGAGCAGCAACCGCTCTCGTGTTTTATTTAGTCTTAGCTGCGATTTCCATTGGCGGTAGTATTGGTGGCATAAATAGTGCAACCAATAGTGCACAAAGTCATATTTCGGTAGAGCAGGCGAAAGTGGAAGCGTTTAATCGTCAGATTGCGGCAATCGATAAGCAGATTGAGCTCAACAATATGGCAGCGCAGAAATACATCGAGATGGAGCGTATCGCGACTGGTGTAACTCGCATTCAGGATCAAAACAAAACCTTACGTGAAGAGCAGCAACGCTTGGCTATGGAGCGTGATAGTTTACCGCCGGTTACGCAAGGCTCAGTGATTGGTTTGATTGATAGCCTAGCCAACGCATTTGGTACCACCTCTCAGCAAGCTCAGCTTGGCTTGGTTGTATTTCTTTCGATTCTTTTGGACTTCTTTGCTGCATTTTTTGTTGGCTTGATTGGTGAAGAGCAACGGTTCCGATATTTCTATCGCAGAAATGAGGGCATGATATTGAAAACAGTTCGCGATATAGATCCAGCGCCTGCGGGTTATCTTCCTTATATAAAAGAGGAAGAAGAGCAAGAAATACCAGCTGCGCCGGAGCCAGAAGAACCAAAGGAACCGAAAACCTTGTTAGAGCAAGTTAGCGATGCACTTAAAACGCATCAAATTACGTGCACCAAAAAAGCCGTTGCTAAACAGTTTAGGCTGTCTGCGGAAGAGGTAGACAAGGTATTTGAAGAATTGGCAGAGCTCGGTTTAGTGGGGAAAAAAGCCAACCACCATTATCATTGGATAGGTGAAGCAGAGACCGCATAATTGGTTATCTATTAAAGTTCGGAAAGAGCGTCAATCGGCGCTCTTTTTTGTATTAGCTCCCCATGAACTCGTTGTTAATTGTTAAATAAACTATGAGCAGTTGGTGATACAAACTACAAATTCATTTGGATATAAGTTGAGGTTAGATTTGAGATGTCCGAGACGGCTAGATATTCACGAGCAAGGTATATGTGTTTCAATACATAAATAATTTTCTATCACGGTACAGCGAATAATTCCGACGTCTCAATAGAGGGTATGAACTATGCGCATTCAGACGTCCAAGAGCTCTAAATCCCCGAGTCAAAAGGCTCTCTTTTTTTCATTAAAGAAGTCATGATAGCGGTCTCGTGCTCGAGGGTGAACGTTAGAAGATATTCGAACCGGCCTTACTCGCCAGATCAGTTATTAATAAACCAATAATAAAATAGGCACCAATTTGATGCCTTTGGTGATAGCTGGACAACCCGATACCACTAATCTCTTTCTGACTTAAAACGATACTGTTCCGACAAGCAGACCAGAAGGCCAACTAAAGCTGAGACTAAAACTACACACACTTGGTAGCTGGTTTTCTCTACATTAAGATCGTTCAAAATCTCGGTAGTCGCAATCATAGGAAGCGTTACCGTGATCAACAAGCTAAATAAGCGAGAAACCCTAGATTTCTTTCCATGTCGCTTGGTATAGAAGTAATGCGCGTAATCCGAGTACATGATAAACAAGGAAACTAAAAGACCCAGTATCCAAAACATAGCTTACAAATCCTCTATTCCAAGCATGTTACGTCGTAACAACTCTTTCTTTGCAGCTAGCGCATCTGCCTCGTTAAAGCCTTTGAGTACACTAGCGAGAATAACAGCTACAAAAAATGCTCTCGCGCCAGCTTGTTGTGCAGTTGATGAGAGGCTGAGTTTTTTGAAAGTCTCTTCAGCGATGTGCACTGAAGCCATTTCTTTAATCAATGCAGCCCCTTGACCTTTTGATAGTGCGTATATAACAGCTGCCATAAAGCCGACCTCAAGTTTAATATCGATGGTGATAAACCATGTAGAAAGGAAATTTGCAACTGCTTTATGAGTATTAAAATACTGGCGCAGCTCACCATCTGATAGGCTCCAAGGGTTCCACATTGGCTTGGCAATACTTTGCGCTACCAGCATTTGAATCTTACCGAAAAATTTCGAATTCCCTAAAGCCTGTGCCTGCTCAAGGACTTTTCTTTGGTCGCGTCTATTGAGCTGTCGATACAAAATGACACCTGTGATTATAGGCAAAACCTTTTCTCTGTTGTTTCTGATGAAGTTCAAATCGGCATCTAAGCCTGTCAGTACCGCCAATTGAACTACAGGTTCGGCTTTTAGAGTCTGTTCACTATAACCTCTAACCATCGTTAAACCTCCTTTCTTCGATATATAGTATGTGTACAATATAGCCAAGTGACTTGTATGCAAGTTGTTACATTTCTCGTTAGGCTCAAAGTCTCAAAGTTAGGAGGAATTATTACTAATTTTTGAACTTGTGTAGTAAAAATAGTGTGTGGTCAAATGCAGGTTTTTGAATATGAAAAACCAAGATTAGACGTGTGCTTCAAACAACTGGTAAATCGCCACTTTATTCTAGGAAAATGTTTTCTACGCTCAAACATCTATGATGTAGGTATCAATCGTTATTGAGCTTTTTGGTTACGTCTTTCACCGTTTTCTTCTCTTTTTCCGGTGTCATTGCATCAACAGCTTTACCCGCCATCCCTTCATCTGGCAATTTGTCTTTTCCTGCATCAACTGCGGTATCTTTCAGTGCCTCTTTAGGCGTACAGCGACCCCCAACACCAACCACGGCTTTTGTCGCAGCGGCTTTAGCTGCCTTTTCTGCATCGCAGTCAGGATCCATCACGCTAGCTAAGCTCGTGGCTGAACCAAAAAACAAGATTAACAAAATGAGGTTGCGTTTTTTCATAGTTGTCACCAATGTTGTGAAACATAGGTAAAGTGTAACGGAGAGAAAAGGCTTTGGCGGAGAATTTGTTGGTTTGAGCTTGGGAAGCAAAGTAAGGTGAAAAGAAAAAGTGCCATCGAAGTGACACTTTTTCTTAAGCGTAGAAGGGATTAGTTGTCGTAAACGTCTAACTCCACTTCACGGGCAATATTTTGGTCGTTAATGATCACACCTTCGACTTCGACACGAGCACCATTTAGGTTAAGTTCTTCGATGCCTTGGAAGCGTGTTTGTGCATCAATCACAACGGTCGTGTTGTTTAGCAATTGATCTGCGTCGTTTTCGCAACGCTCGATTTCAAATGTTCTTGCTTCAGCATCGTAGTTTGATACGTATCCTTCACATTCAAGTTCTTTACCTTGCCATTGGTTGTTATCGTCAAAGTCTGGTTGCTCAAACTCAATAACGGTAGCGATGCGTTTGCCATTTTTCATGACAGACGTTACTTCCACTTCTTGGCCTTGTTTTAGGTTCGCTTTGCTGCCGTCTTCAAATCGTGTTGCGTTATCAATGAAGAAGGCTCCTCGGTAGTTTAGAGAGAACTCACTATAATCCTTGGCAACCCAAGTCACGATACCTTCCACATCGCTGTCATTTTTTAGATCGTCGTAGTCTTCAACTTCTACCTCATGTGCCATGAAGATACCGTTTTGCATTTCACCTTCTACTTCCACCCATTGGCCGATGCTAAGTTGGCTAATGTTGTCGTAAGATACGGTTATATTTGTACCAAGCTCAAACGTGCCAGCATTTTCATCGGTACTAGTAATGCGACCTTCCAGTTCGTAGTAGCTTCCAAGGGCTGGGTAATCGTTATCTACGTCGATTTCGACCACAGACAACACTCGATAGCCCGCATCCGCAGTCGGTAAGGATGACACCATCACCCAGTCGTTGATCTCTATATCATCACTTAAACCGTCAAACTGCAGCTCTATGCCGTTTACCGTGAATTTTTTCTTCACATGATCAATTGCTGTCACACGTCCAGTAATGGTTGGTTCAAGTGTGACTCGGACGCCATTGCCCGAAGCTTGCCGAATATCTGAACCCACGCGAACCACCATTTTGGGTTTTACATCGGCCAATTGCACTTGTGTGTCGTCATAAACCACCTCAGACACACGATACGTATGTCCATTGACGGTTAACGTGCTTTCTTCAGCGTTGACCGCTTCAACAGAGCCAATCGCTACACTTGGTTTCACTGCTGGTTGAGTTGGTGTGCTATCGCTATTGGTGCCACCACCTGAACCACCACAACCAGACAATGCCAAACCTACTACAGAAATAAGAGCGAGTTTTTTCATTGTATTAGCCTCAATTTACGAGCGAGTTTAGGAAATTGCCTGTATCTTATTGGGCATATCGTGAAGAGATCGTGAAGAAATTTGATTTTATGAAAATTTTAATTGTAGATGACAACCATAACGTCTCGGAGACGATTGCAGACTATCTTGAGCTCGAAGGCATGATTATCGATTGTGCGTTTCATGGAGAGGCTGCGATTAAGTTAATCGAGGAAAATCATTACGATGTAATCATCATGGATATCATGATGCCGAAGCTCGATGGCATCAGTACGGTACAGAAGCTTCGACAAGATAAGTTATGTGGAACGCCAATTCTCTTCCTAACGGCAAAAGATACGCTAGATGACAAAATCGCGGCTTTTAAAGCGGGGGGAGATGATTATTTAATGAAGCCATTTGCGATGGAAGAGCTCAGTTTGCGTGTTCATGCTTTGGCTAATCGTGGTCCAAGACAAGATATCGGAACGCTCAAATTTGCAGATATTTGTTTAGATGCGCGTACAGGAAAAGTAACGAGAAAAAACAAAGAAATTAAGCTGAGTCGAATTCAAACTAAAATTTTAAAATTGCTCCTCCAACGTGCTCCAGCAGCGGTCTCGCGCGCAGAAGTGATCGATAGTGTGTGGGGAGACGAACCACCTGGAAGTGATGCACTTCGTAGCCATATTTACGGTTTAAGAACCGCGCTAGACAAAGGTTTTGAAGAATCACGATTAGAGACTATTCATGGACAAGGTTACCGACTTAAAGCATAACGAATATCCAAGCATTTATCGCAAGATCCGTTGGGGTTTTGGGGTCATGACGTTTGTGATGTTTACTCTTTTTTGGTCGCTGATTTATGTGGCAGAAAACAAACTGGAAGTGCTGAGTTTACATCACTGGCTAGATACTGAAGCTGCGCTTTATAGTGAGAATTTCGAGAAACAGGGCTGGGATGCGCCATTGCCAAACGTATTGGAATTCAACTCATATTGGAGTGAAGCACCGACACCCGATTGGTTGCTCTCTTTTACTTCACCTGGTTTTTACGAATATCTGCTTGGTGAAGAAGACAAACACTTTGTTGTATTGAACCATCCCTCAGGGAAGGGGCTTATGTACATTGTGTTTCAAGATGACTCAGATGATTACTTGGACGAATACGAAAGCTCGCTGCATCAGTTTACGCTACTGCTCGGTGGCTTATTTTCATTTGTTATGGTCGGGTATGGCATTTATATGGTGCGAATATTGTCTCGACCACTAGCGCAAATCGAAGAAAAAATTAGCCAAATGTCACCGGATCAACCCGCTTTCCAAGTTGAAACTAAGTTCAGCGAAACACGCCAGATAGAGCAGACTTTGCTGGATAATAAGAACGATATCGCGGGCTATTTCAAACGAGAACAAGAATTTAGCCGTTTTGCATCGCATGAGTTGAGAACGCCAATCATGGTGATTAAAGGCTCAACAGACATTCTGACGCGTCTTCCTGATCAACCTCGAGTTGCGCAAAAAGCCATCACGAGGATGCAGTCAGCTTGTGACGAGATGCGTGTACTGACAGAAGCGTTTCTCTTACTTGGTAAAGAGAAAATAGAGCCTCAACATTACGGAGAGCATCAGCTTCTTACTTGTTTACAAAAACAACTGGAAGAGCTGGCTCCTTTATTTGCCAAGCAAGATTCGAACTACGCTTTGTACGAACAACATAGTGGTGTAGTGAAGGCACCAGAGAGTTTTGTGACCATTGTTATCAACAATCTGATTAAAAACGCCTTTAGCTATAGTGTGGGAGATATTGAAATTGAGTTGAAAGGTCATGCGCTTAAGATCCTAAACCGTCACGATGGCAACGAGACGTACAACGCTGGTTATGGTTGTGGGCTTGTTATCGTACAACGAATATGTGAACGGATGGGGTGGGCGTTAGTACTGGACGATGATGGTGTTCGATTTAGTGCAAAAGTGGAGTTCTGCTCTTAGCTTTGCGCGTATTGATTCAAGTGAGAATTAACGCTCTGGATTTTTCTTGTCGTACGCATCTAACCCGTAGTCAAACAAGAAAAAACTGGAATTTGAATTAGACTGAAGTTAGTGAAGCGGAAACTCGAGGAACCGTTATGCTCTCTTATCAGGTCAGCCGAAGTATTGAAATTAATAAGAATCAAAGTGAAATTATTGGCTATCTCAAGAACTTCAATAACTGGCCCAGCTGGTCACCATGGATCATTCTTGAACCAAGCTGCGAGCTGACATTCAGTGATAATCAGGGCCACGTTGGAGCTGGTTATCAATGGAATGGTCAGCGTATTGGGACTGGCGCGATTGTACTGGAAAGTACTCAAGAGCATCGATTAGATATGGAGCTACATTTCTTTCGCCCAATCAAGAGCCATGGAAAGGTGACTCTAATCGTGACGCCGTCACAAAATGGCTGTTTAGTCGAATGGAAAATGCAATCTCGCGTCCCTTGGTATCTGTTCTTTCTGAAAAGTATGTTTAAGTCGATGATAGAGATGGATTATCAACGTGGGTTACGCATGCTCAAAAGTAAGCTTGAAACCGGAAGAGTGCATTCAGACTTAGTCGAAATAGGTAACCGAACGTTGCCTCAAATTCATTACATTGGGATCAAGGGTGTGGCTAGCTTGCAGGAATTAGGTTCGGTAATTGAGAAGCATGTTCAGCAACTAGAACAGTTAATTAGTGACGAAACCCTATCCGTGAATGGTGAATTGTTTTGTTATTACCAGTCGATGGATATGCAGAAAGGTACATTCGAGTTTATCACTTGCTTTCCTCTTCATAACTCAGTACCAGCGCCTCAAGGGGCGGTTACCGGTACCATTCCTGAGAGTGAAACATTTGTCGTTGAACACCGAGGTGAATATCAGTTTTTGGGAAATGCATGGGCTTTAGCGATGAACTTGGTTCGTCAGAGTGGTATGAAAGTCAAAACCAGTCCTTTAGGAATCGAACGCTATCTGAATAGCCCGAAGGAAACCACGGAAGAAGAGCTAAGAACGGAAATTATTTTGTTTAAGAAATGACAGGCGCAGGCGAGTAGGGTGTTTAGGTATCATACTGGTTATGCGAAATGTTATTAAAGAATAATAGCCTATCTGTTCCTACCCATAAAAATGCCTCAGCAATCGCTGAGGCATGGTTTTACAGGCCAACTTCTCTTGTTAGAGAATTATTGTGCACGGTATTTACCGCTGTTTAGTTCTATTTTAGACGCTTTTACCCGGCTGTCTGCGTTTAGGTAGTCGCTAATACTTAGCAGATCTTGATCTTGAGATGCTTTTAACACCGCTGATTCCCCCTCTGCGAAGATAACTTCTAATTTTAACTCTTTGGCGACTGCTTTCGCTTCGTTAGGATTGTTTACGGTGATGTAAACCAGTCCAGTGGCTTTGGATACGTTACTAAACGCATTCTTAAACACCTCATCACCCGCTTGAAGTTTTACGTCTTCAGATAGGGTTCTAACAGTGCTAGTTTGCACTTTTCGATAGTCTTGGCCATTAATCTCAACCGCTTCTGATGGCACAAACAGTTCTGGTGCAGGCTGTTGAGAGAGCTGTTGCTCAGCGTATACACTCGACGTCATGATAACGAGAGCCAGCATAGAAAATGATTTGTATTTCATGTTATTGACTCCTTAGTGTCCAAATATGCGCATCGACCAGTTCTTAATAACACCGGGCTGAGCGTTGTTTGCCATCGGAACGTCATAGATGGTGGAAGAGTTGAAATATGCAATGTAAGAATAGACTTCATCGCCGTTCGTATCTATTGCTCGCAACGTCCATTCGCCTTTTGCATCTTCGCCATAAAATTGGTTAGACAACATTAATTGATCTTTGTAGCCAGTAATCGATGAATCAAGAGATTGACCAACAAGACCATTGCGCGGTGTTTGCAAAACGGAACGAGTCCCTGATGGCGAAATGAGCTCGATAGCTAAGTCGGGCAGACGAGCGTGGTCCAGTGTCAATGTCACTTGAACGGATTCTACTGTCAGCTCATCGGCAATGGCGATACTTGAAGAACCACCAACTAGACTTGCATCGGGTACACTTACTTCTGTAGCGTTATTAACCCATGGCGTAATGACTTGAGTTGGCAAAACACGATTCGTCATGCGAGCACGTTGCATCGCTTCATCTAAATCTACAGCGCCGAAGCCATAAAAAGTATGGAAATCTACGCCTGCTGCGTTTTTCTGCCAAGGGGCAATAGCCTCGTAGCTAACCTGTTCACCTTTATGGTTAGTAAATTCAAGCTGTACGCCTGGATGCGCTTTATCCGTTACTTTTGCTGTTTCCGCTAGTAAAGCACGTACATCACGAGCAGAAAGTGCGTGGTTGGTTGACATGATTGCCGCGATGGCACCCGATGTGTTTGGCGCAGCCGATGAGGTTCCGTTCATCGTACTGGTATAGTTACAGTTCGGATCGAGCTCCGTTCCGCCGTGTAACCCATTAATGCCAAGGCCATCACTGGTATTTTGCCCTTCTTCACAACCCATTAAATCAGTGGTGACCATAGCAGGGAAATCTTGCCCATATTCACCTGCTGGTGCTGCAACCCACACGTTCGACCCCACCGATGAGTAACTCGCTCTCGTACCATCCGCTCGCAATGCACTAGTGACTAGATTGAAGTAATTGGCGTTATCATAAGACTGAGCAGAGTTGTGCATCGGTAAGCCTTGATTGTCTCCACCAGCAAAGAAGTTACTTGGCAATACGAAGAATCGCCCTGCATTGAAATAACGGTAACCATTACCTGCTGACTTTACAAATACAGCACCTCGACCCCATGCGTTACTCTCGCTGACGTTTTTCATCACGTCCATTTCAAGTTTTAGCTGAGGGTCGCTTTCATCAAAAGTAATCGGGTTTATAGGGCTGAAACCGTAACTTTGGTTAAATACGCGAACATCGCGTGTTGCTGGGTCCATGCCATGGGAGATTAACCAGCCTTCTAATGTCTGGTTGGCTAACCAGTTAAAACCGATGAGGGAAGAGTGATAAGCGACACCGCGTCCGCCTTCACCGTTGTTGCCGACGGCGCTAATCAAACCGGCTACAGCAGTGCCATGACCATTAGTATCAACCGGATAACTTGGTGGGAATGAAGAGTCTTCGACGAAGTTTCTGCTACCTGTAACTATATTACCTGCAAGGTCGGGGTGATCGATCTGCACTCCAGAATCAATAACAGCAACTTTCACACCAACACCTGCAATCCCCATTGCCTGAGTGAGCTTAGTGTTTAAGTCGTTCCCAGCAACAGCAGGATTAGCCGCAAACGCAGTTTGCCCCGTGTTGTCTAAGTGCCATTGTTCAGAATAGAGTGGATCAAACGCCGAGACGGCAGGTGCAATGCCTACTGCCAACATAGCAGCAAATAGGCGATTAATGCGTATTTCCATTTTTGACCTCATGTCTTTGTTTGGAATTTTTTAGTTCCTGTTTCATATTCCGCTAACAGGAACAAACAAAGCTAACGACAAAGAATAAGGACGAAAACCATTTACAACTTGTTTACATTAAAAGTTCGATGGACAACATAAGTCTTTGTTAATTTACTGAAACTATGAAGTTTTTATATGTCGCATCGAACATGCATGAAAAGTGAAAAGCAGAAAATACGAGTGTACCGTCTGCTTCAAGAGGGGGGGTTATTTAGTTGGAGCGGGTTGAATAGTTGCCATTGGTTTCTTAGGTTCGGCTTTTTCCTTAGGCAGCACGTTATCAATCCACTTTTTAATGTACAACTTATCGAATTCTTTATCACACCACTTTTTGTTTAATCCACGTCGATTGAACTCAGCACCAATCGCCACTTTGGTTTGGTTAGTTGCACGGTTGTAGTAGAGAGTTTCACATAGTTGAGTGTTACTCATTTGCTGGGCATATACGTTGACACTGCTGCTGCGCATTCCCAGTTGAGATGCTTGCTGATTACTACACGCCATAAGAAATAGAGGCGCAAAAGTAATAATGATTAGATTTTTTTTCATGTGTGCTTTTTTATGATGTAGGGTGAATGACGAACTGGTTTCTACCAGCTTGCTTCGCATCATACAAAGCTTGGTCTGCCAAGAAAAACCATTGATCCCATTCTTGTTTAATTATTTGTGCCGACAGTTTGTCCACTGCTCCAAGGGAAATTGTCGCGTTTAATGGTTTAGAGTCAACCACCAATGGTGTGTTTTCAACAGTATATCTCAATCGCTCCAAAAACTTAGCGCAATCTTCAACTCGCTGTACTTCGAATAATAGGACAAACTCTTCTCCACCCCAACGAATGAGTAGGTCACCAGAGCGGGTGGATTCATTAAATAGCGTGGCAATATGAGTCAGCATTTTATCGCCAATATCGTGTCCATATTGATCATTAAAGGTTTTAAAATGATCGACATCTAAAACGGCTAAGGCAAATGTTCTATCTGGGCTTCTACGAGCCATTTTGTCCAACCAAATGTGAAGATAGCGACGGTTATGCAGTTGAGTTAATGGATCGGTAGTATTTTCTTGAGTGAGTGCTTTATTAATACGTCTAACGCGCAGTACGTAACGAAAACCAACGACTCCAATTGCCGCAATAGCGATAAAGTAGAACATTTCTCGATAGCGCTGTGAACGCAGTTCAGAGGCTTGTAGCGCATTTTTTGTTTCTAGCAATTTGAGTTCTTTCTGGGCTAACTTAGCTTCGAGGTCAAACTTAATGTTAATCATCTCTTCACCATGAATATGATGAGAAAACTCAGCCTCTAGCTCTCTTAATTGGGTTAAATAATGAAAAGCAGCTTCATAGTCATTAAGAATTTGATGAGCGTTTACCAGTACCGAAAGCATATCAATACGCTGCCGCAGCTCTAATTCACTGGTTGACTTGGTTTGTTCTAGAACGTTAAGCGCTGTTGTAATAGCTTTATCGTATTGTTTGTTTGCGAGGTAAGCCTCTGCAAATGCCTCATAACAAGACGTTTTTAGCATTTCTAGATTTTTTGGAATGGGCAGGTCTACGCAACGCTGTGCGACCATTAATGCATCATCAATTTTTCCTACCGAGCTCAACATTTGTGAAAAGCTGGATAAAGAGTGGTGCTTGACTGTGTCCGACCCCGTTTGCATTGAAAGTCGAATGGCTTCATTGAAATAATATTCCGCTTTTTTGTTATCTCCGAGGCTCGAGTGAACGATGCTAAGGTTTGCGTAGATAACCCCCATAAAAAAGCTATTATCGTATTGATATTCGCTCTCTAGGTAAGTGTCGAGAGCTTGCGTTAGGTAACTGTTGGCCCGAGCCCAATCTGATGCGTCGATGTAGACCGTCCCAATGTTGTTCAGTGTCATCGCGACTTGTATTTCAAATACTGTTTTTTCTAATAACACATAGGCATTGCGGTAATATTTTAGGCCACTGCGTAGTTGATTTCGAGATACTTCTAGATTGCCTAACCAGCGGTAAGCACGGCCTTCTAATGCTAGATAACCAAGATCACGGGCTGTAGAAACAACGTCATGGAGTAACAATTCTGCGTTCCAGTTATCGTCTTGCTCAATCATTGTTACAGCTTTATTGAGCTGTGCTTCAGCGACGACCCATTCCAAATGGTGCTTTTTACCGAATTCGATTAAATCGGGCATATCTTTCGGTAATGGAACGCCTTCGTAACGCTTAAGGTACTTTCGTGCAAAGTAATACAGAGCAAGAGACTCCGCTGATGCATGCTGTGGCGTATTTAACTCATCTTTTTGAATTGATCGCGGCTTACCCATCGAGCGAAAGTAGAGTTTTAACATGGGCTTGCTTTCTGCTGAAATGTGTTCTTCCAGATAAGCTTGCTTTTCGGTACTCGCCAGTACGTTGGTGGGATGCAAGAAAAGTCCAAGTGCAGTACAAAGTGCGCAAGCCAGTGTTTTAATTGAGAAGTGCATGAGCGTATTAATAAAATGTGATCTCTTAACCGAATACCAGTTAAGTCTACCATTTCTTGTTGGTTAAGTGCGGATGGATTCCCAGTGGCAAAGTGTTTTGGGAGTGAGATACGAGAAGGATCTCTATAATATTATGATTTATAAAAACAAAATCTATTGAAAACTTATGTAATGATTGGAAGATGGCATAGGTAGGGTAACGATGGAAGGTAAGTGAGCATATTCGGTGGACTCAATCTAATGATTTAAGCCGCGGATTCATCGCTCGAAATCAGGGTGAAGTGTAAAAAATTACGTTTCTGTCATAAATATTTAATGTTTGTATGGGTTGTTAAAAAACTGGATATTAGACATAGTGTTATTAAGCCAATAAAAAATGGCTATTTATAATAAATAGGAGATTAACTATGCATAATGAAATGATTCAACCTTCGCACTTCGGCATTATCGGCCGTACCTGCATCGCTTCAGTACTTATGATTGCGGGTGTTTTCGCTCTTATTTAAGAGTCAAGGGTAACGATGATTACCTTTTAAAGAGTAAGAAAATTCAGGGAATCACCTTAACCTTGTGTAAGGTATTCCCCTGAAAATCCAAGCTAGTCTTTAGTTATTAGCTGAAGAAGCTAAAAATCAATGCACTTACCGCCACAATGCCTGCTGCTAGAACAAAGTAAGTAGAGACATTTCCTCGATATTGTTTCATCGCCTCGATTTTATACACCGCTAACATTGGCATAATAAATAAGATCATTGCAATAACAGGCCCTGACAATGCTTCCATCATACCAAGAATACTTGGGTTCATGATCGCCGCCGCCCAGATTGAGAAGAACAGTGCTGCCACGCTGATACGATCAACACGCTTCTCAGATAGGTTAAAATGCTTGGTAATTAAACCATTTAAGCTTTCACGCGCACCTAAAAAATGCCCAAGGAAAGATGAAGTGATAGCAACAAACGCTACTAAAGGACCAAGTGTTGCAATAAATGGATTATCGGTTGCGTTCGCTAGGTAAGACAATACGGATACGTTTTGTTCTTTTGCTTGAGCCAATTGTTCAGGTGACAGTGTTAGCACACAGGAAAATACAAAAATAAGAACAAAGGCAATCAGCATGATGCTAGTGCGGCGAAGAATAACTTCGGATTTGGCATCTGCCTGCTTACCGTAATGGCGACGTTGTACATTTGCAAAGCTTGAAATTGCAGCTGCGTGACTAAACGAGAAAATCACTACAGGAACTGCTAACCACATAGTGCTAGCAAAAGCTGACGCTTCTGGCACATCCATGACAGGCATGGTCCAGTTCGGTATTAAGTAAAATGATAGAAAGGCAAGAATGGCAACAAGTGGGAACACCATAATGGCAAAGGCCCGTAGCATTACTTTTTCACCCGCCATCATAATAGCAATTAGTGCAAACACTAGTACGCCAGAAAGCAAAGGTCTAGGTAAAGAAGCCATATCAGCCTGATTTACCATGAAGCTATCTACTGTGTTTGTTATTCCAACACCATATATCAACAGGATCGGGAAGATCGAAAGAAAATACAGCAGTGAAATAGAACGGCCTGCTTTTGCGCCGAAGTGCTCTTCCACTACATCAGTGAAGTCTGCGTTTTTGATCTTAGAAGATAGTACAAAACGAGCTAAGCCACGGTGCGCAAGATAGGTCATTGGAAAAGCAAGTACTGCCATCGCGACTAAAGGCCAAAAACCACCAATCCCAAGGTTAATTGGCAGAAACAGGATGCCTGCGCCAACGGCCGTTCCAAATAGGCTAAGAACCCAATGTGTATCATGTTTTGACCAAGCTGTGGTTGTGTTTATTTCACTAGGATTTAAGGCATTTCGAGATTCTTTCACTTTAAAACTCGCTTTTATAAAAATAATAATGCTGAAAATGGTAAAGGTTTTAGTGTTTATTATCACATGCGAAGCTTGGTGAATAATGCTGTGGACTTGGGGTGGTTGTAAATTATCCAACTATGAATTTTTCAATAAACCAGAATAAAGTTCTTAATTTTAATGTATTTAATGGTTGTATGTATTGAAATTTTCATCTTGTGTGGTTTTTGATTTTGCGGTTAAAACTTAATCACGGATGTATGTTCTAAGTGAGTTAGGCCTAATTTTCAGGAAGAATATTACATTTCTTAAGCACTTAATTGAGATGTTTGTGTCCCGTCATTTAGATGAGATTTAGGTATACTGCTGCCATTCATGTTAAAGAAGGAGTCATTGAATGGACATCTTGTCTGCGCAAAAAGAGGACTTATTTGCCATATATAAGCTCGAAAATACTTTATTTGGAGAACACGCCTATCCTCAATTTTTCTTTCGGCAAGCTTTTGATTGTTGGGGAGAGAGCTTACTGGTAGCAAAAGAGGGAGAGCAGGTCGCAGGGTATATATTGCTAACGACTAGCACAAATGCACATCAATATTGGATCATGTCATTGGCCGTCGATATTCAACATAGAGGTAAAGGTATTGCGCGTTCCCTCCTAGAAAACGTTATTGCGCCGTTGAAGTTAGGCTCAAGCGTGAAATTGACTGTCGATCCTAAGAACCAACCTGCATTGTCTTTATACCTCTCCCTTGGCTTTAAAACGTTAGAAGAAGAAGCGCATTATTTTGGTGACGAAGAATCCAGGTTAGTCATGGAATTAGTAAAGTAATTCTGCACGATAATGACCGAAATTTGCACACAATCAGTGCGTAGCATTACGTTGCTATAATTGGTTTTAAGCTAACCTTTTGTATAGTAAAGGTTTTTAATCTTGGCACCTCACTTGCTTTACATAAACGTTCATCGATAACTCGATGCGCCGCTCTCAATAGCAGGCGAGAGCGGTATAGGGTATTACTTTTTGAAAATGTACTAACAGCGTTAAAGGCATTGCTGCCTCTCTCGATTCGGGAGAGGCTTTTTTTTGCTAGTAAGTTGGGCTGAATCGCACTGGAGGTGTTATGTCGCAAGGATGCAAAAAAACCACTTGTCCCTATTGTGGTGTTGGATGTGGTGTCGAGGTCAATGCGAAAGGAATCGTTGGGGATGCGTGTCATCCTGCAAATGCGGGATCACTGTGCGTAAAGGGCGTCGCGCTGGCAGAGAGTTTGAATATGCCTTCGCGCTTGCTGTATCCAAAGCTTGTCACCAAGCAGCGACCTCAAGGGCAAGAAGTACAATGGCAACAAGCCACGGATCTGATTGCAGAAAAGATTCATCAAGCGAAAGCGGAGTTTGGACCTGATTCCGTCGCTATGTATGTTTCTGGTCAGTTGTTGACGGAAGACTATTACGTCGCCAACAAACTCATGAAAGGCTATGTTGGCAGCGCTAACATCGATACTAACTCCCGTTTGTGTATGTCTTCGGCGGTTGCGGCTCATGTACGAGCATTTGGTGAAGATGTCGTTCCCGTCAATTACGACGATATTGATAAGACTGAGCTATTGATAATTTGCGGTGCTAATACCGCTTGGACGCATCCTGTTTTATTCCGACGTATTCAACAAGCGAGAGAAAACAATCCTAACCTCAAGCTGGTGGTCATTGACCCGCGTGAAACGGTCACTGCACAGCAAGCCGATTTGCATCTATCGATTAAAAACGATGGGGATGTATCACTTTTTAATGGGCTGCTTAAGTTTCTTATTGAGCAGCAATGTATTGATTCTGAATACATAAATTCCTATACCGACGGGTTTGATACACTTAAAGAAGAAGTCTCTGACTTGCGTTACGATGTCACTAATCTAACGTCTTCCATTGGGATTTCAGAAGAAAAACTCACGACATTCTTCCAATGGTTTGCACAAAGCCCAACCGCAATCACGTTGTTTTGCCAAGGGGTTAACCAAGCCGAAAATGGTGTCGATAAAGGCAATGCCATTATTAATGCACACTTGGCGACAGGTAAAATTGCCAAGTCAGGTTGCGGGCCATTTTCTATTACAGGTCAACCGAATGCGATGGGTGGACGAGAAGTGGGTGGTTTGGCAAATCAATTAGCGGTTCATCGTGCTTTTGACGCAGAGTCTATTAAGCAAGTGCAGGCGTTCTGGGATTCACCAGAAATTGCCACTCAGCCCGGTTTAAAAGCCGTTGAACTGTTTGAGGCGGTAGAACGTGGTGAGATTAAAGTTCTGTGGATCATGGCAACCAATCCTGTTGTCTCTTTGCCAGATAACCAATTGGTAAAACGAGCACTAGAGATTTGTCCGTTTGTGATTGTTTCCGATATCACAGCGGATTCGGATGTTGCGCATTACGCGGACCTATTGCTGCCCGCCGCTGGTTGGGGGGAGAAGCAAGGCATGGTGACCAACTCTGAGCGTCGACTTTCAAGGCAGCGCCAGTTTCAAACGCCTCCGGGTGAAGCAAAATCAGATTGGTGGGCGATATGCCAAGTCGGACAAGCTCTGTGTGCATTGGAAAAGACACAAAATGGCTTTGCGTTTACTTCTGAGCGGGCGGTATTCAGGGAATATGCGGCGATGACAGGTATGAATGCAGATTCGCCATTGAAGCTAGATCTTTCTCAATACGCCAACTTAACCGAGCAAGAATACGAAGAGTGGGTGCCAACACAATGGGGAGGAGAGCGTCCTTTTGCTGATGGCGTCTATTCGCACCCAGATGGTAAAGCGCGTTTTGTCGTGACCAGTGAATCTCCAACGCGTTTAGAAAGAACAAAAGGCTGGTGGCTCAATACGGGCAGGCAACGCGATCAATGGCATACCATGACGCGCACAGGTCATATCGCACACCTTGCCGCCTCTGAGTTAGAACCAACCGTGTACATGAACACACTCTCTGCTACTCAAAATCGCTTAAAAGCAGGACAACTCACCAAGCTGTTTCAGCCTACTTCAAACACCAGTATTTATGCCAAAGTTGCAATTGATGAAGGTTTGGGTTTTCAAGAGCTATTTATGTCAATGCACTGGGCGGGTCGATATGGCGGTGAAAGCAGTGTTAACGCGATAGTAAACAGCGCAAAAGACCCTATTTCCGGGCAGCCTGCGTTTAAGTCGTCTTATGTTGAAGTGCAAGATGCGGCGGTAAAAACCTACGGTATGTTCATCGGTACACAGTTTGATTCCGGTAAATTTCTCTACAGCGCATTTCAAGCAGAAAGCAATTTGGGCATTTGGCGCTTTGCACACGATAAGCGACCAAAGAAGCAGAGTTTTTGTCGAACGGAAAAGAGCCGCAGAATTACGATAGATATTGCCCAAGGTTGGTTAGCAGTGGATTACGACCTTGTTGGAGAGGTTCGTATCATTCGTTCTGTTTTAGTGGTGTCTAGTGAACCGATTCAAACCGACTACACCAACTTTACCGGCTTGATTGGCAAACCGATGGAGCTATCGCAACTGCTTACCATCACTCAATCGCAAAGTAGCGCCAAACTGGTTTGTAGTTGTTTCCGCGTTACCGATAAACAAATACATGACGCGATGGAGAAACAAGACTGCACGTCAGTGACCCAACTTCAAAACAAACTCAAATGCGGTACTAACTGTGGCTCGTGCGTCTCTCAAATCAAACAAATGGTCGACAGCCATCAGCATCAAAAGGGCAAACAGCAAGCGAACCAGCAAAGTTTGGCTATTCAAATAAAGTAAGTCATAAAGAGGATAAGCACATGGAAGCGCCTTATCAAAAGTCTTGGTTTAAGAAAGGACAAGCGAGTCAGAAACAAGAACGCTCGTCTCGCTTTTCTAAGCATGATCAAGCAAGCAAACTGAACCAACTTTTAGAAGACCATTCACTAGACCTGGACGCGAACCACAAAGGTTTTGTCTCGATTGTCGGAGCAGGGCCGCACGATCCTGACTTGTTAACGGTAAAGGCTGTGAAAGCGATTATGTCGGCAGAGGTACTGTTGTACGACCGTTTGGTTAACAAAGATATTTTGGAGTTGGCTTCGCCACAAGCCGATTGGATTTACGTGGGCAAAAGATGCGGACAACCTAGTATTGGTCAGGAAGAAATTTGTGACTTGATGGTATCGCTCGCTCAACAAGGAAAGCGAGTTGTACGCTTAAAAGGGGGAGATCCTTTTGTATTTGGCCGTGGAGGTGAAGAGGCGTTAGCACTCGTCAAACACTCAATCGCGTACGAAGTCATTCCCGGCATTACCGCTGCGATTGGATGTTCAGCAAACAGCTTGATTCCGCTGACTCATCGTGGCGTTGCTCGCAGCGTTACCTTTGTGACGGGGCAAGTGGTAACAGGCGCATTTGAAGCGTGGAGCCAACTGATGCAAAGCGGACAAACGTTAGTCTTCTATATGGGGTTAGAAAAGTCATCGCAAATACAAACGGGTTTAATAGGCTCTGGTTTGAGAGAAGATTTTCCAGTCGCGATCATCACTCATGGTTGCAGCCCTCAACAACAAGTGCATGTTACCCAACTCAATCAGCTCAATGAGTTATCGATTACACTTAAAGGCATCAGCCCAGCATTGATTGTGATGGGAGAAGTTGTCAAACTGCGCGAACAATTAATAGAAACCGTACAGTCAGTGACGGAATACGAGGGAATATGAGCAGCATTTTGGAGTGTATCAGAACAGTCGGTCGTGGCGAACGTGGTAGAAAACCACTGAACTTTGACCAAGCGTTTCGAGTTATGGATGAATACCTAAACGGTGAGTGCGATGACGATCAGATGGCAATGTTATTGATGCTGATTCGTGTACAGAACGAGACTCAACAAGAAATCGCCGGCTTTGTGAAAGCATTCCAATCCCGCATGCCTGCTATTGGTGCAGACATCGACTGGCCATGTTATGCAGGTAAACGTGAAGCGGCAGGTCAACCTTGGCACCTGTTGGCAGCGAAGATCCTCGCCGATAATGGCCATAAAGTGCTGATGCATGGTTATCACGACCGTCAATCTGGTCGTTTGCATGCTGAAGATTACCTCGACAAGTTTGCTATCAAGAAAGCGGAATCAGCCGAAGACGCAAAACGTGTGTTAGAAACACAAAACATCGTGTATCTGCCGCTCAGTGCGTTTGCGGCTCAAGCAGAAACCATGATCGGTTGGAAGAATCGTTATGGGCTTAGAACGCCGATTAATACTGTGGTTCGAGCATTGAATCCGGGGCAGGCGACGGTTGGTATTCGTGGTAGCTTCCATCCTGGATTCCAACAACTTCATGCTGAAGTCGAATACGAGATTGGTCAAACCGCTCATGCTGTTGTGTCCTTCAAAGGACAATCGGGTGAGTCAGAATACAACCCGAAAGTAAGCCAAACGGTCTGGTTAAGCCAAACAAGCGGCGTGACATCGCACTACTGGACGGAGCAAATGCTGTCTGAGGTGACAATGCCTGCGAACTGCCCGTTTGGGACGTCAGAAGATGACATGAACCAAATGGCGAATACGGTTCTTGCCACCATGACAGTGGTGCTATTTGCACAAATGCACGACAGAGAAAAAGCATTCGAACGAGCCTTCTCTTACTGGCAAGCCTATTGCGCCCAGCAATGACGCACTATTGTCAATTAATGTAAAACCAACGACGCAAAGTTGTTGAAT
Organism: Vibrio sp. Vb1574; assembly: GCF_033338675.1. Taxonomy (NCBI): domain Bacteria; kingdom Pseudomonadati; phylum Pseudomonadota; class Gammaproteobacteria; order Vibrionales; family Vibrionaceae; genus Vibrio; species Vibrio sp. Vb1574. The sequence continues at coordinate 133,122 of NZ_JAWOTC010000002.1, forward strand.
CTGAATCCATTATCTATTGTTTGAAGAAGGTAAAAGATCCTAGCTCGCCAATGATGTGTTTCACCACCTTGCTCCGTATCAGAGTGGTGAAACCGCAGTTTTAGCCTCAATCGCGTTCGTTTCTCGCTGCGCTTTTGAGAATGAGAAAATCCCATATGGTAAGACACAGAGGACATGGATAATGGTTCTAAAGCATACCACTCCTAGTGAAAAGGCTTCTCATCCGATCCCGCAAGAAGCCTTCGATTGGTACGACGAATACGCCCACGGAAAAATCTCGCGCCGTGAGTTTCTAAATAGGCTGGGTGGCCTTGCTGTGCTTGGCTTTAGCATGACAGCACTGGTTGACGCGCTAACCCCGAATTACGCACTCGCAGAACAAGTTTCATTTAACGATCCTGACATCAAAGCAACTTACGAAACCTTTCCATCTCCAAATGGGTATGGAGAAGGGCGTGGTTATTTGGTGATGCCACAGAAGAAGACCTTGAAATCGCCGACCGTGTTGGTGATTCATGAAAATCGAGGTCTGAACCCTTATATCAAAGACGTGGCTAGGCGACTTGCAAAAGACGGCTTTATTGCTTTCGCTCCAGACGCGCTTTATCCACTCGGCGGCTATCCGGGGAACGACGATGAAGGTCGCGCAATGCAGAAAGAGATGGACAGAGCCAAGATCGAACAAGACTTTATTGCAGCCGCTAACTTCCTCAAACAATACGAGGGTGGAAACGGTAAATTGGGCGCGGTTGGATTCTGCTTCGGTGGATACATTGTCAACATGCTCGCAGCAGTTATGCCAGAAGAACTCGATGCAGGTGTGCCTTTCTATGGAACACCTGCGGCTCAAGAGATCCAAAAGCAAGTCAAAGGGCCGTTGATGATTCACTTTGCAGGGCTCGATAAGCGTGTTAACGACACATGGCCTGCTTATGAGCAGCAATTGATCGCAACCGACGCACAGTATCAAGCGTTAATGTATGAGAACGTCAACCACGGCTTCCATAACGACTCAACAGCACGCTACGCACCGGAAGAAGCGGCGCTCGCTTGGGAACGTACACTCGGCTTCTTCAAAGAACATCTCGCCTCTAGTTAAAACGCTTCAACTTTAGTTGGCACATTCCTTGTTATGTCTCTCTTAGTGAGTGAGATATAAACAAGGAATGTGCATGACTCAATCAACGTCAAAAACACCCATTATAGTATGCTGTGATGGCCTCCAAGAGCAGGCTCGATTGTCCGGTTTGTTGAGCAAAGATTACGACAACATCATTGGCTGCCAATTGGCACAACTAGAAACGCTTATGCAGCGAGAACCGTCAGCAAGCGTTGTGGTTGGATGGCAGCAACCAACCGCGGAACTGCGTTTGATCGTCGATTTCTGCCGCAGAAAATCGGCACCACTTCTTATCGTCTTAAAGCAATTATCATCCAATGATATCAATCGTTTATCAGAAAAAATGGACTATGTTCTTATGCCGCACGATAGTGAGTTTGCACTTCAACCTTGGATTGAACATGCGACATTAGTGAGAGCGAAATTCGAAAGTATGCAATCGGAAATTGAATCGCTGACCTTTAAGATCGAAGAGCGCAAGCTGGTGGAAAAAGCCAAGGGGCTGCTGATGAAGATGCACAGCGTTGATGAAGAACAGGCTTATAAAGCGCTACGAAATTCAGCCATGCAATCGAGCCAAACGCTCGCACAAGTTGCCAAGAATTTGATAACTACTTTGGAAGTGTTGGATTAGTCGTTCTACCTCTTTGGGGTTAGGGTGCGTTTTCTAACGTGGTGCGTGTTGCACTATCAGCAAGCAATAACAGGGAATTAGAAACGGTAGAATAAACTAATTCATTGTATTTACAGTGAAAAATAAGTTGGCACAGTAATTGGATTAGTAGAATTGGGTTTATTGTTGAATCGCTTATCTCAATTATCAACGGCGGTAATTGTAGACTTAGCAACGGCGCTACTGCTCTTCGGAGTAGTGGCGCTTTTTTTATGGGAGCAAACCAATGAAATGGAGTTCGATGCTGAAAGTGTCAGCAATTTCGTTATCGGTATTCACCACGGTCAGCGTAAAGGCAGAGTTGGGTGAACCAGAAATTGAAGACCTGAAGTTTGGTTTTATTAAGTTAACCGATATGGCACCGCTGGCGGTTGCTTATGAGAAAGGCTTTTTTGAAGACGAAGGCTTGTACGTCACTTTAGAAGCGCAAGCAAACTGGAAGGTGCTTTTAGACCGAGTCATCGATGGTGAGCTTGCTGGCGCGCACATGCTTGCTGGTCAGCCATTGGGCGCAACGATTGGTGTCGGCACAAAAGCAGAAGTGATTACCGCGTTCAGTATGGATTTGAACGGCAACGCAATCACGGTTTCCAATGATACTTGGGAGCAGATGAAGCAGTACATTCCAAAGCAACCAGATGGCAAACCTGTTCACCCAATCAAAGCGGATGCATTGAAGCCTGTGGTCGACAGCTATCTGGATAAAGGCAAACCATTCAATATGGGGATGGTGTTCCCTGTATCGACGCACAACTATGAGTTGCGATACTGGCTAGCGGCAGGTGGGATTCACCCAGGTTTTTATGCACCAGAATCCGGTGACAACAGTGGTCAGTTGGATGCTGACGTTCTTTTGAGTGTTACACCGCCACCACAAATGCCAGCAACAATGGAAGCGGGCACGATCAAAGGGTACTGCGTAGGCGAACCATGGAACCAACAAGCCGTATTTAAAGGCATCGGTACGCCAGTCGTGACCGATTACGAGATCTGGAAGAACAACCCAGAGAAAGTGTTTGGTGTTTCTAAAGCTTGGGCTGAGAAGTATCCAAACACGCACATTCGCGTAGTGAAAGCCTTGATTCGAGCTGCACATTGGTTGGATGAAAACGACAATGCCAACCGCCAAGAAGCAGTGAAGATGCTATCAAAAAGCGAATACGTTGGAGCGGATGCCGAAGTTATCGCCAACTCAATGACGGGCACATTTGAATACGAGAAAGGCGACAAACGAGACGTGCCAGACTTCAACGTGTTCTTCCGTCATAACGCCACTTATCCGTATTACAGCGATGCGATTTGGTATCTGACTCAAATGCGCCGTTGGGGACAAATCTCAAGCGAGAAATCCGATGATTGGTACATGGATGTGGCGAAAGAGGTGTACCGTCCAGATATCTACCAACAAGCAGCTCAAGCGCTAATTGAAGATGGAGTGTTGAGCAAAAAAGACTTCCCAGATTTCAGTGCTGAAGATGGTTTCCGTGCGCCACAAACACACTTTATCGACAACATCGTTTATGACGGTCGCGAGCCAAATAAATATCTAGAGAAGTTCTCTATCGGGCTTAAAGGAAAAGACAAGGTTTAACCATAACGATAAACGCCACAGGCGAGGGAATTCGCTTGTGGCAACAAGGATGTAAATTTCTTAGGAGTGAGTATGTCTAGTAATGTCATTTCCCTGTTTCCTGCTAAGCAGGTAGTGAACCGAAGTCGGCTGGTGCTTTTGCCCGTCATTGGCTTGCTGATCTTTTTGGCAATGTGGCACTTAGCGGCGAGAGAAGTGCAAACTTCATTAGGTACGCTACCGGGACCTGTGCAAACTTTTCAGCAGTTCAGCAACCTTGTCGATGACCATTGGCAAGAGCGAGAAAAGGAACAAGCGTTTATCGAGCGTCAGGAAAAGCGCAATGCTGCGAAGTTAGCGAAGAATCCAGATGCGGAAGTGAAGATTCGTCCTTACACAGGTAAACCGACGTTCTTCGATCAAATCATAACAAGCTTAGTGACTGTAACCGCGGGCTTTTTGCTGGCGACGGTTATCGCGATTCCACTTGGCATCGTGCTTGGTCTTAATCAAGGGCTGTATCAAGCGTTCAACCCAATCATTCAATTGCTCAAGCCTGTATCACCTTTGGCATGGCTGCCTATCGTTACTATGGTGGTGAGTGCCACTTATGTGAGTGATGACCCGATGTTTGCTAAGTCGTTCATTAACTCTCTGATCACCGTGGCGCTGTGTAGCTTATGGCCGACGCTGATTAATACCGCTGTGGGTGTAACGAGCGTTGATAAAGACTTAATCAACGTGAGCAAAGTGCTCCAACTTTCGTGGTGGCAGCACATTCGTACCATCGTTTTACCTTCTGCCATTCCAATGATCTTCACCGGTTTACGTCTCTCTTTAGGTATCGCTTGGATGGTATTGATTGCAGCAGAGATGCTCGCGCAGAACCCTGGGTTAGGCAAGTTCGTTTGGGATGAATTCCAGAACGGCAGCTCGGCATCATTGGGTCGTATTATGGTCGCAGTCATCACAATCGGCTTTATTGGATTGATGCTCGATAGAGGCATGTTGCAACTTCAAAAGTGGCTGTCTTGGAATAAACAACAAGCGTTGAGATAAGGGAAAAGATCATGGAAAAAGCATTATTAGATCTAACGCGTTTAGGGATGCGATTCCCAACGCCAGATGGCGAGTTCATCGCGCTTAACAACGTCGATTTACAAATCAATAAAGGCGAGTTTGTATCCCTAATTGGTCACTCTGGCTGCGGTAAATCAACGGTATTAAACTTAGTCGCAGGGCTACACATGCCAACAGACGGCGGCGTAATAGTCGATGGACGAGAGGTGGCAGGGCCGGGACCCGACCGCGCAGTGGTATTCCAAAACCATTCATTATTGCCTTGGTTAACCGTGTATCAAAACGTTGAGCTTGCAGTAAAACAAATTGCCGGCAAAAAGGGCAAAGCGTGGATTCAGGAACAAGTGAACCACTATTTGGAGTTGATTCAAATGCAGCATGCTGCGCACAAAAAGCCGGATGAAATCTCGGGCGGTATGAAGCAGCGAGTCGGCATTGCGAGAGCACTGGCACTTCAACCAAAGGTTTTGCTGATGGATGAGCCATTTGGTGCGTTGGATGCGTTAACACGTGCGCATTTGCAGGATGCACTGATGAAGATCCAAGCCGAGCTAAACAACACCGTGATCATGATTACTCACGATGTGGATGAAGCGGTGCTGCTATCCGACAAAATCGTGATGATGACCAACGGACCGGCAGCAACCATTGGTGAAGTGTTAGAAGTGAACCTACCTCGCCCTCGTGAGCGTGTCGCACTGGCGGATGATGCGCAGTATCAGAAGTGTCGACAAGCCGTATTGAAGTTCCTTTATGAGAAGCAATCCAAAGTCGAGATTCCTGCTTCGAAAGAAGACAAACCCAAAACCGCAGCGCAAACGGCATAAGGAGGCAGCGATGAACAGTCCTTTAACGATTCCAGTAAAGAACGCATTGAGCCACATCGTTGTGGTAGGCAACGGTATGGTCGGGCAACACCTTGTCGAGCAATTGGTACAGAAAAACGCGCATTTGGAGCACCGAATTACCGTGATTGGTGCAGAGCGCTTTATCGCGTATGACCGTGTACAGTTGTCCTCTTTGTTTGCGGGCAAATCTCATGATGATTTGATGCTGAGTAACCAAGAATGGTACGACATGCATGGCATCCAACTCGTACTTGGCTGCCAAGTAACAGGCATCGACAGAGAACAAAAGCGCCTTCTGCTTGATGGTGAAGATGTGCTGGGTTACGACCAACTTGTGCTCGCGACTGGTTCTTACCCGTTTGTGCCTCCAATTGAGGGTAAAGACCGAGACAACGTGTTTGTCTACCGCACGCTTGATGACCTTTCACAAATCAAGAAGGCATGTGAAGGCGCAAGAACAGGCGCAGTGATTGGTGGTGGCTTGTTGGGTTTAGAAGCGGCAAACGCACTCAAACTATTGGGGCTAGAAACTCACGTTATTGAATTTGCACCCCGCCTGATGCCCGTGCAGTTAGACGATGGTGCTGGCTTAGTGCTAAAAGAGAAGATTGAAGCGCTGGGGCTAACTGTTCATACCTCGACGGGTACGGAGCGAATCTGCGATGGTGAAACGGCTAAGCATCGTATGGTGTTTAAAGACAAAGATCCTCTCGAAGTGGATGTGATTGTCTTCTCCGCAGGTATTCGCCCTCAAGATGAGTTGGCAAAAATGGCTGAGCTAGAAGTCGGCGAGCGAGGCGGCATTGTGATTGACAACCAATGCCAAACCAGCGATGAGAATATTTATGCGATTGGCGAATGTGCCCTTTGGGAGCAGAAGATCTTTGGTTTAGTCGCACCCGGTTACACCATGGCGAGAACCACTGCCGATGTCTTGACTGGGATGCCAAGCGAAGGTTTCAAAGGTGCAGACATGAGCACCAAACTCAAGCTGCTTGGGGTGGATGTGGCGTCTATCGGCGATGCACAAATGCAAACCGAAGGCGCACAAGAAATGGTATTGCAAGATGCGGTCGCAGGCATCTACAAAAAGCTGGTGGTTGATGCGAGCGGCACCCAATTGCTCGGTGCAATTCTTGTTGGTGACAACAGCGATTACGATGCGCTCTTACAGTGTTATTTGAACAAAACGGTCCTGCCAGACCACGCGGCGAACCTGCTGTTTGATACCGGAATGCTTGATGGAGAGATGCCAGACAGCGCCATTATCTGTTCTTGTCACAACGTCACAAAAGGCGACTTAGTTGCCGAGATTCAAGCTGGCACCACCAACCTTACGGACCTTAAAGCGAACACCAAAGCCGGTACTGGCTGTGGTGGCTGTAGCAATATGGTGAAGTCGGTATTGGATACTCAACTGGCAGCCATGGGGGTAGAGGTTAACAACCACCTTTGTGAGCACTTTGAGTTAAGTCGCCAAGAGATGTTCCATATTTGCCAAGTGGAACAAATCAAAGACTTCGACACCTTAATTGCACTGCATGGCAAAGGGCATGGGTGTGATATCTGTAAGCCGACAGCGGCATCTGTTTTTGCTTCTTTGTGGAATGAACACATCATGGAGCCGCAGCATCAATCTCTGCAAGACTCTAATGATGCCTTTATGGCGAACCTACAAAAAGATGGCTCTTACTCGATTGTGCCTCGTGTTCCGGGTGGCGAAATCACACCAGACAAACTCATCGTGCTAGGCGAAGTCGCTCAGCAATACGATCTATACACCAAAATCACTGGCGGTCAACGCGTGGATTTATTTGGCGCGCAGTTAGAACAGCTTCCTGAAATCTGGCAAACCTTGATTGATGCTGGTTTTGAAACAGGGCACGCCTACGGCAAGTCGGTGCGCACCGTGAAATCTTGTGTGGGTTCTACTTGGTGTCGCTATGGTGTTGATGACTCGGTCGGATTAGCGATTGAGTTAGAGAACCGCTACAAAGGATTGCGAGCGCCCCATAAGCTTAAGTTTGCCGTATCGGGATGTACTCGCGAGTGTGCAGAAGCGCAAAGTAAAGACATTGGGGTGATCGCCACTGAAAACGGCTGGAATCTATATGTGTGTGGTAATGGCGGCATGAGACCAAGACACGCTGATTTGTTTGCATCCGACTTATCCAAACCAGAGTTGATCATCATGATTGACCGAGTTTTGATGTTCTACGTCAGCACCGCTGATCGCTTGCAGCGCACGTCTGTGTGGATGGAGAATATGGAAGGGGGCCTAGATTACCTTAAACAAGTGATTTTGGATGACTCTCTGAATCTATGTGATTCTTTGGATGAACAAATGGCACGAGTCGTAGATACCTATCAATGTGAGTGGAAGAGTACGTTAGATAATCCTCAAAAATTGCAACGCTTCCGTCCTTTCTTGAACAGCACATCGGGCAGCAAAGTCTTGCCGTACCAACGTGTGCGCGGTCAGCGTATTCCAGTGAAACAGGAGGTGTAAATGGCAGCTTTAACCAAAGTGAAATTGTGTCAGCGTGATGACCTAATGCCGTTCATCGGTGCCACGGTGTTGATTGAAGGCGAGCATGTGGCGTTGTTCTACATTCCAGATAGCGGTGTTTACGCCGTTCAAGATTGGGACCCAATTGGTAAGGCTTATGTGATGAGTCGAGGGATTGTCGGTGATATTGATGGTGAGATGTGTGTCGCATCACCACTGTATAAACAGCACTTCAGTTTAAAGAGTGGGCAATGTTTGGAAGACGATGCGCACTGCCTAAAAACGTGGCAAGTAACGATCGACGATAATCAGGTTTGTTATTTAGCCGAAGAATGATCCTCGAAATTAGCTTGCTCGATATGAATAAATTATTGGCATAAGAGAAAAGCGAATAAAGCTCCAGAGACAGCACAGTATCGCTCTGGAGCTTTTTGTTATTTGGAAGGATTCACTTGGAGTTCGGTATAGCCAGTCGAGTCGTCCATCGCTCTGGTAAACTCAAGTTTTGAGTAAGAATGGATGATCAATTCTGCGGTGGTATCTATAACCGTGCCTTCCATTAAATGCCCACCCCAAACTCGTCCCTCACGATCAGACACCGAGATATGAACGTGTTGATGTTCAGGCGTTAGGGTTCCCATCACAGAGACGATTTCAAATGGCTCTTGTTTGGTTAACGTACTCTCTGCACCTGCCAAACGAAGGTTGAGGTCAGAGATACAGCCAACGCATGAGGCAATCGAGCCTGCTTTGATACCATACTGCTCGACCAATTTCGCTAGGCTCAGCTTTAAGTCCATGCCTTTGGTAAGACGTACTGCTATCACTTCAATCGACATGTCACTTCCTAATCAAAACCAGCAAGCAGGAAAGCGCGGTATCCAAGTCGGCATAACGTTTGGCTTTGCCAAGTACGCGCATGCCTTGCATGTTGTTGAGAACGAAACGAGCGAGTTCTTCTGGTTTCAGCGTTTTCGGCACTAAGGTTTCTTTTTGCGCATTGGTCAGCGCATCCGCAATGATGTCGATAAGATGGTCGAACAAAAAATGTCCTTTGCGCAGTACATCATCGTCTTCACCAGCGTGCTCAATCAACGCATTTTGGATAAAACACCCACAGCTGCGTTTGCGTTGCAGATCAGCAAAAGATTTAAGGAACGATTCCAACTCAGGTAAAGACGCGTCGTCTTTTTCCAAATCATTCAGTGACGGTAGCGAGACCTTTTTTAAGTAAGTATCGAGCGCTTCGTAGTAGAGCTGTTGCTTGTCACCATAGGTGTTGTAAAGACTGAAGCGGTTGATGTTCAGTTCGTCGGTGAGATCCGAGATAGACGTGTTCGCAAAGCCCTTGCGCCAAAACACATCCATAGCCACGAGAAGCTTTTCATCTCGGTCGAAGTTGGCTTTTCTTGCCATAAATTACCTGCCTGGGTCTGCTTATTGGGTAATTAAATTGCTTTGGAGGGATGGTACAGAGAACCTCTAGCGTTAGAACTGAACCAATATGATGAATACCCATCTATTCTTGGGTATCAGCCCCCAAATTCATGTGAACTCACAAACGGCATCAAAAATCTCGCTCAGCAAACAGACCCACAACTGTTTGAAAATTTTTGATAGTGAAGTTCTTGACTGATCGTTTATAAACTGACTACAGTATATCCTAACCAATCGGTTAGAAAAAGATAAAAGGATGTGAAATGAAGCTCTATGAAACCGCAATGACTCCAAGTTGTAAGCGAGTTAGCATTTTTCTGAAGGAAATCGGTGGCGAGGTTGAGCGAATTGCGCTGAACGTTCGTGAGGGCGATAACCTATCTGAACCGTTTAAATCGAAAAGCGTGAATGGCAAAGTGCCTCTGCTGGAACTGGATGATGGTACGACGATCTGTGAAAGCGTGGCGATTTGTCGCTACCTAGATGAAGCGTTTGGAAATGATCTGGCGCTGTTTGGTGCTAACCAGCTCGAACGTGCTCAGGTAGAAATGTGGCATCGTGTGGTGGAGTTCCAAGGACTAAATGCGGCATTTCAGGCGTTTCGAAACATGACCGGAGTTTATGGAGACAGAGAACGTTGTGTTGAAGCATGGGGCGAAGAATCAAAACAACGCGTCTACGAATTTCTGCCTGTCTTAGACAAGCGTCTTGAACATAATGATTTTATCGCCGTAGACCATTTTACTATCGTCGATATAACAGGCTTTATTTTGATCAGTTTCGCAATTAAAGGCCTAGAAATTGATGTGCTATCGACGTCGCCAAACATTGCTCGATGGTATAACCAAATTTTAGCTAGACCTGCATTTCAGAGTTAATGTATTGCAGCGAGTGGATGATAGCTCGCTGCTACCACCTTACCGATTCTTAACTCAGCAGGATATTCAAATTTTTTCAGATTTTTCTTATTTTTTCTCCTATCGCCTATAATTGGAAAAACAACCTCAATTTGCTTCGTTGCGTTTTAGAGCCTTGAGCTCTTGGTCCGTAGACGCTCTCTTTCATCATGGAAAGTCTAATAATAGACAAGGAGAGGTCATGAATATTCAAGTGAAAACTATCAATAATATTCTAATCGCCCTGTTAATGGTTTCGGTTTTTGGTCTATTCGCACTGTACCTCAATTACACACAGCAGAATGAACAGATTGAAAGGCTGCAAAGTCAGTTAATCGAAAAAGAGCATCAGATACTAATTTCTAATGAAGCGTTGTCTTACACTCGATATCAACACCAATTATTAGCCGAAGACTACAGCCGTTTTAGAAATGAGCAGTCAGTGACTAGTGTTTTGCGTTAGCCAGTATAGCAACCACTTTAAGGAGGCAGATGAAACCCATTCTTTTGGTCGATGACAGTAAAACAGTACTGCTTTACATCAGCAGTGCATTGGAAAAGCAAGGCTATGAAGTGCTTGCTGTTGAAGACGGACGAGCGGCGCTCGAAGTGCTAACCCACCGCCCTGATATTCAGTTTGTGCTGAGTGATTTAATGATGCCTGGAATTAATGGTATTGAATTGTGTCGCCAATTAAAATCTAAAGTTAGCGAACGTTACATTTTTTTTGTTCTACTGTCTTCTAGAAATGACCAAAGTTCGATCGTGAAAGGCATTGATGCTGGCGCAGATGATTTCGTAGATAAGAAGACGTCTGTAGAGGAACTTCAGGCCAGAATCCGTGCGGGGTTTCGTACTTTAGAACTGCACAACAAACTCGTTGAGAGAAATAAAGAGCTAGATGCGGCCTACCAAACAATTCACCAAGACCTGCAGTCTGCGAGTCAACTGATGGAGCAACTACTCCCTGCTGAATCAACTATCCAAAATATACAGTTTAGTTATGTCTACAGACCATGCTCCCAGATTGGTGGTGATATGTTGGGGTATTTGGAGCTCGATGAACAACATGTTGCGTTTTATGTATGTGATGTTTCTGGTCATGGTATTTCTTCAGCTTTGATGGCTTTTTCTATTCAACAGACACTATCTCAAAGTCAGGGGCCTGATTCGATCACGATGGAGTTGAGAGATGACTGCTATTGCGTAAGTGAGCCAGCATCTGTGATTGAACGGCTAAATCGGCGTTATCAGCAAACTAGAAACAGTCAACTTTACTTTACTATGGCTTACGCCATTCTTAACACAAAATCAGGGCGACTTAGCTATTGCACGGCTGGCCACCCCAGGATCTTAGTTTGGCGAGCGAGTACGAACACGATGGAACAGATAGGTGACGATAACTTTATCGTTGGTGCAATGCAGCCGATAGAATATAGCGGTAACCAAATTAGTCTAGATGAGGGCGATGCATTGTGGCTTTATTCGGATGGTTTGATTGAAGCGAGGCAGGGTGAGGAGATGTTTTCACTACAACGATTGGCATCGAGTATAAAAGCTGTTTGCACGCTGCCAGTTGAAGATCAAGTGGGAGACGTCTTTAAAAAAGTACAATCTTGGCACAACGAAGATGAGTTTGATGATGATGCCAGCCTTTTACAGGTAAAATGGCATGGTGAGAGGCTCGATTTTAAGGAAAAGAATGTCAAAGAGCGAATTTAAACGAACTTACGGGAGCTCCCTTACTCAATCACGAAGTGCGAGCAAAGACGTTGTTCGGTTTTTGATGGGTCATCAAATCCCCTTAAATGCAATTCAATCATTGGAGCTTTGTGTCGTTGAGCTCATGAATAACGCTTATATTCATTCTTACAGTGAAATAGAAGGCCTGCCAATTGAAGTGGAGTGTAGGGTTGGGGATGACCAAGTGTCCGGTTTCGTGGAACTGAGAGTCTCTGATTGCGGAGCGCCGATCAATGAAAAGACGTTCATCCAACATAAAAATAAACAGATTGAGGCACCTAACTTAATGGATGACGATAGTTGGTCCTCCTCTGGTCGCGGACTGATGTTAGTCGCTCAATTATCTGACCTGTTTACATTGGAAAAAGGTTTCGAAAACAATACGTTTGTTGTAGTGAAAAGGAATAGGGAGAGAAACTAACAACCAAGCAAAGTCGATTTGCTTCACTTGGTCCCTAGCGTTAATCTGACGGTTGCGTTGTATATCATTGTTATTTTGTATTCGTTGTTGGTGCCGGTGATAGTAACGCCTCCAACTCTTCTGGTGTTAGAATATCACTGATGTTTAACATATTACTTTCATCATCTAGCGCCATCTTTGTACGGCTAAGTAAGTACCTTTTTTGAGTTGGTGTTAGGTCTTTGAGAGACTCAATCAACTCCCTGAAATTGCTATTATTCATTGCCATATTTCCCCCAGTTAAGCCTTGAATTTCTTTATTGCATATTCTTCAAGTAAGCGAAGATTTGTTGATTAATTGCAGCTAGCTCTTTAGTAACTATAGCTATATCTGAGCTATCTGGCGCTGTATCGTTTCTGGTTTTTTCTTCTATTCTTTGAAACGCAATGACCGCGGTGTCTTCTCCGAAACTCTCTAGAATGCCCTTTAAACTATGCGCTAATAGATAGAGTTCTGACCAACATCTGCTTGTATATAGCTCATCTATACGCTCTATATCATTCGTGTGATCTTCAAGGTATGTAGAAAAAACAGTGACGATCAGATCTACGTCGTTATCCATGTATGTATTGAGAACATCAAAATTAATCATGTATACCCCTATTAAACGTTGAGGTAGAGGAATGTTTCGGATAATGAAGGCTTAGCCGAAGGTATGAATGGCATAACCAGTATTTGAGCAGAAATAGTTTGCTTGTCGCTTGAGATAAACTTACAAAAAGAAAGTCATTGTTAAAGATATTTTGACTTATATCCAAACGGCAATGGTCGAAATGTAGGGATGAAAAAACTTCAACTCGCGTGTTTTTAACACAAGTAGCAAAGGGGATGTTTCCAAGTAAAACGCCGAGTCGGTAAGTGTCTTGCAGTCCTAGTTTAAGGCTATCATTACATACGGACGCCAGACGTTCGCCAACTTTGACTATTCCTTCAGTCAAGGCTAACTCTCCTCATTAAGTACAAGTATAAATTAGCAATCTAGTTGCATATTGGCAAGTAATCTACGGCAAAAAAGGGACTCGCGTCCCTTTTGTATTACTAGCCTTGCTTAGAGTCCTGTTCTATTTGCTTCATAAGCTCGTTGGCTTTCTTCATAGCGCGTCTTGCGCTTGAAGTCCTTCGCTTATTAAGCAATATATCGGAGAAGCGTAAGTATTTATCAGCAGTTTTGAATCTTAAATCGTTAACATCCTGAAAACCAATAGGAAAGTTTTTCGAGAACAGATCCACATCCTTCACCAAGTTATCGAGATGAGTTGTCGTCCTTGCCTTTTCTAGGCGAGAATAAAAGTTTTCAAACTCTTCTTGGAACAGGATTCTAGCGGCATCTTCTGGAAACGGTAGAGGGCTGTTGGAATCTAGCGCTGTCTCATATAATTTCATTTCCAGCACTGCATCTTTCATCGCATTACTTATCTGTAAGTTCTCTTGATGCTCTTCTACGTTTGAAAAGAAGGTGTTCCCAACCTTAATAAGAGCAACAAGTGCAGCTGCGTCTTTCTTTTTGAGTGCTTCAGTGAGGTGCTGACCGAAAACATCGCTAGATAACGAACTTGGCGTGAAAGGATAACCTTGATGAATCTGATTTAACTCATCCTTGAGCTCATAGATGGATTTACTGCCGTCTTCTTTACTGTACCGAGACTTTTCAAGTTGACTGTTGATTTGCCTTGCTATCGAAAGTAACGTGGAGTGCTTGCTTGACTGAATATCTAAGGCAAGAACTTCTATTTTATGTGAGTCAGGGTAGTAGGTTTTTGCTTTATCAAGTATGGACTCAATTTCATCATAATTCGGGTAGTTGTTGGCATCAGAATTCAAAACCTGATCAATTTCAGATTCAAACTCGCTGAGAATATAGGTCTTGTGTAAGCGTAATAAGCCAGCCTTAACGACTGGATGTAAGCTTTTTTCACTATCAATCAGTGCCAAACTTTTTTCTGCTGGCGTATCAAGCTGCCACTCTTGTCCGGCAATTTGATCATTTTGCTTGCTAATAACGGTTTCCAAAGTGGCGATGGTTTCTTGTTGCTGCTGATAACCAAATACAATGCCGCTAACTAATAATATACTCGCTGCCGCGCCGCTAGCGATAGGCCAATAGCGCATATTCAATTTGCGTTTCAACTGCTCAGGGGTCAGCTCGTTCGGAATGATGCCAGTTGAAAATACGCTTGAAAATATTGGCCACTTAGATGCGGGCATGTTAGTTGGTTTAGAGACCTTGATCTTCTGTTTGAGAGCTTCATTAACTGGAGTTCTTGCGTAAGGGTGTTTGCAACTCAATAACTCGTAAGCAATACAAAATAGAGCAAACATATCGTCGCTTAAGTTCGGTTCCTTACCGGATAACAGGTTGAGTGATGCATAGTTGGGAGTATAACCAAGCGTTTCAACATTTTCGGATTTACGTTTAGCCGCATATTGATCCTGCTTTAATTGATGAGTTTTAGATACACCAAAATCAAGCAGCTTAACGTTACCCTCAGACGTTAAAATCACATTAGCGGGCTTTAGGTCGGCGTGCACTACACCAAGAGAGTGAGCATATGAGAGTGCATCGAGTACCTGATTTAGGATTGATAAAGTTGCATTAAACTTCAGCCCATGGGGCCTAGAACGCTGTATTAAACTCTCTAATGTTTCTCCGTTAATATACTCCATAACTAAAAAGTATATTTCGCCATCAACACCAAAATCAAAAACCCTAATGATATTAGGGTGGCTTAACCTTTGAGTTTGTTGAGCTTCACGTATTAACATGCGTGCAGTCTCTGGTTGAGAAGCAAACTCTTTCTGTAATATTTTTAACGCAACGTAGGGTGTTTCTGAACCTGAAGATTCAAGAATCTTATCTTTAGCTAAGTAAACATCGCAAAGCCCACCATGCCCAATAACCGACTCAATTTCATACCGATTTTTAACGGTCGTTCCTATTAAGCTTTCGTTAATAACATCTTTGTTATTATTTAATGAGTCATCTTTATTGTTTTTTTTCTTATTAACTAACGGAGTGTTTTCTTTTTGAGACAGTTTTGTATTTGTTTCATTTTTATTTTTAACGGAGGTTTCATTATTAGTGAGTTTGGTTGATTTAATTGCATTGTCTCGTTTTTGAGTCTTTACAATTTTAGTTTTATCTCCGCTTTCTTCGTTATTTATAGAATTGTTTTTATTACTGTCTTCCATCACAAGAACTCCGTATAAATGATGGGGGAATATATACCTTTCTGCTCAATGAAAAGTCATTATGTTAGAATTTCTCGGCCAAACTAACATTCGTTTTTTTATTGATGAAAGTCTAAGTGTCAAAAATTTGAACTTGGTTGGATAATTAAAATTGTTGAACAATACGTGATTGCTTTGATAAAAAAATGATTCATTATTCCGTGCATGATTTTCAATGGCATTATTAAGATTTTTATTAATCTCACTGTTAATAAGAAAGCAGTTAATAATAAAATTAAAAATAATATCTAGCAGGTCTTTGGCGAGGTTTACATGAAGTTGGTTTTAACCATAACAAGTTTTCACAAATTTACTCCAGAGATTGAGAGTGAGTTCGTGTTTGAATCAAGTGATGAACATGCCAAGGTTACATTTGGTAGGTCTGAACAATGTGATTGGACACTACCAGATCCTGAAAGAGTGGTATCCGGAACCCACGGAGAACTGATTAAGTTTGGTGACAAATACTTGATAAAAGACCTCTCAACTAATGGTACTTTTGTAAATAATGCTGTAACTCCTGTGGGTCAAGGAAATGAAATAGCACTAAGCGATGACGATATGGTTAGCTTAGGGGATTATCAAATTTCAGTTTCTATTCAAACAGATACAGATGTATTCAGTCTTGAGACAAGTAAAAGTCTTTCTAGCGCACCCCCTGAAGTAGTCTCAAGTCCATCGGAAGCAGAATTTGTTGACCTAGGCCTTAGTGCTAGTGAACTCTTAAACGAAAGTGTTCCTTCTGACTTTCAGCTAGATATTGGTTTAGTCGATGATTTTATTGATATCCCAAAGCCCGAAAAACAGAGCATCGTATCTGAAACTTTACCGAAGGTTAACCGACAATCAGAACACCTATCGACTCCCAACTTTGATACCAATGGGGGTGAACTTGCGGCTTTTGTTAGAGGGGTGGGTATAGATCCAATGATGATTCCCAGCGATAACCGAGAGGAATGGTTTGAACAACTGGGGGAGTCATTTTCTTTGATGCTAGTTGGTTTAATGGAAACACTGCATAACAGAGCAGTGTTTAAACAAACAAATCGACTGAGTCATACCGCATTTCGTAAGTCAGAAAATAACCCTTTAAAGTTTTCTGCAAACTTAGAAGATGCGATTCATAACTTATATAACCGTCAAACTGCTAGCTTCTTAAAGCCAAATGCAGCCATTAAAGAAGCATTTAATGACATCGAAAGTCATGAGCAAGCCTTAATGAAAGGTGTTGAAGGTACGGTTTCAAGTGTTATGTCACTTGTTGAACCTACTTCTATATACTCAGATGCTTTAGCGAAAGACACGGTTATTAATAAGGTTATTCCAGCTAGAAAATATGCTCAAAGTTGGAAGAGGTTTGAGCATATTCATGAAAAGCTATCCGATGATATTATCAATAAAGAGTCTCCGTTCTATTTAGAAGACTTCGCTAAGCACTATGAATTAGCATTAAAAAACAAGGGCTAGGAATTAGGGTGATGAAAAAGTTTTACCAATATATTTTGTTATTAATTTCAATGGCTTTATTTGGGTGCTCAGCAGCGAACTTAGTTGTTGATCCATACTCAGATTTAGAAATAGCAGCAAGTCATAACATTAATCCTGATTCAAACGGCAGGCCTTCTCCTGTAGTGGTGTATGTATTTGAATTAACGTCAAATACCATTTTCGAAAGCCAGGACTTTTTTTCTATTTATGAAGAAAGTGAAAAAGTCTTAGGACCTGATTTAGTGAATAAATATGAAGTTTCATTAACTCCAGGTCAGAAAGAAAAATATCAAGCAAGTATGTCTCCAAAGACAGAATATTTAGGCATTGTCGTAGCGTTTCGAGATATTGAAAACTCAAATTGGCGACAAGTCATTAAAGTGGATAAGACCGGTTACAACACATATCAAGTATTGTTAGAAGATCTGTCTTTGGTCGTTAAATAACGTTTAGTTGGCTAATTATAAATGACGCAATACTCCAAGACGGCTTGGTGCGAAGGAATGTTTTTACGTCCCCAGCACTTCCAACAACAAGAACGCGCAACCTCTCAAGAATTCAAGGGCTTACATCAGTTAGGTGGGGTTTACAATTGGGGAGTTTGGAAATGTCGAGTAAAAAAACACGCGCTAAAAGATGGTCTTATTGAACTTGAGCATCTTGAAGCTGTTTTGCCAGATATGACGTTGGTTAATACGTTAATATCCAACGATTCAGTTTCGCCTCTACTTATTGATAAAAACACTGAAAATACGTTAGTAAAAATAACTCTCCCTCTTTCAAGTGTTACAGGTAAAAACGTTTCGGATGTAAGCGAATCGATCGTCTCTCGTTATGTACTTCAAGATATCGACGTGATAGATAACCTTACAGGACAAGATGAAGAAACCATCCAAGTTGCAGCCCTCAACCTTGAGTTGAAAGCGAGTAATGACAAATTAGCGGGTTATGTGGAGTTACCTATCTTAAGGATCAAAGAGGTAACTCCTGAAGGGGAAGTTATACTAGACGATGAGTACGTTCCTCCGCTTATCAATCTCCTGAGCGATAAAGTCATGTCAGCTTATCTACGTAACGTTATCGCGATGACAAAGATGCGTGCTGACGTTATTGCGCAGCGCTTGATTAAGGGCAAATCTGCATCGGCATCTGCTGTTGATTTCATCATGCTCCAAATGTTGAACCGATATGAGGCGAAGTTAAAGCATTTCAGTGAGTTAGATAGGTTACATCCACTGGAATTAGCGACGACACTTAAAGGTTACATTGGTGAGTTAGCCACTTTTTCTAATAAAACTAAAAGACTCCCAAGTTTGCTTGCGTATGATCACTTAGATGTATCAAGTGTTTATAGCGAGTTGAATCAGATACTCAGTCAGTACCTCAGTGTTGTTCTTGACCAAACTGCGACCAAACTTCCGTTGGAGCCTCGCCAATACGGTATTCAAGTGACGCCGCTTCCAGATAAACGCTTGCTTGAGTCATGCCAATTTGTGCTAGCAATTAAAGCAGATACCACAACAGATGAAATAAGACGCCTGGTCCCAGCGCAACTCAAGTTTGGCCCGGCAGAACAGATTCGCGATCTAATTAATAATCAGATCAACGGTATAAACGTAGTGCCGTTGAGTGTCGTCCCGAGACAGATTCCTTACCAAACGGGCTATGTCTATTTCGAAGTTGTCAAGAAAGGGCCATTTTGGATGAGGCTAAAAGATAGTGGCGGTATTGCGCTTCACCTATCAGGGCATTTTCCGAATGCTGAACTTGAGCTTTGGAGTATTAATCAATAGGCGCGCTCTGTATGGAACAAACGATAGTAAAACCAACACCGGGTGGAAGAGCACCCGCATCGAAACCACAATCAGAAAAGTCTGTGGATAATACCGTAGTTATCTCAAAAAGCCCTGAATTGGTGAACAATGATTCAGTGGTCGCTTATGGGAATAACTCTCTACTAGCAGAGGCGAATGGCCTGTTATCTATTATCGGTCAAATTCGGTCGACAGCGACTCATTCCGATCCGTTGTTTCTAAAAGAGACATTGGCACAAAAGCTTAGAGATTATGAGAACCGATTACGTCAGCATGACGTTGATTTGGATACCATTGATACAGCTCGTTATTGTTTATGCTGTTCACTAGATGAAGTTGTCCTTAACACCAATTGGGGTGGGCATTCATTCTGGAGTCACGATTCATTACTCAGCTCCTTCTATGCTAGCAGTCAAGGTGGGGAAGCGTTCTTTAAGCATCTTGATAAGTGCATGGCGAAACCAGATGCGAACTTAGATTTGCTTGAACTAATGTATGTGTGCTTATCTCTCGGGTTTCTGGGTCAATACCGTTTAGAAAAAAATGGACTAGAGTCGCACCGGAAATTGAGAAGACAGGTTATTGCTACTCTTAAGCCTTATGGGAGAGGAGTCCCTCAGGAACTAAGCAATAGTATCGACCAACACATTTTGAATGGCTCAAAGGCTTCTGATAGAGCTCCTCTTTGGGTTGTATGTTCTGTAACGGCGGCACTATTGGTCTGCATATATATGTATTTTAGTTATGAGCTAAATAAGGCATCCAATCGCACCTTTTCTCAATTAGTCAATTTGATTCAACCGCAACAACTTAACCAAGATGCAACGTCAGAATCAAAATCAGCGCCAATTGCAGAAAAGATTTCAATGTATCTAGCAACTGAGATCGGTAAGGGGCTAATCAATGTTGAGCCGCTGCAAGACAGGGTAAGAATTTCGTTAAAGTCTCAAGATCTATTTGAATCAGGTAGTGCTGATGTTGTCGCTTACATCCAACCCGTTATTTCTAAGCTTGCGAGAACATTGGAGTCGACCCAAGGCAAGATCATTGTTACTGGTCACACCGACGATAGGCCTATTTTCACGAGTAAATATCCCTCGAACTGGCACCTATCATTAGCTCGAGCCACTGCTATGTCTGAACAACTGATCTCGAATAGTGCATTAGAAGGGCGAGTGATACCCGAGGGATTGGGGGATGCAAGACCATTAGTTGAAAACAGTAGTGATGAAAACCGAGCTATTAACCGCCGGATTGAAATCGACCTTCTTGTCGCGAATTAATAATAGGTAGATAGAGATGCGTATTAAAGAAATTGGCAGAATATTTACTCAAAGATGGTTTCTCGGTCTTATAGGTGTCGCTGCTTGTTCTATTTTCATTTGGGTTGTTGGTCCACTTATTACCATAGCGGGATATGAGCCCCTAAAGAGTGACTTTCAACGGCTAGTCACTATTCTTGTGTTGGTGTTGCTTTGGGCGATATTTAACGTTACCAAGCAGCATAAGCAGAAGGTGAAAGAAGACGAAAGTATTCAAACGTTGCTTGAGGTTGATAGCCAATCAGATAAAGAAGCGGCAAGTGAAATTGACTTAATGCGCGAGCGTATTGAGCAAGCTGTCAAAGTAGTGACGAAAACACACAAAGGCAAGAGAAGTTTGTATGACTTACCGTGGTATGTATTGATTGGCCCTCCTGGAACGGGGAAAACAACCGTATTAAAGCAGTCGGGGTTAGAGTTTCCATTAGGAGACAGCCTTGGCTCTGACTCTATTGCCGGTGTAGGTGGCACTCGCCACTGTGATTGGTGGTTTGCAAATAAAGCAGTTCTTATAGATACGGCTGGCCGGTATACGACACAAGACAGTCAAGAAAAGGTCGACTCTAAAGCGTGGCATGGTTTCTTAGGATTGTTGAAAAAGTATAGAACGCAAAGACCAATTAATGGTGCGATTGTTACGATAAGTTTAGCCAGCGTGATGTCTCAGACTCGAACCGAGCGAAGTCTTCATGCTCGAGCAATTAAGTCGAGACTTCAAGAACTGAAAAACCAGTTAGGCATGCAGTTTCCGATTTACGTATTGCTCACCAAAATGGATTTAGTTGCCGGTTTCAATGAGTTTTTTGCCGATTTAAGTAAGGAAGAGCGAGAGGAATTATTTGGTTTCATGTTCCCTCGTGAAGTGGATGATGAAAGAGGCGTTATTTCTCTATTCAACAAAGAATTTCATGGCATGTTGGAGCGCCTTGATGCCCGTATGCTTAGAATACTTGAAACAGAGGACGATTTAGATAAACGCGCGCTTATCTTTGAATTTCCAAAGCAATTAAGAGTGCTACAAGCTAATCTTGACGAGTTTTTAGCTGAAATTTTTGCACAAAACAGTTTTGAAGAGCCTGCCTTGATTCGTGGTGTGTTTATGTTGAGTTCGGTTCAAGAAGGCTTACCAGTCGATAAGCTGATGAATGAATCAACCAATGGACTTGGGTTAAATCGTTTAGCTCTAGCAAAGAGTCAGACTGGTTCTCATAGTTATTTCGTAAAGAATCTTTTTGACAAGGTTATTTTCAAAGAGCAACTGTTAGGAACAGTTAATCGTCACTATCAAAAGCAGTCAGGTTGGATGCGTCGAGGTGTTTACATTGGATGTACAACGCTACTGCTAGGAGCTTCTGCGCTTTGGTTTATGAGTTATAAGTGGAACTCACAGTTAATTGTCGATACCAATGAACAAGCGAGCCATATTGATGCAATGATTGGCGCTCAAAGTTTAGATTTTGAAGCGGATATTGTTTCAGCTGTAGAAACATTAGATAGGTTGATGACGCTTCCTCTCGGAAAGCAAAGCGACTACGGTGATGCCGACTCTGTAAAGAGGTTTGGTCTCTATCAAGGAGACAAAGTGTCTCAGGCGGCAAACAATGCATATTCTGATGCTTTGACCCAATATTACGCCCCTCTGCTTCTTGATAGCTTGGTGTCAGAAATGGAGAGCAATCAACAGCATCGTGAGTATTTGTACGAAACGTTAAAAACGTATTTGATGTTATTCAATCCAGACAAATATCAACAAGATGAAGTGTTGGCTTGGTTTAACTTTTATTTCGAACGTCAATATCCGGGTGAGCTAAACGCAGACTTAAGAAGACGTTTGCTACAGCACACTCAATATTTATTAGGCAACGATGGACAAGGCTTTACTTACAACACTGCTGCCGTGACGAGTGCTCGAGAAGTGTTGACTCAAATGTCTCTACCTGAACGTGCTTATCAGCGAATGAAAATACAATTTTCTAAGAGTCATGTACCTTCATTTCGCTTGACTGATGTATTGGGACCTAAAGGGCTTGAGCAGTTCGAGCGAGCTAGTGGAAAACCGCTATCACAAGGCATTTCGGGTTTCTACACGTACAATGGTTTTCATAGCATTTTTCAGATTCAGATCAACCGTACAGTAAAAAGCTTAATGGAAGAGAACTGGGTTTATGGTGACGATCTTAAGGCTCATGAAATTGATCAAGATAGTGCCATCCAAGGCGTTCAGTCTCGATACTATCAAGATTATGTTAATGAATGGAAAACGTTGATCGAAGATATTCAATTGAAGCAGGCTCCGAGCCTAGAACTTGCGACAGAGCAAGCGAGGGTTTTATCTGGAGTTGAAAGACCAATCGAATCTTTGTTGAGAGCAATCCAAAAAGAGGTTGCTCTATCAAAAGTATCATTGTCAGAAAATCAAAAAGCCGCTTCTGAAGTTGCTGGTAAAGTTGCCAAAGTTAAGTTTTCAAATACGGCAGATAGACTAGACATGTATTTACCTGAAGAAAACGGTTTCAATGTTGCTCTGCCAGGTAAAGAAGTCGAATCGCATTTTTCAGAGATCTTACGCCTTGGTGAGCAAGACTTTGATGATATTCAACAAGCAATGGTTAACTTGCGTTCGTATTTAAGTGACTTATCAAGCTCTGGTAACAATCAGAAAATTGCCTACAAAAGTATTTTAGATGGAACCGTTACACAAGATGTCGCAGCTTCCTTTGCTCGTGCTAAAGAACTTTTGCCGAGACCATTTAATCAATGGCTAGGTGAGCTTTCTCAAGAGTCGGTTAAGTTTGCGGAGAGCGGTTCGAAGGATCATCTAAATCAACTTTGGGTAACACAAGTGGTCCGCCCTTATCAGCGGACTATTGCTGGCAGATATCCATTCGAGCCCAACGCGAGCAGAGAAGTTAGATTGAAAGACTTTAAGCGATTCTTTGGTTATGGAGGTACGCTTGACGCATTCTTCCAAGAATACCTCGAACCGTTTGTGGATACTTCGAAAAGTCGTTGGCGATTAGAAAAGGAAATTGGAGTTCGCCCAGAAACACTAATGGTCTTTCAAAGAGCGCAACGTATCAGGCAGTCTTTCTTTGAATCTGATAATTCCTTACGCGTAGAGTTTGGGATGAAGCCTGTTTATCTAGACCAGCACATTACTCGATTTGTCTTAGAGTTGGGTGGACAAGATTTGGTTTATAAGCATGGACCAGCAAGAGCTAAATCGTTGAGTTGGCCTGCCGGTCAAGATCAGACTCGAATTGTGTTCACACCACCTGAATCTAAACGCGAAATTGCGCATACCTATGAAGGTGAGTGGGGCATATTCAAGCTTTTGGATCAATCACTTAAAGCAAGGCCAGAATCGCGTAAAGACAATATAGTTATGATTGATTTAAAGGGAAATAAGGTGCAGCTAGAGCTTATTCCTTCTAGTGCCATTAATCCTTTTTGGTCAAATGAAATGGAGAGGTTCAGATGTCCACGAACCTTATAACATCAGGCTGGGGCTATATCGGTAAAATGCCCGCAAAAGGGGACTTTGTGAAAGATGGTTTATCACAAGATTTCTCGGAGCGTTGGCATGATTGGCAACAGGCGGTTATTGCAGTCAGCAGGGAACAACTGGGTGAAAGCTGGAATGAGCACTTTTTAACGGCTCCTGTGTGGCACTTTGCTTTGGATATTAGCTATTTAGAAGACTCAACCTACATTGGTAGCATGATTCCTAGTGTTGATGCATGCGGTAGATACTTTTTCTTTACTATAGCTCGTGCCGTAAAAGGTGAAGCTGCGCAATATTGGGGTGACAGAGCTTGGACAGAGGACAGTGCCGCTCTTGCTCTTTCAGTACTTGAGGACGACTTTGTCTTTGATGTTTGGCATAAGAGTACTCAAGAAAAAAATGACCTCGTTGCGAATGTAACAAGTGAAGTGAGGCCTCTAGAGTTTCTTTATCAAAGCCAAATATCTACAGTTTTTCATGATCACGGCAATACTGATCAAAATACGCTTTTGAATTACCTCATTAAAGAAAAATTGAGTAAACCATGTTTTTGGTGGACTGAAGGTTCAACGAAGGTTGAACCATGCATGTTCATTACTAGTGGATTTCCTTCAATTGGTCAGTTTTCAGCCATGCTTGATGGCGGCTGGAAAAAGTGGAATTGGTAGGATAGAAGAATGAATTGGAACTATTTTACCTTTGCTAAATCGCACGCAGGAAAAGTACGCCCTTATAACGAGGATGCTCTGTTGGATATGACAGAGCAGCATATTTGGGTGGTTGCCGATGGAATGGGTGGACACAGTGCTGGCGATATAGCAAGCCAGATGCTAGTGGATAGAGTCGCGCGCCACATGCAGGATGTCTCCAATACTAATATCGATGATATCCGAAGAGTGGTTCAAGAAGCGAACTTAGAAATTTACCAATACGCACAAAATCACTTAGACGGTAAAACGATGGGAACAACACTTGTTTTGTTGTTTATTCAGGATGGGTATTACCACTGCCTTTGGGTGGGGGATAGCCGAATTTACCAGCTTAGAAGTGGTAATTTTGTCCAAAAAACACGTGATCATAGTCAAGTCATGGACTTAGTGGATCAGGGCTTATTGGCATTTGAAGATGCCGAATCTCACCCTCTTGCAAATGTTATTACCAGAGCTGTTGGGGTCGACGAAAGTGTCACTATTGATCAAGTTTCAGGGCAGTTGGCTGACGGCGATCAGTTTCTACTCTGTAGCGATGGACTCTCTAAGGAACTTACGAGTGATGAAATTCATCGGACATTGTATGCAGACTCAGTCAACCAAGCTGGATTAGCGCTCATGCATTCGGCTTTGGTTCGGGGCGCAAGTGATAACGTAACTTGTGCTTTGATCAAAGTTCGCCAAGCGCAAACGGAGTGCGAAACAGTAACTAGAGAAGACGCGACAATACCTGTCTTTCTAAGAGGGAGAGCTTATGAGTAATGAAATGTTTGATTGGTATGAACAAGCGTTGGCTCCTATATCTCAAGAAAATCCTACAGGTGTTGATCCTAGAGAGGATGTATCACCACAGTCTGCTTACTATCGGTTGAAAGATCAGCGTATGGCCGCCCGCAACGCTGAACGTAATGCTCTTATAGAAGAAGAAAGTATCTATACCCACAGTAATTTATGGCGAGTATTTATTGAAGATGTCCCAGAAATACTCACGAATCAGTCTAAAGATTTGGAATTTGTTGCCTGGCTTATAGAAGCCCTAACTCGATTGTATGGTTTTCGTGGTATGGGCGTTGGCTACAAACTCGCAACCAGTTTAATTGAGAACTTTTGGGATGATCTGTACCCAATGCCTGATGAAGATGGTATTGAGACAAGAATATCGGCGATTATTGGCCTCAATGGTATCGATAGTGAAGGAACACTTATTTTTCCAATTGCTTGTATACCATTGACTGACTTAGGCGTGGAGCAAGCTTATGCCTATTGGGAATATCAGCAAGCTATAGAGCTTGAGCGCTTAGACGAAGATAAGCGCCGAAATCGAGTCGAGCTTGGGGCTGTTGAGTTATCTGAAATTATAACTACGGTTAAGTCGACTTCTGATACGTTTTATCAAGAATTAATCACGGATTTGGAGTTCGCTACAGAATCATTTAATGAATTCAGTCAGCGATTAGACGAAGCGGCCGGTGATGTGACTCCTAGCTCTTATATATCAAAAAGACTTGAATCAATACACTCGGCATTAAAGCACCTTCTAGGAGATCGTTTCAATCAACCACAAGCCGTGTTTGAAGAGCTAGAGGATCTTGATGAATCTTCTTCTGAACAACCGTTAAGTTCACAAAGTTGTGATGCATTATTAGCGACAAACATGAAATCACGAGAGCAGGCAATTAGACAATTGCAGCAAGTAGCTGATTTCTTCCGAGAGAGTGAACCTCACTCACCAGTTTCTTACTCCATCGAACAGATTATTCGTTGGTGTGGGATGCCTCTGCCGGAGTTACTGGCGGAACTTATCTCCGACGGGGATGCAAAGAAAAGCTACTTCCGTTTGGTTGGCATAGCAGAACAAAATGAAAATTAATAAAGGGAGAATGGTATGACGAGTATCCACTCGAAACTATCACGAGTACGGAAGCCTCGTGTCCACATTACCTATGATGTTGAAACTGAAGGTACGACTCTTAAGAAAGAACTGCCTTTTGTTGTAGGTGTAATGGGTGACTTCGCTGGTCAAAACACAGAAGCGTTGAAGCCATTAAAAGACCGCCGTTTTATTCAGATCGATCGAGATAACTTTGACGATGTACTCAAAAAAATGAATCCATCGGTGAAGTTTAAAGTTGCGAATAAGCTTGCGAATGACGATTCACAGTTTGAGGTCGATTTAAACTTTAAATCAATGCAAGACTTTGAGCCTGCTGCGATCGTAAATCAAGTTGATCCACTACGCCAATTGATGGAAACGCGTAATAAACTGCGTGATTTGATGACAAAAGTTGACCGCTCAGAAGAGCTTGAAAATATCCTAGAGGATGTTTTGAACAATACAGACAATCTGGCAAGACTTGCAGGCGAGTTAGATCTTGGCAAGAAAGCGAAGTCAGACAGTACTGAAGGAGCGGAATAATGACGACTGAAGCTGAAAAACAGTTAGATCCAACTGTTAATGAACAGACAATTTCATTCTTAGATCAAGCTATTGGTGCGACTAAGCAGACCGAAGCTTCTCGTGCTGAGGAGCTGATTAAAACGCTCGCTGAAGAAGCAATGAAAGGGACAGTTACTTGGAACAAAAACCTAACAGTAACTTTTCGTGAAGCGATTAATTTGCTCGATAGGCAGATTTCTGATCAGTTGTCTGAAGTAATGCATCACCCAGAATTACAGAAACTCGAAGGTTCTTGGCGCGGCTTAAATTATCTAGTGATGAATTCAGAGACCAGCTCTACTCTGAAAGTTCGCATGATGAGCATGACCAAGAAAGAGCTACATAAAGACTTGAGCAAAGCTGTTGAGTTTGATCAAAGCCAGATCTTTAAAAAGGTTTACGAGTCTGAGTTTGGTAGTGCTGGTGGTGAACCGTATGGTGCATTGATTGGAGACTATGAGTTTACCAACCACCCAGAAGATATTGAGTCGTTACGCCTAATGTCAAATGTAGCGGCTTCTGGCTTCTCTCCATTCTTGTCCGCAGCTTCACCAGCACTATTCGGCTTTGATGAGTGGACTGAGTTGTCAAAACCACGCGACCTAGATAAGGTATTTGAATCACTAGAATACGCCCAATGGCGTTCGTTCCGCGAGAGTGCCGATTCGCGCTTCGTTAGTCTGACGATGCCAAAAGTCCTTGCTCGTTTGCCATACGGACAAGCTACCGCTCCAGTCGAAGAGTTTGGGTTTGAAGAGTTCGAAGTAGATCCTGTTTCAGGTATTGCTGTTAACGCTGAACATAACGACTACTGTTGGATGAACTCTTCGTATGTTCTTGGTGTTAAGTTAACCGACGCATTTTCAAAATATGGATTTTGTACTGCCATCCGTGGTGCAGAAGGTGGCGGTCGAGTGGATAACTTGCCAACGCATTTCTTCATGAGTGATGATGGCGACCCTGATATGAAGTGCCCAACAGAGATTGGTATTACCGACAGACGTGAGGCGGAGCTTGGTAAGCTTGGTTTCTTACCGCTTTGTCACTACAAAAACACCAACTATGCAGTGTTCTTTGGTGCGCAAACCTGTCAAAAACCAGCGAACCATGAATCCCCTGAAGCAACGGCCAATGCGGCCATTTCTGCCCGCCTACCTTATATGATGGCAACATCTCGTTTTGCGCATTATTTGAAAGTAATGGCCCGAGATAAAATTGGTAGCTTTATGGAAGCAGAAGACGTTGAGTCTTGGCTGAACCGCTGGATCCTAGGTTACGTCAATGCTTCTGAAGGCGGTGGTCAAGAGATCAGAGCGAAATACCCTCTAGCAGACGCTCGTGTTCAGGTTAAGGAAATTCCTGGCGCACCTGGTTCTTACAATGCCGTAGCATGGCTGAAGCCTTGGTTACAAATGGAAGAACTGACCACATCTTTGCGACTTGTGGCAAAGATCCCTCAGTCAGGTGGATAAGAAATGAATTGGCTGGTCGAAAGGCCAGCCATGACCAATCTTTATGTTCTAGATGGAATTAGCAGTGTCACTTAACTTTCGCGACCCTAGCAAGCTAAAACATGAGTTCAGTACCGGAGGCTATGCTGAACTTGATAGCCCGTGGTTGACTCGATTCAATGAATCTTCTGATCTTGTAGCGTCAGCGCGAATTTGGCTAGAAGGTACACGTTCAAGAGATTTGGACAGCTTTCGTCATAGTGTGATGAACACAATTAACCGCATTGATGAGCTATTAGAATCTCAACTAAATGAAATATTACATCATCCTGAGTTTCAACAGCTCGAAAGGGGGTGGGTTGGAGTTAGGTATTTATGTGAACAGGTTGATTCTCGTTCATCGGACTCTGTAAAAGTTAAGGTTTTAACGGCGACATGGAATGAAATCAGTAAAGATGCTTTCAAAGCCATCGAGTTTGACCAATCAGCACTATTTAAGTTGCTCTATCAAAATGAATATGGCATGGCAGGGGGAGAACCCTTTGGTGTGGTGGTTGGAGATTATCAGCTTCGCTGTGATCCTAGTAAAAATTATTTTGATAGAGATCTGTCTGTGTTGAGTAAGATCTCTCAGTCTGCAGCTGCAGCATTCAGCCCATTTATCATGTCTGCATCGCCAGAGATGTTTGGTGTTGATAGTTTCGCTCAACTCTCTGCGATAAGAGATATAGCAGCCCAATTTGAACAGGAAGATTATGCAAAGTGGCGTAGTTTGAGAGATAACGATGACGCTAAATTTATTGGTTTGACTGCACCTAACGTCTTGTTCCGTCAGCCATACAAAAGTGATGGCTCGCGGAATGATAAATTCAATTTTCAAGAACACATCTACGACTCCAACCGAGATTTGCTATGGGGGAGTAGTGCGTACTGTTTTGCTGCCGTATCAATTAGAGCATTTCAGGAACATGGTTGGTTCACGCATATGCGAGGGATTAAACAAGGCGATTACAGTCAGGGCATTATCGTCGCTCCTACAAGGAGCAAGATGCGTGTTAACGGCAAGAATGATCGTGAAAGATGTCCGTTAAACTTGAAAATCTCTGAGAGAAAAGAACAAGAATTGTCTGAGTGCGGTTTTATTTCTATTTCTCCAATACCTGAGACTGATATGGTAGGGATGACCTCGAATGTATCTCTCTACAAGCCCAAACAATACGCAGAAAAGCATATTTCAACGAATGCAAAACTGACATCGATGTTGCAATACACATTGTGTGTATCGCGAGTCGCACATTATCTCAAGGTTATGGGGCGTGACAAAATTGGTGGGTATCAAGATGCAGAAAGCCTAGAGCGTGACTTTCAACGCTGGTTACATCAGTACACTACCGCATCAGATGAAGCGTCTGATGAGCTTCGAGCTAAATATCCCCTAAATGAAGCGAAAATTACAGTTCGAGAGAAAAGAGAAACTCCTGGACATTATTACTCAGTTATCCATTTGCGACCGCATTTTCAACTCGATCAAATGGTATCTAGCATTAAATTAATTACCGAATTATCACCAGAGCACATGGTGTAAGGAAATAACAATGACTCAATGGAAAAATGCTTTGTCCCAAGGCCTATTGCAACACGCTCTAGAGCAATTAACTGATGAAATTAAAGCAACACCTAAAGATGCGAGCTTGAGAAGTTCCTTCATTGAGCTTCTTTGCATTGATGGGGACTTCGAGCGTGCGGACGCTCAGCTCATGCAATCGATTAAATTGTTTCCTGAGTATCTGCCTGGTGCAAGTCAGCTACGACATTTAGTGAAAGCAGCTCAAGCTAGAAAGGATTTTATCAATGGTGCGGCTAGTGCCAAAGTAATAGGTGATGAGGAATTAACTAAAGAGCTTGTTCGATTTAATCTTGCTCTCGGAAATCAAGAGTACGAAGAAGCGTCACGTCTATCGCATCGCATTGAAGAGCATCGTACTATTAAAGGGTTTAACGTAAACGGCACAAACTACGAAGATGCTAGAGATATTGATGATCGTTTAGGTGGTTACATTGAACTGTTTTCTACAGCAGGTAACTATTTTCTTGTACCCATATCGAGCATCCATACGCTAGAAGTTAAAGCACCTACTTCATTGTTAGAGAGTATTTGGCGACCTGTCGAGTTTGATATCGATGGACTTGGTGAAGGCGAAGGCCATATGCCGTTGACATATGTTGACTCAGAGACCGATGCGCAAAAGTTAGGTCGAGAAACGGATTGGAAGCAGATTGGTGAGCAAGAATCTTTTGTTGGCTTGGGTCAAAAATGTTGGTTAGTCGGTGATTCAGCGCTTCCAATCTGTGATTTGACTACATTATTAGAACAGAAACAAATAGCGTAGAAATATCATGTCTTTAACCGTTTCTCTGCTCGACAAATTGATAGATAGTGATCCTCTCACTCGAGATGAGAAAGACTTCCCTGCAAGCCAGCAACAGATGTTGAGCAGCTTACTTAGAGATCTAGAGTCGATGCTGAATAGTCGTATTGGATGGAAAAACATTCCTGATGATCTTTTAGAGGTTCGTTATTCAATATTGAATTATGGGCTGCCAGATTTTTCCTCAATGCCCTATAGCAGCCAAGAAGGGCAGAATCAGCTTTGCGACATCGTTCATGATGCAATTAAAGAGTTTGAGCCGAGGTTAAGGAACCCTCATGTCCAGATTTCAGACGAGAAAAACGCTATTGATAGGGTATTGAGGTTACAGATAAATGCCACTTGCTTAATTGATAACAGTATTCATGAAGTGCGATTCAATTCTGAAGTAGAGCCGGTAAATTTAGGTATGAAACTGAGTAGAGCAAAATGAGTGAAGAGTTTCTCAAGTACTATAATCGCGAGTTAGCTTATTTGCGTCACAAAGGGCAAGAATTTGGGGAGCAGTATCCTAAGATTGCTGCGAGACTTCGTATTAGTGAGGAACAGGTTGACGATCCGCACGTAGAAAGATTGTTAGAAGGCTGCGCATTTCTAACAGCAAGGATTAGACAAAGCTTAGACAATAGTTACCCTCAATTTACAGAGTCTTTGATGGGACAGTTATATCCTGATTTTCACGCCCCAATCCCGTCAATGTCAGTCATTAAAATGAGCTGTTCTAACTCCACTTCCTCTTATTTTGATGTAGAAGAAGGCGAGCGAGTTGTTATCGGTGCTCCTGGATATCATGAGTGCGAGTTTAGAACTTGTTATCCGGTCAGAATGTATCCTGTTGATGTGACCTCTGGCGTTTTTAAAAATGCGCCTTTCAAGCCAGTTGGCTCGCGATGGGAAAGCAATGCTCATTCAGTTTTGAAAGTACAGCTCACGGCTCAAGATGAAGAGACTCCTCTTGGTGAAATGGGGGCAGAACGGCTGCGCTTCTATTTAAACGGTCAATCTCAATTGACTTTTAAGCTCTACCAAATGCTGTTTCAAAACCTAATTGGTTTATCTGTTGTTGTGGATGGCAAAGAAGTTCGTCCTTTAACCAAAAGGCATCTTTCTGAAGTGGGATTTTCAGAAGATGAGAAAGTTGTGCCATACAGTAAAAGAAGCTTTTCAGGAGCAAGATTACTTGTTGAGTATTTGCACTTTCCTGAGAAGTTTATGTTCTTTGATATCACCGAACTTGGATTATCTGAGCTAGATCTTGGAGAGCAATTCGAACTGTATTTTTACTTTGATACCAACGATGACTGGCTTCCAAAGCAAGTGGACGAAGAAAGCTTAATGGTAGGTTGTGTGCCTGTAATCAACTTATTTAAAAGTATTATGGAGCCTAAGCGTATTCTACCAACTGAATACGATTACCACTTGTCTCCGCAATACCAAGAAGCTGAAAGTAATGAGGTTGTCTCAATTTCTGACGTAACGTTGAGAAATTGGAACAAAACGTACCACAATTTGCCATGTTATCACGCTGGTGAGCACACGCATTATACGAACACTAGTGAGATTTATTGGTTGATGAGACGTGAGGATAAGAACTGGGCTGGTGGGTATGATGAGCCAGGTAGAGAAACTTACATTTCTTTTGTTGATAAAAAACATCAATTGTTCAGCCCGGATAGCCGGGAAAACTGGTTAATGTACGTGGAAGCTGAGTGCTGTAACCGCAACTTAGCGCAGAAACTTCCATTTGGAGGTGGGCTGCCGCAAGTATCTTTACCGGAGGTAAATGACAATTTCGAATCTGTTCGTTGTTTAGTCTCTTTATCAGAAACTATTCGGCCAGAAATGGATGAAAGCACACGATGGCAGTTAACTAAGCTTTTAACTTTAAACCATTTTACCGAGGAAGATGGTTTAGCAACTTTGAAGCAGACCCTTAATCTCTATGCATTTTCTGGGACAGCAGAAACGAAAGCGGTAATCGATGCTTTAACTAAGTTAGAGTTTGAGCCTACTACAGGAAGAATTAGTCAGAAAGGCAAAGTTGGATTTGCGCACGGTATAAAAGTTATTTTGACGGTTTCTGATCAAATTTTACCTAAAGAGCAGATCTTTCTCTTAGGTAGTGTTTTATCTGTTTACTTCTCGCAATATGCTGAAATTAACATTTTTACGCAGTTAGAAATAAGACTTAAGTCCACGGGAAAGTTTTTCCACCTATGGCCCGCATTAACTGGCGATAAGGTGTTGCTATGAGCGCGGAACAATTTTATCGAGAATTAAAGCAACATCCA
Organism: Vibrio sp. Vb1574; assembly: GCF_033338675.1. Lineage (NCBI taxonomy): Bacteria > Pseudomonadati > Pseudomonadota > Gammaproteobacteria > Vibrionales > Vibrionaceae > Vibrio > Vibrio sp. Vb1574. Next base: position 166,134 of record NZ_JAWOTC010000002.1, read on the forward strand.
TTGTTTGAAGCGATTCATCTTATTGAACACGAAGTTCTGCAAGCAGAGGCGCAAATAGGAACAGATGCGTTACCGAAGCATGAAAAGCTAAACTTAAAGGTTAATCCATCATTAGGTTTTGAAAATGCTCAGCTTTGTGAACTGAAAAATATAGATGACAGCAAGTTAGAGATTGAGACCAATTTAATAGGCCTAACGGGTGAGCAAGGTGTGCTTCCCCAGCACTATAGTGAATTAGCTTTACATCGCCAAAAAGAAGGCGATACGGCTATGGTGGACTTCTACGATATTTTCAATCATCGCTTATTATCTCTTTATTATCGATGTTGGCAACTGAGTCAGCTGACAGTTCAATCTCGTGCGCATGCGCAGGGCGCGCGTTCGCCGTTAGAAAGCTGTAAATCGGCATTAACTGGGGAAGGGAGTTCACTGTCCCTGCACTATGGTGGTGTGTTTGCTTCACCAATGAGAAGTAAAGGTGGACTAAAAAGTATTCTTGAATGTTTATCTGGATGCCAAGTAAAAGTTCATGAATTTCAAGGACAATGGCTACACCTTACGAAAGAAGAGCAAACACGCCTTGCATCCCGAACTATGCCTGAAGGGCAGTTTGCTCAACTTGGTTTAGGAGCTTCTTTGGGTTCGAAAGCATGGAATATCAACGCGGGGACAACAATAGAATTTCTGCCAAAAGATAAACAGCTAGTTAGTAAATTGCTTCCTAACCAACCCAATATAGAAATCATTAAGAACGCTGCTTATGAGTTGATTGGAAAACATAAACAACTGAAGTGGCAGCTCACCACCAAACATAGTTTGCTACCACAAGCTTGTTTATCGAAACAGCAGGGGCAGTTAGGTATTGGTTCTGTGCTTAAAAAACACGAACGTACAAAAGATCGAACTATAACAATTACTATTTAAAGGAAATGTAATGGCTTCACTCTCACTTTCAGCGTTGGTCGAAAGATTGTCTCCTCAGGCTAAGGAAACACTTGAACAGGCAGCTGCGATGGCAAGCTCCCGAACTCATCACAGTATTGAAATGTTTCACTGGTTAATGATGATTATCCGCCATCCTGACGATATTTACTCTGAAGTTTTTGACGAATTTGATGTCGATAAAATCAAGGTTGAAACCGATATTCAAAAGGCATTAGAAAAATACAAAACAGGATGCCAGTCGGTGCCTGGGCTATCAGCTCATACGGTGACTGTTATGCAAAATGCCTTGTTATCTGCAACCATTGAATTCAATCAAGAACAGTTGGGGTGCATCCATCTTTTATTTGCCTACTTGTCTGATGATACGTTAGTCAACATGGCTGGTTCGATTAGTCCTGAACTAAACAAGATAGAACCATCTCGCTTATTGAACTTTAAAGAAAGTAATGCGCCTCAATCAAGATCGAATGACTTAGCGCAGTCAAACGCGAATTCCGCCTTGAATCAATTTACAACAGACCTTACTGAGCAAGCTAGGGAAGGTAAAATAGATCCGGTGATTGGCAGAGATAATGAAATTCGCCTAATGATCGATATTTTATTAAGACGCCGACAAAACAACCCGATTCTTACGGGAGAAGCTGGTGTTGGAAAAACAGCCGTTGTTGAAGGTTTGGCGCAAAAGATCATTGATGGCGATGTACCTCCCGCTCTGCAAAATGTGGCAATTAAGTCTCTGGATTTGGCGTTACTGCAAGCCGGTGCAGGCATGAAAGGTGAGTTTGAAAACAGGCTTAAGAACCTTGTGAAGGAAGTAAACGACGCTCCACAGCCTATTATATTGTTTATTGATGAAGCTCATGGCCTAATTGGCGGTGGTGGGCAAGCGGGCCAAGGTGATGCGGCGAATATTCTGAAGCCAGCATTGGCGAGAGGCGAACTCAGAACGATCGCGGCAACAACGTGGGCAGAGTATAAAAAGTATTTTGAAAAAGATGCAGCTTTAACTAGGCGTTTTCAAGTCGTAAAGGTTGATGAGCCAGCCCCTGAGCTCGCGATCGAAATGTTACGAGGCTTACTTGATGTAATGGCACAACACCACGATGTTCATATCACTAACCAAGCTCTCAATGCAGCGGTCCAACTCTCAGCTCGATACATTAATGGTCGTCAACTGCCAGATAAGGCGGTTTCTGTTTTGGATACGGCCTGTTCTCGAGTTGCGTTAAGTCAGTCATCTACACCGGGAGGTCTAGATGCGAAAAGAAACAAACTTAAAGCAAAGCAAGCTGAGTATGAGCATCTTAGCCAAGAGAATCGATTAGGAGCATCTCTTGATGTGCAGCTCCAAGGTGTCCGAAAAGAGATTGATGCGCTATCTAATGACATTATTGAATTAGAGGTACTTTGGGAAAAAGAAAAAGAATGGGTAAGTGAAGCTAAGTCACTTAGAACCCAAATAATCCAGGAGGGTTCTGAAACTGCTAGAGACAAGTTACAAGAGCTTGAAAATAACCTTTCCGCTAACTCACAGCCGTTAGTTTTTTCGCATGTAAATGAAGCGCTAATCGCAGAAGTTATTTCGGATTGGACCGGTATACCGCTGGGTAAACTTCAGGATGATGAAATCCAAGCAGTATTGGGTTTGAAAGAAAGTTTGTGTAAGCGAGTTGTCGGGCAGGATCACGCTTTAGAGCTCATGTCTGAAGTGATAAAAACCGCGAGTGCGCAGCTCACGGATGAGACACGACCAAATGGTGTATTTCTCCTAACCGGACCAAGCGGAGTGGGTAAAACCGAATCGGCTTTGGCGATTGCAGAGAAAGTGTATGGTAGTGAAGAAAATGTCACGACTATCAATATGTCGGAATTTAAGGAAGAGCATAAAGTCTCATTGCTATTAGGTTCTCCTCCTGGTTATGTCGGTTATGGAGAAGGAGGTGTACTGACTGAAGCTGTTAGACGTAAACCTTATAGTGTAATTCTCCTCGATGAAATGGAAAAAGCGCACCCTGGTGTTCAAGATATTTTTTATCAGGTATTTGATAAAGGCTCAATTAAAGACGGTGAAGGTCGAGATATAGACTTTAAAAACACTATTATTATTATGACCGCGAACACAGGGACCGAAACGACGATGTCTTTGTATTCTGATCCTGACTTAGCTCCTGAGCCGTCAGCACTAAAAGATGCTTTACGCGATGATTTGTTGGTTGACTTTAAACCAGCATTTTTAGGGCGTGTGAATGTATTACCTTATTTGCCTCTATCAAGAAAAGTATTGATAGAAATAACAAAATTAAAGTTGGATAAAATTACGACTCGTATTCGTAAGCACTATAACGCTGACCTGTTTTTTGATGAGGAACTAATTAATGATATTGTAGACAATAGCAATGAGTCTGGGAGTGGTGCGCGTGTGGTACAAACAACCATAGAAAATACATTGCTTCCGAAGATTTCTCATGAAATATTGCATGCAATTCTTAATGATAAGACGTTTGATGAAATTATTGTTAAAGGTACAACTAGTGGACTTGATGTCTCAATAGTTTAACATCCTTTACACTCTCAATAATAATTGGGAGTTGGTTCATATTAACTATTATTTTTTATAAAAAACGCTTAAATTAAATCTTATTTAAAGATATAACAGGGCGTATTTAAAATGAAGTTTTTGATACATTAATCACTAATTATCACCAAACGTCAGATAATTAAATTATTACGATATATGTCAATTAATAATGCTATAGGAGATTAGCATGCAGTCTAATACGTATCTTAAATACGCAGATATTAAGGGTGAGGCAACAGCCGAGCAATACAAAGATTTGATTACACTACTATCTGTAGATTGGAGTGTAGGTCGTGAGATCTCATCATACACTGGTACAGCGATGGACCGTGAAGCGAGCGCTACTCGTCTATATGATTTGACTATCACTAAACTTCAAGACCGTTCTTCTCCTGACTTATTTAAAGAAGCGACGATTGGTAAAGGTAAACCAGCGGTTTTCCATATTACTAAGCAGGGTGAGAAGGTTGAAGAGATCATGAAGATCGAACTGACTGATGCGATGATTTCTAACTACTCAGTTTCTATCCAAGACGATCGTCCAGTTGAAACTATCACAATTTCTTACACAGAAATGATGATGACAGTGACTCCTACTGACGATAAGAACAACACTTCTGCTCCATTGGTATACGGCTACAGCGGTGTTAAAGGTCAACAAATGTAATTTTCATGCGGGGGAGTATTCCTCCGCATTTTTTTGAAAGAAGTATTTAATGAAAAGAGCAACTCAAGATAACAATTTCATCCGAATTTCTTCGCCATTCGGTAAAGATGCCATCATACTAAACTCGTTTGAGTATAGAGAAGAGATCTCAGAACTTTTTTCATTGCGTGCTAAAGCTTACTTTAATGATCAACGAAGTGAGTTAAACGAAATTATTGGTAAGGAAGTTACCATTACCCTTGAAAATAATGAGGATGTTTCTTCAAATCCTCGTTATATGCATGGTTATGTTTCTGCTGCAAGATTAGAAGGGAAAAGGGTTTCTAATACACATAAAGGCGAAAATTATAAAAACATAGAATTATTAATAGAGCCTAAATTACGTTTCGCTGAATATCGAAAAAATTGCAGAATATTTCAGCATAAAGATATAAAGGAAATTATCTCTGAAGTACTATCGGAGCATAGTGTTGCCTTTAGTTTTGAGTTAACCAAGTCCTATCCTAAATACACATACAAAGTACAATATGAAGAATCAGATCTTGAATTTGTTCGACGTCTGTTATCGGAGGAGGGGCTATCATTTTGTTTTACACATACTAAGTCTGCCCATACGCTCAATATTTTTGATGACATCAGTTTTTATAAGCCGGGTACTGAGTTTTTAGTCGATTTTGATACAGGTACGGCGAAATCTAGCCACATTTCTTCTTGGCATGAAACGCAAATTCTGACTACTAAAGCGAGTCAAAAGTCAGGCTATAACATGCTCAAGCCTTCTTCGAATCCTAAAAATACTGCAAAGGGTGAAAGTGATTTTTTTACAGTACCTGGAAGCGAGTATTTTGAATACATGGGTGAAATGGAGAGCAATGATCAATACGCACTGAGAAACACGCATGCAATAGAAGCACTACAGCAAAATGCATATTTGTGTCGTGGCGAGGCTACGTGCAGAACATTCAGTGTGGGCAAGTGCTTCAAGTTTAAAAAGCATGAAGATAAATCTCGAGTCGGCAAAGAATATGTACTGTCTTCTGTTTTTTTGTCTGCTGCTGTTTATAACCAGACTGGTCAAGGTGGGACCGGTGCGCAAGGTGTCAAAGTCTCGTTTAGTTGTGTTGACTCAAAGACAATCCTGCGTCCTTCAGTTAACTACCCGAAACCTCAGATGAAAGGTTTGCAAACCGCAGTAGTTACGGGGAACAAAGATGGTGAAATTTACATAGACAAACATGGCCGTATCAAAGTTCAGTTTCACTGGGACCGTGTTGGTAAATACGATGTAAATAGTTCATGTTGGATTCGTGTTGCGCAAAATATTGCAGGTAACGGATGGGGGTCGGTGTTTCACCCTAGAGTCGGACAAGAGGTCATCGTCGAGTTTGTTAACGGAGACCCTGATCAACCAATCGTTACGGGGTCACTATATAACGGTAGTCAACTCCCTCCTTACGCTTTACCAGAGCAAAGTTCTCAGAGTGGTTATAAATCACGCTCTGTACAAAAAGGTACATCCAATTTTAATGAGTTGCGCTTCGATGATAAGCCTGGTGAAGAGCACATTTATCTTCATGCTGAAAAACTGTTCCAAATGCTAGTTGAAGACTGTGTTGATATCGCCGTTGAAAACAGTAAAACCGAAAAAGTGACCAATGATGTTAATCAAGAGGTTGGTCAGAACGCGAGCTTGAAAGTAGGTAAAAACTTTTCGAATGAAACGGGTGAAGTACTGTCTTTTAATGCAGGAAAGAGCGTCGAGATCAAAGTAGGTGGTGCTTCTATTCAGATGTCTAGCTCTGGAGAAATCAATATCAAAGGTAATAAAATATCCATTAACGGCTCAGCTATTGCTCTTAAAGCTGGGCAAATTTCATTGAACTAAGGTGATTTAAAGTGGGTAAACCAGCCGCAATTTTGGGCAGCTTTCATCTTTGCCCTAAAAAAACAGGAAAGATACCGCATGTCGGTGGTCCCGTCGTTGTTGGTTCACCAAACGTAACGATTGGCGGTATACCTGCGGCAAGACAAGGCGACAAGCTTATTTGTATCGGTCCTCCGGATAGTATCTCAGCAGGTTCTTCTAGCGTAACAATCAACGGTAAACCAGCCGCGAGAGTCGGCGATTCAACGTCTCATGGTGGCAAAATTCTATCTGGTATGCCTACGGTTTTAATCGGAGGCTAGATGCCACTGGCATTTCAAACGCATCTTCTATCTTTTAATGGCCGTTCACACACCGTTCGCGAGATAGCTGATGATTCTTTTAGATTGTCCGAGGAAATCCGACCCCCTGACTTTGCTAAATCAATAGATGAGCATATATTAAGCCTCGTGCGCTCTGAGCGCGAGAGTCTTGAGCAAGCTGATATCAAGGGGAATCTCTGTGTTCTTTTACCATCTTCGGTAGACAAAAGTTTGCTTAAAGCATTGATAAGCGAGCTTTCTATTTTCGTTGACCAAACTGTCAATACTGAAATTTACTTTTATCCTTATGGCCAAGCTGCATTTTTGATGGCACTAAATCGGATAAATCGTGAAGTTAATGAAACGCAAGCGACTTGGATACTGGCTATAGAGGTTACGAGTGATGTAGAAGGGCATGTCAAACCTCAAAGCTCTATCATTTTAACCAAGTGTTTTTTTCGACATTCAGGTCTTGTGCCTGATGTTGTTCGAATTGATTTAGATGCCAAACAACAACGCATCGCCGTGGACAAGGTGTTTAAGCAATTAGGAGTAAGTTGTGAACATCCACTTAGTCAATTGTATTTATCCGTTAATAAGGAAGAACCGCAATGGTTAAACTCAATGCAATTCTTGTCTCCGTGGGTGACCGATCAAACTCAGTATCAATTTGTTGATATCAAACTTGGCGGATTGGGTGCATGTGGCGGCGTTTTAAAAGCGTTAGTGATTGATGAGCTTCAAAGAAGCAGCCCCTGCCCAGACTTTCACGTGTTGCAAGCGGACATCGAGTCAGATGGCTATGCGGTAGGAGTAATATACAATTGGCGTAGTGAATAGGTCTGGCTATTGCTTTTCCTTCTAGTAGTAGCTGAGGTTTTAGTGATGCAAATGTTATGGGGGATTGACTCGAAACTGGCCCTTTAATGATGTTTGGACAATGACTAGGCGCAGCTTGCTTTTCAAAATAGCTTTGCTCACCGCGTTTTTACAGTGTTCTTCTCGCTTTCTGATTAAATAGCCAGCCATAGAACACAAACCACATGAAAAGCTGTTCGACTCAAGATATCCTTACCGAAATAAAATAACTTGAGTTTTGGCTTGTTCGAGATCCCACCCGTGACGCATTCCTTTTTATAAACGGTACATGGACTCTGACAGAAGCAAGCCTACTCATAGAATTGGCGGAAAGTGAATTCGAATGAAGTTTATCCACACCTCAGATTGGCATCTTGGTCGACAATTCCACAACGTATCACTACTCGAAGATCAACAAGCAGTACTCGAACAACTGATTAACTATATTGAACGCAACCCCGTCGATGCAGTTGTAGTGGCGGGAGATATCTATGACCGTTCGGTGCCACCAACGGTTGCAATAGAACTGTTAAATCGAGTCGTGAAACGCATTTGTACCGAGTTAGAAACACCAATGATATTGATATCTGGCAACCATGATGGTGCAGAAAGGTTAGGTTTCGGCTCAGAGCAAATGAAAAATGCAGGTCTCCATATTGTTAGCAACTTTGAAGATATGCTCACTCCCATCATCATAAAAACGGACTCTGCGGATGAGGTCGCGTTTTATGGTATGCCTTATAACGACCCTGAACAGGTCAGGTTTGCCTACAAAGCCTCGGTATCCACTCATGATGAGGCTCATCAATTGCTTGTTGAGCAAATTAAAGAGCGCTTTATCTCTACGCAAAAGCGCGTGCTCGTGAGTCATTGTTTTGTTGATGGGGCCATCGAGTCAGACTCTGAACGACCATTATCTATTGGTGGCTCTGATCGCGTGAGTCATGAACACTTCTTAGATTTTGACTACGTCGCACTTGGTCATTTGCATCAGCCTCAAAAGAAAGGCGCAGAGCATATCCGCTACTCTGGCTCACTCATGAAGTATAGCTTTGGTGAACAGAACCAGAGAAAAGGTTTCACGTTAGTTGAACTGGACAAGAAAGGATTTGTTTCTGCAGAGCATATTGATCTTACGGCTCCTCATGAAATGCGCATTGTAGAGGGCGAGCTGGATAAAGTTATTGATCAAGGCAAAACAGACCCTAAGAATGAAGATTATTTGTTAGTTCGTTTGATGGATAAACATGCGATTTTAAACCCAATGGAAAAACTTCGTTCAGTGTATCCAAACGTTTTACACCTTGAGAAACCTGGCATGTTAATTGGGGTAGAGCAGGAAATGGCGCAAGCAAAGTTGGCGCGAAGCGAAATTGATATGTTCCGAGATTTTTTTATTGAGGCGCAAGATAGCCAGTTGTCTAAAGAGCAAGAGCAAGCTGTTACTGACATTATTAAGCAATTATCACAGCAATAGGGACCAAAGATGAAACCAATTAAACTTACCATGCAAGCCTTTGGTCCGTTTACAAAAACCGAAGTCATTGACTTTGAAAAGCTTGGCCGTAACCCTCTGTTTTTGATTAATGGTCCTACAGGCTCAGGTAAAACGTCGATCTTAGATGCCATTTGCTTCGCCCTTTATGGTGAAACCACAGGTAATGAGCGACAAGGTATTCAGATGCGGTGTGACTTATCCGCGCAAGATTTACCAACCGAAGTAGTTCTCGAATTTTCGTTACACGGCAAACAATACCGAGTTGTTCGATCCCCTGAGCAGGAAGCGCCCAAGGCCCGTGGTGAAGGGATGACGATTAAAAAGCACACTGCGGCTCTTTATGAACTCGGTGAGACTGAAACGCTTATCACCAGCAAGACGACTCAGGTTAAAACTGAAGTTAGCAATATTATTGGCTTGAATGAAACTCAATTTCGTCAAGTTATGGTGTTGCCTCAAGGAAAATTCCGAGAACTGTTGCTTGCTAGCTCTAAAGAGCGTGAAGAAATTTTTGGCCAGCTCTTTCAAACTGACATATATAAAAAAATTGAGTACGCGCTCAAAGATAAAGCGAGTGCAATTAGTAAAGCGAAAGGCGAATTTGATAATCAAATTCGAGGTGCTTTACAAGTTGCAGAAGCGAGTTCTGAACAAGAACTATTACAACAACTGGAACAAGTAACTAAGCAATTAGAGTCTGATAAAAAGAATGAGCAAGCAGCGTTAGATAAGCTCAATACTGCTAAATCTGAATTGCAAAAAGCGGAAACCTTGAATGGAGAGTTTTCGAAACGAGAGCAAGCAGAAAGCGCACTCAAGCTGCATCTAGAACACTCAGATTCGATAAAAGCTCGTCAACAGCAATTAGAAAACGCTAAAAATGCCAATAAGATAGAGTTGCCCTATATCTCATTACAAAATGCAAAAGCTCAAACGCAAGAGCTTGGGCAAAAAATCGTAGCTTTGAAAGAGAGTCTCGAAAAAGCTCATGTCGTTGCGAGAGAACAAGAAAACTTGCAGCAAAGTGCAAAAGAGGCCGCGGCAAAGGTCCCGCAGTTAACGCAACTGCAGTATCAGCTTGAAAGTACGAAAAACAAGTTGGTCGAGAAAGACAATTTGGAAAGTAAAATAACGGCGGGTTATCAACAAAAACAACAATTTGAAGCAACGTTAAAACAGTACATAGAACTAAAAGATAAGTTAACGTTACAGGCCCAGCAGGGACAGAAGGAGCTAGAGAAAGCACGAGTTGATGTTGCGCTTATTGGAAGCATCGATGCGGAAATAAAACAAAAACAACGGCTGCTACAGGATCTAAAAAAGCTGCATGATCTTACTTTAGAGCTCTCTAAACTCAATGCGCTAACTGTAGGTAAGCAGCAGTCACTAAACGAAGCCAGTCAGCGCTATATGCAGTGTCAACAAGACGCTGATACGATAGAGCTTAAGTGGCACAACGCTCAAGCAGCAGTATTAGCGCAGCGACTAAAAGCAGGTGAAGCATGCCCGGTGTGTGGTAGCGAAACGCATCCTAACCCCGCAACGTTTGTTGAAGAAGCCGTGACAAAAGAGCAAGTTCAGGCGGCTAGAGCGAAAGAGCGAGAAGCTCAAACCTTGTTGAACCAACTAAGCAATCAGCTAGAACAACATAACGTTGTCATTAGTCAGTATCAGAATCAGTGTAACCAGTTGAAAGAGGAGTTGGGTGAGTATGCTACATCTGAGATCTCGACGGTTCAAAATGATTTGCAAGCGCTTAATGCTCAACTCCTACGTCTACAAGCTATTGATATTGAAAAAATAGAAAGGAACGTTGAACAGCTTAATCAACGCTGCGTCGTGGGTGAAAATAAAATTCATGAGTTACAGAATAAAATTGCGGCAGATGAATCAACCGTTGAAGCGAACCAAGAACAATTGGCTCAATTACAAGCTTCTATTGACCCAAAATACAGTTCCGCTGACTTGCTTGAACGTGAAATTTTGCTGACAAAAGAGCAAATTCTGAGTTTGAACACAGGCTTAGAAAAGGCGCAAACCGCTTTGCAGCAAGCGATATTGGAGAAATCAAATGCGGAAAGTCACTTAGCGACGAACAAGCAGTGGTTATCTGAGTCAGAGCAAAAACTTAGCCAAGCAGAATTAGCGTGGAATGAGGCACTACAGGCGAGTAAATTTGAGGATGAAAGCCATTATCTAAGTAGTCGAGTGGGAGATGATGAACTTCAAGCCTGGCAGCAAGAAATAGACAGCTTCAAACAGGCACAAACCAAGCTTGAGCAAACACTACATGATTTAAATCATGCATTGAAAGATCTTGAAAGGCCTAATTTAGAGTTGTTTAATGACAGGTTAACCACTCTGCAGGCGCAATATATTGAAGTAAGGAATCAACTTGATACCACACGCTCAATATTTGAACGTCTTGAAAAGGTTCGTAAAGATATTGCCGTGTTGCATGAGAAAAATAGTAAGTTAGAAGAAGAATACAAAGTCTTTGGTACGTTGTACGACGTTGCTAGTGGTAAAACAGGCAGCAGGGTTAGCCTACATCGCTTTGTTCTTGGTGTACTGTTGGATGATGTGCTGATTCAGGCCTCCCAACGTTTAAGCCTTATGAGTAAAGGGCGCTATATTCTTGCTCGAAAAACAGAGGGCTTCAAAGGTGCTGCGGGTCGCGGCTTAGATTTAATGGTTGAAGATGGCTACACAGGAAAAACGCGTGATGTTGCGACACTTTCCGGCGGTGAATCATTTATGGCAGCGCTTGCTCTGGCACTTGGTTTGTCGGATGTTGTGCAATCCTATAGTGGCGGTATTCGTTTAGACACTTTATTTATTGATGAGGGCTTCGGTAGTTTAGACCCAGAGTCTTTAGATCTTGCTATTCAAACGCTAGTGGACCTGCAACAGACTGGGCGCATGATCGGTGTTATTTCTCACGTTTCTGAGTTGAAAGAACAAATGGCGCAGAGGATTGATGTAGAACCATCAAGACTTGGTTCAACGGTGTCGATTAAATCTCAATGTCGCTTCGCTGTCTAATTCAGTGACTACTGTTAGATCAAAAAGCCCCTAATGTTGGGGCTTTCTGACTAAGTCGCTACTGTTCGCAAAAGTGGCCTTCTTTTGGCGATTGGGTAATCGCATATTCGCCATCGAGGTTGCGATAAACAATCGTGTTCCAAACAGAGCCATCATCCAATTCAAACTCAATAGCATAGTTGACGCCGCTAACGATTTGCGCGTGAACATTCAGTATTTGTTTAAACGACGCTATTGTGTCCATTTTCTTTAAAACAAAGGCCATTGCCTTTTTTGCATCAGGGGTCGCGTTAAACTCATTCCACCCACCTGGCATGTTTCCTTGTGCATTACATACATCTGCCGAGGTCGTTAATTGTGTCGTTGCGCTCGGCTTTTCCTGCTGACAACCTGCAAGTAACACCAAAAGTGCACAAACTGACACTGTTTTTAATTTCATAACAATAACCTCTGTCTATAACGCAACGTATTATAGGAGGGTGATATGCCTACGAATGTCTATGTTGTGCAAAGTTTCTATATGCATAGGGTTAAATGCTGACAAAATGTACAAGCATGGTCAGCTTGTAAGTCAAAAATAGAGCAATCTTGTTATCGATTTGCTGAGATGACGAGGTTTCGGTGTTCAGCGCGCTATTGATGATGAAGAATTGTGATGTGTACCTATTAGGGCGATGGTGCGGCTTAGTGATCGATTTGTTATCTTCTAGAGTAAAATCAATCACTAATTAAAATTTAGGTGTTGTATGAAATCGATAAAAATATTTTTACTTTTGTCACTTGCAACTTTATTTGGTTGTACCTCGAAGCCGGATGGGGTGGAACCCGTCAATAATTTCGATTTAGAGCCATATCTAGGTAAGTGGTACGAAATTGCACGCCTAGACCATTCATTTGAGCGAGGCTTATCCAACGTTACCGCTGAGTATCAGGTTCGCGAGGATGGTGGGGTTAAGGTGATAAACCGTGGATATTCCGAAGAAGAGCGACAGTGGTCAGAAGCTGAAGGCAAAGCTTATTTTGTTGAAGATAAAACGGTTGGACACTTAAAGGTTTCCTTTTTTGGGCCAATATACTCTTCTTACATTGTTTTTGAGCTAGGTGAAAACTATAACTATGCGTTTGTTTCCGGTTACAACCACGACTATTTGTGGCTATTGTCTAGAACGCCTAACGTTGATGAGAAAGTAGTGGAGCGCTTTAAGTACGTAGCTAAAGAGAAAGGTTTCGCTATAGACGAGCTCATTTTTGTTGAACAAGAGAAACAAAGACAGCTTTAAGTTCATCAGCGTGGCTGAAAAAGCGGACAGAGGGGAAGCTTCCTAATTAAGAGCTCAGTTTGTCATTTCGCTTAACAGTAATTTGTTACCGCGTAACTTAATGTGGTCAAAATGGATATAGCCCCATCATTTGTGATTACTCGTGATGGGGCTTATATAAATTTGAGTGAGCGTCGAAAGGTTGATCTATCAACAAACGGTTATGGTTTACTTAATCAAACGAACGATCAGGGAGCCTGGTGCTCGAATAGATTCAACATTGTGGCTAAGTACTGTGCCGCTTGTTGGGGCGGTGTAGCGTTTAATCTCAGCGCCAAAGCTGTCGTATTGAATCGCAAGAAGTTGACCTTGCTCGACAAAATCCATCAAACTAACATGAGGCAGTACAAAGCCGCCGTGTGTCGCTTTCACACTGATGATTTCGTTTCCTTCCAAGCATGACGTAATAGTGTCCACATCACCTTCAACAATGTTATGCTCTTTCAGCACATTAAAAATGCCTGTTACAGTTCGACTGATGAGCTCTTGCTCGGTGTATCGCCCCATACCTACTTCAACTGTAATGCTTGGGACACCGTGGTTATTCCAAACCGTTTCAAGGACGCCAGCATCTCCAGGATCATTTAAAATCGCATCAGGATTAATGAGACGAGCCATTTCTAATGATTGCTCGATTCGGAAATCTGCAAACACGTAAAGCGGATAGGCCGCACCACTGGTTTGAGTGTGAAGGTCAATGGCTAAATCAGCATTTGGTTTGAGCAAATCATTCCACAATGCATATAAGTAGCGTTGGGCTTCATTGCCGTTTTGGTCACCAGGAAAAAAGCGGTTTAAGTTTGCAGGAGACGCATCAGGGTCTGCGGAATAGAAATCACGGCTGTGGTTTAGCATACCTGGCATGTTAACGGTTGGAACAATAGTGACAGTACCAGCGACTTCAGTGCCGATGAGCTCTCGAGCAGTTTGCTGCGCTGCTAACACACCATTGTACTCATCACCATGAACCCCTGCGGTAATCATGATTTTCTTGCCAGGTTTTTCACCTTTGAACACTAGCACAGGTAGGTGTTGCCACTGAGAGAGAGCATTCGTTGCGATGCGAAACCAAAACTTATGCTCGCCCGAATTTAGGTCTGCTACATTGAGAGATTGAATCACTTGATGACCTTGAATCACGTCATCGAGAAATTGTGTTGCCATTAAAGTTACCACTCCAAAACCATGAGCTAATCTAAAACCTTAGCGTCGTCATACCATGAATATTAATAAGGCGAGAACATGTCTCGCCTTAATTACCAATTGGCTTCGTTTTACGCAAAACCCATAATATGAGCTGCGATAACGACGATACTTGATAGGGTAAAGAGTAATAGAATAAATCGCCAGCAGAATTTTGCCCAGTCACCCCAGTCGATACGGCAGACACCAAGCGTTGCCATGAGAGATGCCGAAGTAGGGACGATAACGTTAGTAAAGCCATCGCCAAGTTGGAATGACAAAACTGCCACTTGGCGCGTAACTCCTGCAATGTCTGCCAGAGGGGCCAGTAGAGGCATCGTTAGTGCCGCTTGTCCGGATCCTGAAGTGACGAAGAAGTTGAAGATAGATTGGAATACATACATTAACCATGCCGCAGCCACGTCAGGAAGCCCGCTAATCACGCCGCCAGCACTGTTTAGAATTGAATTCAGTACACTCGCTTCATCAGTTGTACCACCACCAAGTATAAGCAATACACCTTTCGCACAACCCACTAATAGGGCAGGTGCAAGCATAATAGCTGCACCTTCTTTAAATGCATCAGCTGCGCAGTTTAGCGTCATACCGTTCAGGCGGAAAATCGTACCGATGATCGCGACAACAAAGCCCATAGTGAAAAATTGAGAAGCGATTTCTGGGATGTACCATGCGTTAGCGACTACGCCCCAAACGACCCACACCGTGGTCGCAATAACCGTAAGGATAACGAGTGTGTCACCTAGGTTCCAACGAGAATCTTGATTGCCAAGCTCTTGCTGACGGAAATACTGGTCTGTGCGGTGGCTGTAAGAAAGTTTAGGATTTGACTTCACACGAGCGGCGTAGATCATTGTGAAAGCGATACCGATTAACGTAAAGCTAGCCCATAACCCCATGCGCACTGTCATGCCGGATAAAACAGGTACACCCGCAATGCCTTGCGCAATAGCGACGGAGAAAGGGTTCATCCAAGAAGTAGCAAAGCCAATTTGAGTCGCAACATAGGTAACCATTACCGTAGTGATACCATCATAACCAAGGCGAACCATAAGCGGCGCGATAATAATCGCAAATGCTACGGCTTCTTCACCCATACCAAATACCGCACCGCCTAGCGAGAACAGCAAAAATAGCACTGGAATGAATAGCGCTTCGTTACCTTTGGTCTTATCGATAAGGCGCAGGATACCGTTATCGATTGTGCCTGTGCGCATTACAACGCCGAAAGCACCGCCGATAACCAACATGAACATAATCACGCCGATTGCGCTGCCCCATTTAGAGCCAGAAACTAGCCCTTCGAAAGGGAAGTTCATCAGACCAATGCCACCACCAGAAGCAAACAGGCCAACCTTGTTGTAAACCAATTCACCGTTTTCGTCGGTTGCATAAGAGAAAGAAGAAGGATCGATAACTGTGCGAGTTTTTTCTGCACCGTCGACCATGTAGGTCACCTGTTGGCTATCAAAATGACCAGCAGGAATTAAGTAGGTAAGAATCGCAGCAAGAATACCAACAATGAAGATCAAAATGAGGGTATCTGGCATCTGCCACGACTTAGGGGTAGCAACCGAGTCTGCTGGTTGCGCATGTGTGTGAGACATAACTTACTTCACGTCAAATTCAATAAAGAATGAAATATCGATAAAATAGAATAAAAAGTCAATATTAATGCTTATGTTGAACTATAAATTCATCAAATATTTGAAGTGAAGTTAATTTGATTGTTTTGTGGTCAAATGTTGGGTTAATGTTTCAATATGCGTTGAGTTTGGATGATTCACGAGCTTTCATAGTCATCTACAGGTGATCTAATTACTTGATTTCTGTCTGTTCTGCATAAAAAGCAGCGACATCACGAAGGTCTTCATCATTTAACATTTTTAACTGTGCTGCCATCATTTCTGCAAGCGGCCCTTTACGCTCACCGGCTTGATAAGATTTCATTGCATTGTAAAGGTACTGAGAATTTTGACCAGCAAGGCTTGGATAGGTGTTGTTCGTTGCGATGCCTTTAACACCGTGACAATAGACACAGCTAGGTGATTTGATTTTACCTTTATCAGCATCACCAAACGGCTCGGCATGGATAGCGGAAGAGAAAATAAAAGAGATTAGAAGTACAAACCTGAGCATGGAGGTTATCTATTCGCTAAAAATCATGGCGATACAATAAAGCTTCCCCTTAGGGGAAGCTCAATGATCAAAATCAAATTAAAGTAGAGATTTTATACTTGATAAGAAAGTGTCGATGTCTTTCGCTGAAATATCTTTATGAGTTACAAAACGAATTGGATTTCCAGGGGTTATCGTGATGTTTTGTTCCTTTAGTTTCGCAGCGATACTTACTATGTCCACTTGAGGATCAAGCTTCGCGAACACGATGTTCGTTTGAACAAATTCAGGGTTGACTGAAAAACCAGGCAGTTCTGCTAAACCTTCCGCTAAGGTTTTTGCGTTGATGTGGTCTTGTTTTAGCTGTTCCACTTGTTCGGTAAGGGCAAGTTTGCCTGCTGCGGCAAGAATACCCGCTTGACGCATACCACCGCCGACCATCTTTCTTAAGCGACGTGCTTTTGCGATGTAGTCTTTGCTACCAAGTAGTAGCGAGCCAACAGGGGCAGCCAGACCTTTCGACAGACAGATCGTCATTGAATCAAAGTACTGACCGATCTCTTTTACCGGAACATCAAGTGCAACGGCTGCGTTAAAAACGCGAGCGCCATCTAGATGCATCTGCAAGTTATGTTTATTCACGAAGTCACGTGCTTCTGCTAAGTAAGACAGAGGTAGTACTTTACCATTAATTGTGTTTTCTAAGCTGAGAAGCTTAGTGCGAGCAAAGTGACAATCATCTGGTTTAATCGCAGCAGTCAGTTTATCAAATGGTAGCGTGCCATCTGGGTTATTTTCGACTGGTTGAGGTTGAATTGATCCCAAAACCGCCGCGCCACCAGCTTCGTATTTGTAGTTATGTGCTTGTTGCCCACATAGATATTCATCTCCCCGCTCGCAATGCGCCATTAAACCGAGCAGATTGGCTTGAGTGCCTGAAGTGGTAAACAAAGCTGCTTCGAAACCAGCAAGCTGCGCAGCAAATTTTTCAAGCTCATTGACCGTAGGGTCATCACCATAAACATCATCCCCAACGGGGGCCTTAAACATGGCTTCTCGCATGGCTTGGGTGGGCTGTGTAACGGTATCTGATCGAAAATCCATGAATGTCTCCTTGGTCAAAGTCCTAAATATATCCGCAAAGGCGCGCTTTGCTTAAGCAAGCGATCGTTTTGGCATCGGTGATCGTGCCATCGACTATCTTTTCTTCGAGTTGCTTGATTGACAAGGTGACGACCTCAATCACTTCGTCTTCATCGCACTCGTAACGGTTTGTTTTGTTGAGCTTTTCGGCAACAAATAGATACTGTATCTCATCACAAAATCCGGCAAGAGGGGTGACTTGGCCGAGAGACGTGAATTTCTCTGCACTAAACCCAGTTTCTTCCTCTAACTCTCTTTTGGCGCAGCAGAGTGGCTCTTCGTTGCCTTCTCTGGTACCAGCAGGAAGTTCCAATAGCCATTTATTAAGTGAAGGCCGAAATTGGTGGACAAGGACAATGTGACCCTCCGCTGTAATAGGGAGAATCACCGCAGCACCCGGATGATGGATTGTGGTGTGCGTAATTGCCTGTCCTGTAGGAAGCACAACGTCTTCTTCAATCAGAGAAATTTGCTTCCATTTATGAATTATCTTGCTCATGCAGTTATAAACCCTAGCTGTTACCGCATTTTTGACGTTTTTCGACATTAACCACAAATGGTGGGAAACAAAAGCAAAAAATACTGCAACACGACGAAAGCGTTTGCACTTTAAGTGAGCAATGTCTCATAAATGGAAACTTTGATTGCTTCGTCAAGAAGGGGAAAAGCATCTGCTATAAGGGGAATTCGACAAAATACATTTGTAACAAAGTTATAACAAGTGTATAAAAATGTTAACGCAATACCACTTCAGCAGCCGGAGAACGTATGACACAAACCTTATTTACCTCAAATGCCGAAAAAGCGCTTCTCTCAGAACGCATCAATAAATTGGCGAAAGCGTTAACGGATGGCGTTTATGAGCGTGAACATACGATCAAGCTCTGCCTTCTTGCTGCACTTGCTGGTGAAAGTGTTTTTCTTTTAGGTCCCCCTGGTATTGCAAAAAGCTTAATTGCCAAACGACTCATCCAAGCGTTCGATAACAGCAGTTACTTCGAATACCTGATGACGCGCTTCTCAACCCCTGAAGAGGTGTTTGGGCCACTGAGTATCCAAGAGCTAAAAGACAACGGCCGTTATGTTCGCTTAACTAAAGGGTATTTGCCAACTGCACAAGTCGTATTTTTGGATGAAATCTGGAAGGCGGGCCCTGCAATTCTTAATACATTGCTGACAGTGGTTAATGAGAAAACATTCAAAAATGGCAGCGATATCGAGCGTGTGCCAATGCGCTTGTTGGTATCGGCTTCCAATGAATTACCCGATGAAGATAGTGGATTGGATGCGCTCTACGACCGCATGTTGGTGCGTGTGTTTGTGAATCGAATTCAGAATAAACAAAACTTTAAGTCGATGTTGACTGTGGGCACATCGCAAGAGGCACAAGTACCAGAAGGCCTAGCGATAACTGATGAAGAATATCATCAATGGCAACAACAGCTCGACAAATTGACGTTAACCGACAATGCATTCGAAAAGCTTTTCCAGCTTAAAACGATGTTAGAAAGCAAAGTTGAAGCTCAGTTTGGTGATGTGGCCAATACCGATATGTATGTCTCTGACCGCCGCTGGAAGAAAGCCGTGAAGTTGTTAAAAGCGAGCGCGTTTTTTAATGGTCGCGATGAAATAAATCCGCTTGACCTTTTACTGCTGCAAGATTGTTTATGGAACAGTCCTGAATCGCGAGATGTGGTACGTGAAGTGGTTCAAGAGTTCGCCTTAAAACATGCATTTGATCAACAAGACGCGGAGCAGGAAATCGAGTACTGCCGTGAGTCTTTGGTTGATGTCCAACATGAACTAGAAGATGCCTACCGCATGACGTTAACGTCTGAAGCGGCCACGGGTATTTTGCGTAAAGAAACCATGCGCTTTGATACCTCTAAAGCCAAGATGTACAAAGTTGGCGCAGCCGTTAACTTAGTTAAATTGGTTGTCTTGCAAAGCAACATGTCGGTTTCAGAATCAGAAAAAGGTGATAGCCGCTGGGTTTATGTACCCAAAGATGAGTTAGATCGAGTCATTAAAGAGGGAAGCGGTGATGTGTATGGTTACGTCAATCAAAACACCAACATGTGCCGTTTACGATTTGATGTTGACGCGGCGAATAACCTAGTTATCCGTGATATCGCGAACCGAGGCATTTTGGTTAGCCTAGTGACTCAAGAGGGCTTGGATGTAGAGCTTTACCAAAAGTGGTTAACGCAGAGCGAAAAAGCCGTAAATCAGCTTAGTGAGGCAGAACACCATATGCGCAAGGTGAAAGCGAACTTTCATGATGCGCTTCCGCATAGCTTTGTTGATCCTGAACTACCCCGCCTTATGGAGTCGAGTCTACAACAGGTCAGTCAGAGACTTGAATCAATCCAAGCAGAAAGTGAAAAAGTTATCCAACGCTTTAAAAACTTAAATCAGTTTTTCTCATAAGGAGACGACATGCTAGGTGCAGACGGACTTAACCTCGCGCTGATGGTGGCCGACTCCGGCATCATCGATAGCGCAGTTAATGATTTGATGGCTCGTTCACAAGTCATGATGATGGCAGAAAACCGAGGTGTTAAATCTTCGGTCAAAGGTCACTTGTTAAAGTGGCGAGGCAGCGTCAAAAAACGGATCACCAAGGTATGTGAGACAGAGCGTTTCCAACAAGAGCTGTCTTTATATCAAGAGGTTATTCATTGGGATGAAGAGGCGTTTTTTGAAAACATCGAAGATGTGATTAAAAAGCTGGAATGGCACTCTGCGTTTTACATGCAAGCTCGCCGAATGATGGAAAAGAACAAAGGGATGAATAACCCTATGTTCCCTCATTACTTTTGTGATCAATGGTACAAAAGCCTCACCGATGCTATAAAACAAGCGCAAGTAAGCGAGCTTGAAGCCAATAAAGAAAAGGTGCTGAATGACCTGTATCAACGTATGGAAACCATGCGTAATATGGATAAAGTCACGGAGTCGGGTGACGCTGAAAGTGTAGGGCGCCTGTGGGATATGGCATCTGCCAAGTTGAGTAAAACAGACTTAACGGTGATGAAACGCCATGCTGAGTTTCTGAAGAAGCACCAAGGCTTGCAAGAAATTGCGGAGCAACTCGGTCGTATGGCGGGGCAAGTAAATGATCCTGAACTAAATCGTGCGCCCACTGAAGAACTTCAATTGGTCGAAGAGAAAAGTGATGAGGCGACGGATGATATTGTCGGTATTCACGAAAGCGATGATCTAAATAAGCTACTTCCCAACGAAACGATGTTTTTGGCGTATCCTGAACTTGAAGTTGTGTTCTATAAACACTTAGTTGATAAACGGCTCATGAACTATCGTACACAAGGCAAATCGCGCACGTTACGTAAAGTTAAAGCTCACCGACCTGACCATAAAGCGGTAGATATCGAAAAAGGCCCCTTCATTGTTTGTGTGGACGCGTCCGGTTCCATGAGTGGCTTTCCTGAGCAATGCGCCAAAGCCATGGCTTATGCTCTGATGCAAATCGCACTAGCGGAGCAACGTGATTGCTATGTCATTATTTTTTCTACGGAACACATTACCTACGAACTAACCAAACAAGATGGTCTGCGCGAGGCGGCGGACTTTCTAACTTATAGCTTCCATGGTGGTACAGACTTAGAGCCAACTTTGATTAAATCTATCGACTTGATGAGCGGTGATAAATATAAAAACGCAGACATGGTAGTCATTTCCGACTTTATCGCGCCAAAACAACAAGACGAGTTACTGGCCAAAGTGGATGCGCTCAAGGCGAAGAAAAACCGTTTTCACGCGATTAGCTTATCGAAATACGGAAATCCTGCATTAATGTCGATGTTTGATCACACTTGGTCTTATCACCCTAATGTTGTGGGAAGATTGCTAAAAAGGGTCAGCAACTATTAAACGCCTTAATGTTTCATGGGACAAAACGAACTGAAAGCTAGATTTATATTGCTTCGTTTTAAGCCAATAAGATCGAACTTTGGTCGAATTGACTTAAAAGAAATCAAACGAACAGAAAATGAAATATTTTTGTTTGACTATCTTCTCTCAATCCGTAAAGTAGCCACCAACGCAACGGGGTAGAGCCCTGAAGCGTAATAAAAAAAGGCGCCTTGGCAGAGTGGCTATGCAGCGGATTGCAAATCCGTGGACCTCGGTTCGACTCCGGGAGGCGCCTCCATTATTCTTTGATAGCGAATGGCTTTCGAGAATAAATGCGACACTAGCTCAGTTGGTAGAGCGCAACCTTGCCAAGGTTGAGGTCACGAGTTCGAACCTCGTGTGTCGCTCCAAATTATTCAGATATGGCCATGGCGGTATCTCGATGCCAAGTGCATCAACTTAAAACCAGCGAAAGCTGGTTTTTTTGTATCTGAAGACTGATAAATTCACACCATCTCTTTTTCATTACCTGTGAGCTTAGCAACCCCATCTCTGTCACGAGTTTCTGATATTAAGTGTGACCCGATGTTTCGCACCTCAGCCAATTTCAGTTTACAATACGGGCTTCCAAAGGATTTGACGAAGACGCATGAGAAATACCGACGATTACATCATTTTCTATCACTTGATCGAGCAAGGTTCATTCAGTGCTGCCGCGAGACATATGTCACTGACTAAATCGGTCGTCAGTAAACGCATTGCCAAGCTTGAACAAGAGCTTGGTGTACAGCTTCTCTACCGAACAACGCGAACGCTAACGTTGACTGAAGCAGGACGAGCGTTTTTTACTCATGCAAAAGCGGTTTATCAAGCGGTGGCAACGGCGGAAGAATCCATTGTGGGTTTAGGTAAAAACTTATCTGGAAATATTAAAATTTCGGTGCCTACTA
Organism: Vibrio sp. Vb1574; assembly: GCF_033338675.1. Taxonomy (NCBI): domain Bacteria; kingdom Pseudomonadati; phylum Pseudomonadota; class Gammaproteobacteria; order Vibrionales; family Vibrionaceae; genus Vibrio; species Vibrio sp. Vb1574. The sequence continues at coordinate 188,518 of NZ_JAWOTC010000002.1, forward strand.
TCTCTGGTGAATTAATTCTTCCTCAAGTGATTAATGAATTTAATCAGAAATACCCAGACATCAATATCGATATGGATCTAGATAATCGTTTCGTCGATATCGTGAATGAACGTTTTGATTTGGCAATTAGAACGGGTGTGTTGCCAGATTCTAGTCTGATTGCAAGAAAGCTGGTGGATGCGAATTGGATCATTTGCGCGTCACCCCAATACCTAGCTAAACATGGCATACCTAAACAACCTCAAGCCTTGGCTAAACACAACTGTTTAGTCTATTCCTACCAAGAAACCGGAGCGCATGAGTGGGCGTTTAAAGATGGAGACGAGGTATATCAAATCACCGTCGACGGTAACCTCTGTACTAACAATTCTTCTGTATTGAGAAATGTGGCGCTGTTAGGGCAGGGAATCATCTATGTGCCGCGTGTATTGGTTTATGAAGACTTAAAGCAAGGCAGTCTGATTCAGTTATTTAAAGACGAAACAGCCAAATGTTTGGGTATTTATGCGGTGTACCCTTACACTCGTCAGCAACCAGAAAAAATTAAGATCTTTATCGATCATCTATACACAAGCTTTCAAAGTCAAAACCATCGATTTTAAGCCAATAACTCAACACCGATCGTTATGTTGGTGTTGAGCTTATGTTTCCATCTTCATTTCTAAGAGTCCTCTTAAATTTAGGAGCTTACGCTTCTCCTCGTTTTCTTCACTAATATTGATAACAAGATACCCCGCACAACTGTTAACAAATGGTTTTGCTATTGTTTCTTTTAAGAAACGGTCTGTTTCTTACGTTAAATTTCTCAAATGTGAAAGATAAGTAACAGAAAAATAAAGAATTATTTTGTTTGTTGTTTATTGATTACGTATTGTTCGTCCGCCTGACATAGACGCAGAGAAATGGACTGCTTATAGTGGCTCAAACGCCATGCCTGCCGCTAAGCGGTGTTGTGAGCGAAGTACAATAACTAGAGATACGGATATGAAACAAAAGCAGCTGATTGAAGAATTTAAAACCATCGTGGGGGAAGAAAATGTTCTAACCGACGAGGTTAAAACGAAATATTACCGCTCGGGGTTTCGTTCGGGTAGTGGTAATGCGCTTGCTATCGTGTTTCCTAACACTCTTCTAGAACAATGGAAGATTATTAAACAGTGTGTTGAAGCAAACTGCATCATTATCATGCAGGCGGCTAAAACAGGTTTAACAGAGGGCTCAGCTCCGAGTGGTAATGATTATGATCGCGATGTGGTTGTGATCAATATTACCAAAATCAAGAAGATTCACTTATTAGATGGTGGTAAGCAGGCGGTTTGCTTGCCTGGTGCGAGCTTACACTCTTTGGAGAAAGAGTTGAAGGCAGTGAACCGAGCACCGCATTCTATCATCGGCTCTTCATCGCTAGGTGCCACTGTGGTCGGTGGTATCGCCAATAACTCAGGCGGTGCGCTAGTTAAGCGTGGTCCTGCTTATACGGAACTGGCGATCTACGCGCAGGTCGATAAGCAAGGCCAGTTACATTTGGTGAACCACCTTGGTATTGAAGGATTAGGTGAAACGCCAGAAGAAATTCTAACAAACCTGCAAGAAGGGAACTTTGACCCAGCGAAGATCATTCATGATGAGCGAATGGCATCAGACAGAGAATACGATGAACGTGTTCGAGACGTGACTTCTGACATTCCTTCTCGCTTTAATGCCGATGAACGCCGATTATTTGAAGCCAGTGGCTGTGCTGGCAAGTTGGGTGTTTTTGCCGTTCGGGTTGACAGCTACCCAGTACCCGAAAAAGAGCAGGTTTTTTACCTTGGCACCAATGACCCTGCGAAACTAACGAAGTTGCGAAAAGACTTCTTATCTACGTTTGATAACTTGCCTGAGATGGGAGAATACTTGCATCGAGATATCTTCAACATGGCAGAGAAGTACGGCAAGGATGTGTTCTTATCCATCGACTTGTTAGGCACAGATAAGCTGCCAAAAATGTTCGCACTTAAAGCTAAGGTAGAAAACTTCTTAGAGCGCATCCCGTTTGTCAGTAAATATTTGCCAGACACCATTTTGTACTACGCGAGCAAGTTGTTCCCACAACATTTACCAGAACGAATGCTGGATTTCCGTGACAAGTATGAGCATCACCTGGTATTGAAAATGAGTGATGGTGGTATTGCTGAAGCACAAAAATACCTCAAAGAAGTTTGGGCTGTTGAAGACGACTGTGATTTCTTCGAGTGTACGCCGGAAGAAGGTAAAAAAGCTTATTTACATCGCTTTGCAGCCGCTGGTGCAGCAATTCGTTACGAGACGATTCACCGAAAAGACGTAGAAGACATCGTTGCACTTGATATTGCATTGCGACGTAATGATGAAGAGTGGCTAGAAACTTTGCCTGAAGAGGTGAGTAAGAACCTTGTTCAAGCGCTCTATTATGGTCACTTTATGTGTTACGTCTTCCATCAAGATTACATTTTCAAAAAAGGGACTGACACGAAGTTGATGAAAAAGCTGATGCTAGAGCACCTCAATAGCCGTGGTGCCAAATACCCAGCAGAACATAACGTGGGTCACTTGTATGAAGCCGAAAACTCGTTGCAGAAGTTTTACCACGAATTAGACCCAACCAATACCTTTAACCCTGGTATTGGTAAAATGGACAAATATAAGCGCAATTGTAACTGCTGTGCGTGATGTGCTGTCTCACCATGATTAATAATCGTTGTTCATCGTTAAAATGATGAGCATAAGATAAGCCCTGATGACACTCGTGACATCAGGGCTTTGTGTTTTGGGTCTTTTATTGATGATTGGTATCGGCGTTGAAACAACGACTAAAGAGCACGTACCGCGGCGGCGGCGATGATGCCTGCTGCAATTGCGGGTAGAGGCTTTTTCACGATGAACATGACAACGGCAGTAGAAAACAGTGCTGCTCTAGCACCATTATCACCCTCTACTGCTAGCGGAGCTAAAAGGGCAACCAATACGGAGCCTGACATCGCAGTAATGAAACGTTGAACCCGTTCGCTAATTGGAATGAATGACATAACATACACTCCGCCCCAGCGGGTTATGAGCGTGACTAACGCCATAGCGATAATGATAAGCAGTGTGCCACCTAAGGTTGTTTCGATGTTCATGCTTTCTTCTCCTTCCAACAAGCACCCAAGACTCCGCCAGTAATGGCGCCAACCACTACGTGGCTATTCTCTGGCAAATACCAATACGCCAACATAGAAGAGGCTGCTGCTATGGCCCAAATAGCAAAGATTCTTAAGTCTTTCGGCCCGGCCACCACCATAGACAGCAGGAAGCATCCCATAACCATATCGAGCCCTAGGCCCACCGGATCTTTGATTGCGCTACCAAAATAAATGCCGATCCAGGTGCCCACAATCCAAAAAGACCACATCGCTAAGCCGCCACCAACAAGCAAGCCAAAGCCTGGTTCTTTTCTACCAAATGCATTGAGTGCCATTGCCCAGTTAGCGTCTGATGCTACCAGCATTACACCGTAACGTTTTGTTGGTGGGAGTTGTCGTAACCATGGATAAAGTGTAGCTCCCATCAAGAGGTGACGAGCATTAATAGCAAATACAGTAATAAGAACTGGAATGAGAGGGACTTCTGCTCCCCACATTTCTAACGTGGCAAATTGTGAAGCACCGGCGAAGACCAGTGTGCTCATCAACATAGTGGGAAATACATCTAGTCCAGTCTGTACCGCAGCAACACCGAAAGCGAGGCCAAATATGACCACGAACATAGAGAGGGGTAAAAGTTGGGTGAAGCCGTTCCAGACGTCAAGCCGATTAAATTCGTGCAACTCAGTGGAGGAGCGTTGAAGATGTTGAGTATTTTCTGTCATAGAGATACCTAGCTAGCAGGCAAAGGGGCAGTGCCATACGAGTGTGTTTGTTATTCTTTTGTAAACTTCATGTTTAACATCAATTGGAGGGGCTTTCAAACTCTAAGTGCTATATAAAATTGAGCCATCCAAGCGGCTTTAAGAAACAGAGTGTAGAGAGTCGCGCTTGGTAGTGCTAAAGGAGAATAAAACAACAGAAATAGTAAGCTCTGTTTAATTGATAACATCACGAGCTAGTACAGATTAGTAAATAAGAAAGAAAGCGAGCACGAGGCTCGCTTTTTCGCTCTGTTACGAATAACTGAATAGGTTTATTTTACGTAGACACGAGGGTTCGCGCTTCCCCAAACCGTGTATAGTTCAGGGAAGATGACTTCTGCGTGTTTTTCCATCTCAGCAGCTGAAATCGTTTTGCCTTGTTGGGAGCCAAACAAAACAACTTCAGAACCAGGCTCAACATCTTTGATACCTGTAACATCTACCATAGTAGTGTTCATTGAAGCAACGCCCGCAACTTTTGCACGTTGGCCATTGATCAGAACTTCTGCCGTATTCCCCATTTTTCGTGGATAACCATCAGAGTAACCAACAGGAATGTTCGCCATTAAGCTTTCTTTGCTTGTTGTGTAGCTGCTGTCGTAACCGACTGTGCTATTTTTTGGCAGGTGGTGAACGGATGCCACGCGTGTTTTGAAAGACACGATAGAAGGGTACTCAGGGTTAGTTGGTAAGTCTCCGTATAAAACGCCACCAGGACGAACCATATCAAGCTGCGCCTCAGGAACATTAAGCGCGGTGTAAGAGTTTGCTACGTGCAGTAAAATGTTGTCGCGTTTTAGATTCGCTTCTTTAATCAGCCATGCAGAACTGTCTTTGAATGAAGCTAACTTTTGGCGCACGTCGTCTGCATTGTAGTTAGGGAAATGAGTCATGATACCAACAATATTTACGCCAGCTTGTTGAGCGATTTTTAGCGCTTCTTTCTTGCCTGCTTCTGTCGTCATATCAACACCATTACGTCCCATACCACCGTCGTTCAGAGCAAGGTGAACTTTGATTTCTTTACCAGCTTTCTCGGCTAGTTTAGACAGTGCTTTAGCTTGCTCTGCTGTGCCTATCAACTCTTCGACATTTAGGTTGATTGCGGCTTCAATCTCGCCAATATCCGCTGAGCGTACACGCATAAGTTGGCCTTTAAAGCCACTGTCGCGAACAGTTTGTGCTTCGGCGTTACTTGCAACGGCAACGCAAGGAATTTGTTGCTCGATAATAGTCGGCATCAGGCCTGCGATACCATTGCCGTATGCGTCGGCTTTCATCACGGCACAAATTTTCGTTTTGCCATCCATGTGCGATTTAAACTGCTCAATATTATCGCGGAACTGACCTAAGTTTATTTCTAGCCAAGCGTTAGCACCTTGAACTTGCTCTGCTTTTGCTGCTGTATTGCTAATTTGAAGAGGAGCAGCAGTAGCTTGCATTACAGGAACCGCGATTGCAGCAGCGATAGTCAGTGATAGTAAGGTTTTATTTAAGCGCATAAAGTCTCCGTACGCGTTTTTTGTATTGGTTATGTTATTGAGTACTTGGGGAAAGTACCTGACGAAGTAAAACGCTCCAAGTGGTGCTTTGGAGCGTTTATTAAGATAGTGATTTAATATATACCTAAATATACCTCAGTGATGACATTCAATTTAAGCAAATCGGGATTGATTTGATATCTACTAAGGTACCCACTGAGTTTAACTCAGTTTAAAGCGGCTCATTACATCTTTAAGAGAAATGGATAGCTGGCTTAGTTCGCGGCACGCCTGTGCGGTTTGCTCCGAGCCTTGCGAGACCTCTTGAGATGCTAAATGTATGTTTTCAATGCTGCGGTTAAGCTCTTCCGCAACAGAGTCTTGCTGGTTACAAGCCGTGGCGATTTGGGTACCCATGTCTGAGATGTCCGAAATCGAATGCTCAATGTCGCTCATCAGCTGTTTTGATTGAATGCCTTGTTCTGCACATTCTGAGATACTGGTTCTAGAAAGTTCAGTGGCTGATTTTGCGTCTTTTGCAAGTGATTGTAGCTGCTCAATGATCGAAGTGATTTCACTCGTTGAATCTTGCGTACGGCCAGCAAGAGTTCGAACTTCGTCTGCAACGACGGCAAAGCCACGACCAGACTCACCAGCACGCGCCGCTTCAATGGCTGCATTAAGTGCAAGTAGGTTGGTTTGATCGGCGATGTCGCGGATAACATCCACGATAACGTTAATTTTATTCGATTGCTGTTCAAGCTCTGCTACGGTATCGCCTGCAGCGCCAATTACATTTGAAACTTCTTGAATCGCGTCAACCATACCTTGGGTTTCACGAACACCGTGTTGTGTGCGGCGGTTTGCTTCGTTAGCTTGGTTCGCTGAGTCTTCAGTGTTACGAGCAACATCGGCTACGGCCGCTTTCATTTCTGTCATTGCTGTTGCGATGTGCGTAATTTGCAGCTGTTGATCTTTCATACCAGACGCAGAAATATCGGAGATTTGGTTCATCTCTTCGACAGCGCTGCTTAACTGAGTAACTGCAGCAATCACATTATCGATAACTTGGCGTAAGTCATCTTGCATCTTAGTGGTCGCGTCTGCCAGTTCACCAAGCTCATCATTGCCGATTGCTTTACGGTCAATGTCACTTGATAGATCACCTGTCGCGATGGCATTTGCTTGCTCAACAACAAGTTTAAGTGGGCCACAAATTAGCCGAGTCAGCACGTATGTCATGCCTACCATGATCAGTAGAATAATCACGTTACTTGCAATTGAAGAATTACTCAATCCATTTACAGAGGACAGGATATGAGTTTTGTTGCTGTCCATAGCTTCTTTAAGGAGACGGATTAGTTCGCCTAACTCTGAGTCAACCGCTTCGAAAGCAGACAAAGAGTTCGCCAAAATAGGGTGGGCCTTGCTTTTGTCGTTAGCTAGCATCGCTTCATTGTACTGGTCCATAGTATCCAAGTACTTTTTCCACTGACGCATAAGACGCTGGTAAGTTTGCTGCTCTTCGCCAGGCCAGATAGTTTCACCGTAAGCGTTGAGCTCTCTAGTGATCTTTTCGCGTTCTCTAATATTGTTAGAAATTTTAGTTTTGACTTGGTCTGCGTCTTCATAAGTGTACGCAGCAAATTGAGCTCGGCGCCAGCGAGACAAGTGGTCTCGAATCGAATCGACCCTTTCCATTGCAGGAAGCGTATCATCGGTATAGTTTAAAAGCTCAGATTTGATGCTTTTGAGCTCTGTAGATAAAAACACGCCAAATGCAATGTTGACGATGGCAATGAGTAAAAACGATAGCGATATCTTTTTCGCTATAGAAAGATTCTTGATAGACATTAGTGATATACCTTGTTTTTCTTATGTTGTGTCGCCAAAGTAAACCACATCCTTATATGTGATATATGTCCATTAAATTACTGCAACTCGTGTAACGTACCATTATTTATTGATATTTTCGATAATGAATTGAGCTTTGTTTGAAAATAAAAAAAGTCAATGATTTTATAAAGGTACGACCACATTCGATATAAAGTTATCGGTAACAAAATATGATGTTCTGTACGCAGTCGTGCCAAGAGTAGGGAATCAAATTGTTACAGATGTTACAGCGGTGAAAAGATCAGCGTTCATAACGTGATAGTCGCGTGTTTACCTCGAAGCAGTTACGGGCACTAGTATGCGTATGACTTAATAGACAATGAAAGGGAACGGGTGCTTATTGGTCTAATTGAATGCCAAATATACTAGGCAGATCGCTTTTTAAGCACTTAAATCAAAAAGATAAAATTTATTGTTGACCAGATAAATTAATCCGTTAAAGTACGCCTCGTTCTCACGGCAAAGGTCGCTGAGACAGATGGTGTCTAACCCATCGCATGATTGCGTTGCCCTGGTGGTGGAATTGGTAGACACAAGGGATTTAAAATCCCTCGGCGTTCGCGCTGTGCCGGTTCAAGTCCGGCCCGGGGCACCATCAAAATCTTTGGTGACAGAGATACAAAATCAGAAAGGCGCCTTGGCAGAGTGGCTATGCAGCGGATTGCAAATCCGTGGACCTCGGTTCGACTCCGGGAGGCGCCTCCACTATTTCGAAAGCCAGTCTTAAATGACTGGCTTTTTTCGTTTTTAGTCCGCCTTTTCGTAACCCTTCGCGCTTTCCTAAAGTCTCCCATGTTTTGATCACCATTCAATATTTTTAACGCGCTAATCATTGATTTTATAAATGTTAGACAACTCAATAATTGTATAGTGTGATTGGTGATAGTTTCTCTTCGATTGTAATCCGAACTTTTTGTATTACAGGCAGCAACCTAGCTAGCGTCATAGTTAGTATCGCTTGGTGCGTATATGCAGAAAGGAGGATTCTAGTCCTTAACGTGAGAGAAAAATAATGAAAACATTCAACCTTAAACCTACACTTTTACCCTTAACTTTGCTGCTCAGTTCGCCTGTAATGGCGGCACAAAATGGCACCATGATGCAGTATTTCCATTGGTATGTGCCAAATGACGGTGCACTCTGGACACAAGTTGAAAACAACGCTTCGGCACTATCTGACAACGGCTTTACTGCGTTATGGTTACCGCCCGCCTATAAAGGTGCTGGTGGTAGCAAGGACGTCGGTTATGGCGTTTATGATATGTACGATTTGGGAGAGTTTGATCAAAAAGGTTCGGTGCGCACCAAGTATGGCACCAAAGATCAGTACCTAAGCGCCATCAATGCTGCCCATAAAAACAATATCCAGATTTATGGCGATGTGGTGTTCAACCATCGCGGTGGTGCGGATGGAAAGTCTTGGGTTGATACCAAGCGAGTAGATTGGAACAACCGAAATATTGAACTTGGTGATAAATGGATTGAAGCGTGGGTAGAGTTTGATTTCCCTGGGCGCAACGACAAGTACTCGAACTTTCATTGGACGTGGTACCACTTTGATGGCGTGGATTGGGACGATGCTGGCGAAGAAAAAGCTATCTTCAAATTCAAAGGTGAGGGTAAGGCATGGGATTGGGAAGTTAGCTCGGAAAAAGGCAACTACGATTACCTTATGTACGCTGATCTAGATATGGATCACCCTGAAGTGAAGCAAGAGCTGAAAGACTGGGGCGAGTGGTATATCAACATGACGGGTGTGGATGGGTTTAGAATGGACGCGGTGAAGCACATCAAATATCAATACCTGCAAGAATGGATTGATCACCTACGTCGGAAAACAGGGAAAGAACTATTCACGGTCGGAGAGTACTGGAACTACGATGTTAATCAGTTGCATAACTTTATCACCAAAACTTCTGGCAGCATGTCTCTATTCGACGCACCGTTACATATGAACTTCTACAATGCGTCTAAATCGGGTGGTAGCTACGATATGCGTCAAATCATGGATGGTACGCTGATGAAGGACAATTCAGTCAAAGCGGTAACCTTAGTAGAAAACCATGACACTCAACCTTTGCAGGCTTTGGAGTCGACGGTTGATTGGTGGTTTAAGCCGCTCGCTTACGCGTTTATCTTATTGCGTGAAGAAGGCTATCCATCCGTGTTTTATGCAGATTACTACGGCGCGCAGTACAGTGATAAAGGGCATGACATCAATATGGTCAAAGTGCCTTACATTGAAGAGCTAGTAACACTGCGTAAAGATTATGCGTATGGCAAACAACATTCTTATCTCGACCACTGGGACGTAATTGGTTGGACTCGAGAAGGTGATGCAAAGCATCCACATTCAATGGCCGTGATCATGAGTGATGGACCTGGCGGCTCGAAGTGGATGTATACGGGTAAACCAAGTGCTCGCTACGTAGACAAGTTGGGTCTCCGAACTGAAGAAGTTTGGACTGATGCGAATGGTTGGGCTGAGTTCCCAGTAAACGGCGGATCTGTCTCGGTTTGGGTTGGCGTTGAATAATCCATTCCTGTGATTTTGATACAGAGTAGGCAATTCTTGATAAAACTCTTCAATGAATCAATGTGTTATTTGATATTCATTCGACAAATGAGTAACTTATAGTTGAGCATAATCTAGAGGAAGATAAAGAATGGAATCTATTGCTGATGTATTGGTTGTGGCTATTGTGTTCGGTGCCATATTTGGGGGCGGGATAATAAAGTTAATCTTGAACCATCGTAAAGAAGTAAGAGCGTTGGAGATATCTGAACGTAATACGATGAGCCGAGAAGAACAAGATAACCTTAACAAGCAAATTGGTGACTTGAAGCGACGTGTTGAAGTGTTAGAGCGAATTGTCACAGATAACAAATATCAACTTGAAAAAGAAATCGCCTCTCTGTAGATCACCACTTAATCGTAAAGCCGGCGAAGTCCGGCTTTTTGGTGTCTGTACGTCATACCTTTCGGATGTTTAACTCAGCGTTCATCAAAAAAGTCTTTGTCGCGAATGTATTTACTCATAAAGTGATAAGAGAACGGTCGCATTAACCAACTAAATAAGGAGCGCCCAAGCCGTATGAGCGTTGGGGTGTTCTCGTATATTCTCCCGTTATATAACCATAGCATTTTGCCTACATGCCAATACAAAAAAGGTACGGGCGGCATAAAGGTCACGATGTCGATGTCGCAACAAATCCTGTATGTTTTGTGCCCCAAACGGTAGCGTTTCTTAAACGTCCAATCTCCGACAGCGGGCTGTCCGAAAGTGACCACGCGTTTAATGCTTTTGGGGTATTTTTTCTCAATATAGTCAGCAAAAACACTGCCAATCGCGCCACCTGAAGAGTGGCCAGTAATAGTGATTCTTTTTCCCCTGAGAATAAGTGGTACAACGATACCTTCGAGGCGTTCGATCACGGTCAACCCTAACCGATCTTCATTCCGGCTCGGTAAACTTTCTTGGAACAACAGATGATAGAAACCCGCGTGAATGCGATAGTTTAGTCCCAACCTTCGACAGCTTCTCGTCCACATCGCGAAGTTCAACAACCAATCACTGATACTGTGTGAGCCTTTAATCACTACGACCACTTCACTCTGTTTTTTACTCCAGAGCACGCGAATCATAATCTTACCGTGTTCATTTCTAATGACTCGTTGCCCATTAGGATCGAATCCATATTGAGTTTGTCTGAAGACGCGAGGGTAGGCGAGATTACAAAGCACCGCATAGCGCTCGTATTGGTATCGTTTTAATGGTTTCACGTTATCTTTCTTAGTGGAGCCCAACGATTGACTGTAATTAATGAATATTAAGAATACGTGAACCTTGATTTAGGGTCGGTAGAGATTTTGTGTATTGGAATCGCGAACGAAAGACTCTAACTGGCTTAAATGCGTCAAGATGGTTTGGCGAGAGAGTTCATGATGTTCGCTAAGCACGTTAATTAGCTTTTTCAAAGCCTTACGATCTTGTTTATTGAGATTTGCTGTTTCTTTGAGTTGTGCGAAAAATTCAATTTGACTTGAAGTGTCGTTAAAGTCACCGAGCTTGTCTTGCAATAGTTTTAGTTGTTTCACGTTGTTTTTGTGCTGTTGGGAAGGATAGAGCGTGGAAAATCCTTCTAACAAATAACGAAGCGCTTTGCACTTTATCCGCATCGAATGAATCACGCTGTCACGACTTTTGTCCGAGATTTTGCGTCGTGCTTTATCAACTTTTTTAAATTGAACGGAGATTTTTTGGCTTGCGAAAAGTAACGCAGGTACGTTGCTATCCACTGGTTCGTGTTGCGTACTTCGCAACATACTATTCCTGATCAAAGTGCAGTGCGTTGTGTATTCTTGTGTATCTAGCCAACGCGTAACTTTTGCTTGTTCGTAAGCACGTTCAGATTCTATAAAGCAAAAAAGTTGCTCAAGAGACGATTTGTGATTTGGGAGCATTTCAATGTATTGGTTTTTGTCCAAGATAAATACGTCCAAATCACGCAGCTTATTTGTTTTCTTCATCATTATTCTTAAATGAGGTTTCAAAATACGCTGTTCAAAAGGAGGGATCAGTTCGCGAAGTAGTGAGCATAGTGAGCGTATGCGCCTCAGTGTGACGCGATATTGGTGTGTATATTCAGGATCCAAGTCGTCGATGACTCCCTGCTCCAGAGAGCGTGCATAATCAAATTCAGTAAGGAAGAAGTGGGGCACTACGAAGTCGAGTTCGGAGTCGGCATGTAAGGGTAAGTGAAATGATGGTTTTCGAAACATGATGAGCGCTATTTTGTTCTCTGAAATACACGTTAAGTTTATACCCATACTGTTAACTTGCGCGATTTGTTGGCTCTTCATTGATATAAAATGAGAAGGTTAAAAGGCACGAAAGCAAAGTGTATTGATGATCAAATAAGCAAAATGATCGCCCTTTGTTCGTTAGAGTCGTCTTTTTAACCATTTGAATAAAAAAGACTAATTTTTTGTTGACCAGATAAATTAATCCGTTAAAGTACGCCTCGTTCTCACGGCAAAGGTCGCGAGATAGATGGTGTCTAACCCATCGCATGATTGCGTTGCCCTGGTGGTGGAATTGGTAGACACAAGGGATTTAAAATCCCTCGGCGTTCGCGCTGTGCCGGTTCAAGTCCGGCCCGGGGCACCATCAAAATCTTTGGTGACAGAGATACAAAATCAGAAAGGCGCCTTGGCAGAGTGGCTATGCAGCGGATTGCAAATCCGTGGACCTCGGTTCGACTCCGGGAGGCGCCTCCATTCTTTTACTTGTCCATGAGTTCCGATAGTAACCTGTAGGATCTCAACTTCTCAGATTGTTCAAACACCATCGTGTTTACCATAATTTCATCTGCCCCAGTGCGTTCCAAAAGTTTCTCAATTTTCTGTCTTACATATGTTTGATCACCATGGATAGATTCACGTAATTGAGTTTCAACGTGAAGCTTTTCCTGTGCTGACCATAGTGGTGCCATACTTTTCACTGGTGCGCGAAGTTTTTCGCGATTGCCGCGAATCATTTTTAAGAATTTTTGCTTCTCTGTTGTCGCGAGAAAATCTGCATGTGACTGAGTATCCGCTACGATAACGTTGGCACAAATCATCACATAGGGTTGAGCTAAATGCTCGGATGGGACAAACTCATCTCGATAAAAGTTTAGAGCACGAGACATTGCATCTGGAGCAAAGTGTGCAGCAAATGCGAAAGGTAAGCCTCTCTTAGCTGCTAAACGTGCGCTGTATGTACTCGACCCCAGAAGCCAAATCGGCAGAGATGTGTTGTTACCTGGATAAGCCGCGACTGGTTGATTTCGAGATACGGGACCAAGAAAGAAATTAAGTTCCTCCAACAGCTCTTCAAAGTCAGGATCCATATGCTCTGGTTCCCGCCTTAATGCATGCATTGTTTGGTAGTCGGTGCCTGGTGCGCGTCCTAATCCGAGGTCAATACGACCAGGGTATAATGCCTCTAACGTTCCGAATTGCTCTGCAATAACTAGTGGTGCATGGTTAGGTAACATGATTCCACCTGATCCTAAACGGATCGAGTTCGTGTGCGCTCCAATATGACTGAGTAATACACTGGTTGCGGCACTGGCGATGTCGGGCATGTTATGGTGTTCAGCCATCCAAAACCGATGATAGCCCCAGGACTCGATTGATTGAGCTAATTCAACGGAGCGTTCGAACGTTTCGGTGAAGTTTGTTCCGTCGGACACGGGTGCCAAATCCAGAACAGATAAACGAGGAAAAGACATAGGATAGTTATAGCCTGTTAATGAATCTTAACTATCATATGGTGGTGAAAGTTGACGTTTAAAAGGGGAGGATTAACCATTCACAATGGATTATTTTTCTTCAATGCCTGGAGAGCGTTTAGCTTACGAGTTTAGCTTTTGCTATGTGATAAAAGCGGCTTTATTACTGTAAGTGGCCACAGTGGTCGATGTCGTTGAATATTCGCATGTAGAACGTTTCCACAGCTACTTTAGATTAAAACATAGGCCTCTTTAACAGCGAACTGCTGTTGTCGACAATAGTGAACGAGCTAGCTTTAGAACGTTTTGACTGATACATAGACTTGTCTGCCGCTGTTAATAATTCATGTACATTCGACCCATGCTCAGGATAGAGTGCAATACCAATGCTAGCTCCGACGCATAACTCTTTACCTTTAAAATGAATTACTTTTTCTATTTCTTGGATATAGCGTAGTGCACATGCAGACAGAGACGTACCTGTTGTGTGTGAACGATGAATAATAATAAATTCATCTCCACCAAAGCGGCCTACCATGTCTGATTCGTCGATAATACTTGATAATCTACTAGCTACAGATTTTAACACTGCATCACCTGCCTCATGGCCATGGCTATCGTTAATATCCTTAAATAAATTTAAATCTATAAAAAACAAACTAAAACTATTCTCACTGCCTCTGAAATTACGCGTAAGCTGGATCAAATGTTTTTCTATTGCTCGACGATTGTAGATATTAGTTAAGGAGTCGTGCTCAGACAAAAATACCAAACTTTCTTTTTGACGATTTAGAACTGAAGTTTGATTCTCTACTTCTTCTTTAAGTTTTGATTTTGATATTGTTGTGTGGTTTAACAATGCCGCCATTTTATTGAAGTAACAAGACAGATTTTCAAATTCCGTGAATTGATTTTCTGAAGGGATTTTATAGTCAAAATTTGACCTGCTTAATTGTTTTATTCCATTTATAAACCTTTGAAAGCTTCTCTTGAACTTTATTTTTATATAAAAGCATAATAGCATAACAACCAGAGAGATAAAAATAATACCTGCTTGAGTGTAATAATTTAAATTTTGTAGTTTTGTAGACTTATTATTAAGTATTTTTTTATAAATATATATTATTTCATTATTCATATCCTGGGATACAATGTTTATTCTGGATTGTATGACAGGATTTGATTTATTATAATTTAAGACTGAATCATAATGGCGATCTTTGTCTAGTAAATGATTATTTTCGTATTGAACTAAAAAATACAGTTCGAGATTCATTTTTTTTAGGTCTTTAGTAAGGTATAAAACATCTTCATTTTGAGATAATAATTCGTTTAATTTGTTATGAGAAATCATGAATTGTGTGAAATTGTTTTTCCCCCTATTTTGAGTGTAAGCCCAAAGATAACTACTTAATGACTCTAATGATATTTGTATGTCCATTATTTGGTTTAATTGTTTCTTGGCTTTATAATCTTCTATTTTTATGAAGCTTATGTATACTATAACGCTGATACATAGTATTACGCTTAGACTGAATAGTGATGCTAAATAGTAGTTTAACGAACGATGCATTTTAATCTAGACCATCAAAATATGAATTGATATAGTTTTCTTTAAATATTTTTCTGTAATTTGGAATCTGTCCTTCTACATAGTTTTGTTTTAATGCCCAATTAGCTTCTGATTGTAATGTAAATAATAAAGAATTCGTTAAATTTAATCGAAAGTTATAATCATCCCAACTCCAAGATATTTCTTCAACTGTTGTGTTAAGTTTTTGTGATAGTATTTTCATTGTTAAATGAGGGTTTTTATCCATCCAGTTAATTGAGTGATGAAGTGACTTTATTATTTTCATTACTTCTTGATCTGATTTTTCAATGTGTATTTCTTTTGATACAAGCAAAAAGTAAAGTTTATACACGCCAATAATTCCTATGTTCTTTACTTCTTCATTTATTCTATTCTTGGCCATAAATCCGTATGGCTCCCAAGTAGATATTGCATCGACGTTTCCTTGCATTAAATGATTTATAATAACCTGCGTTGTTGATGATATTTTTTCTACTTTTTCTAAATCAATGTCATTTACCTGTAGCAACAAGTCTAAGTAATATTCGCTAGCGCTCTTTTTTATTACACCAACCTTTTTTCCTGGTAATTTATCTATACTTTCTATGCCAGACCGCTTTTTAGTTAGCAGCTTAATATCATTCGTAGAAGATGCAAAAGAAGTGATTAATGCTAAATCTTTGTATTCAAAGCTTTTAAACATCAGTACGCTTTCAGAAAAAGTGGCGTAATTAACATGGTTTTCTAGAAGTAGGTTTGAACATTCGACCCCTCCAAAGCACATGATAAGTTCGACGTTTAAATCGTTTTCTTCAAACGCACCTATGTGCTCTGCAATGATAAAAGGGGCTGACAGAGGCGTCTTAGATATACCGATTGTTGTAGGTTTGTGGATAGCATTTGATACCGTTGTTAATTTTAAATAAGCAACTACTAATGCAGAAAGAACTAAAATTATGATAACTGTAGAAATCTGTTTTGTATCCATCAAAAACAACTCCCTTCATAATAGTAGTAATTAATCTATCAGTTAAATGAGTGTAGTTGCTTATTGGGTTGATGCTAGGAGAGGAGAGGATTTATTTGTATCGTGCCAAATTTATGAGTACCTAGGGGTAATTTCGGTAACTGGCTTAGATATAAAGAATTTATCTTGAGTTAGTTCAAGTTGTAGCAAATGACTGATTTCATAACATGATGATTTATGGAGAGATATCAACTTTTTAAGTTGAAAAATTGTACTCCATTTTTGCCATTTTTCTTTATCTCATACATTGCGTGATCGGCTTTTTGATACACTTCATTAAACGGTTGCTTTCCTTTGTTAAAGAGACAAACACCGATACTCATTCCTATCGTTACTTTATGTAAGTCTTGATTTATCACTGGAATGATTGAATCTAAGAGTTGATTGCAAAGTTGGGATATTTCCTCTCGACTTGAATGCCAGTTTAAGATAACAAATTCATCGCCTCCTATGCGTCCAACTTGAGACTTGCTTGACGCAAGCTCTGTTAAGCTATTGGCGATATTGATGAGGAGGGTGTCGCCAGTATGATGGCCTAGCTGGTCGTTAACTGCTTTAAAATTATCTATATCAACAAACACTAAAGCAGACTGCTGAGACGGTTCGGTTTGAGGTTGATGATTAAAGTTTTCCTCAATTGCTTTTCTATTTAACAATCCAGTCAATGGATCACTCGAAGCCAACTTGGCCAGTTGCTGCTCATAACGCTTTTCTTTTGTAATATCGATATGAGTACCCATCATCCGTAGTGGTTCGCCATCAGAACCATACTCGACGATGCGCCCTCGATCGTAGACCCAGCTATCACTGCCGTCTTTATGAATCATGCGATGTACTACCTCATAAAGGTCGGTCTTGCCTGCTAGGTGATCTTCAAATGCACCCACTGCAAGATCGTAATCTTCAGGGTGGAGATTGCTTTTCCATGTTTCAACCGTGGCGGTTAACTCATGGGGCTGATAACCTAGCATTTTGCCCCATTGCATATTGAATATCGTCAAAGTACCTGAAGGAATATGCTGCTCCCACAAACACAGTCCATTACTGTCGAGTGCAGCATTCAACTTTTCTTGTAGTCGCGCATTCTTCCGCTTCAGCTCTTCATTTTCTTTTTCTAAGCAGGCAATTCGAGTTAGATATTCTTCCATTTTGCGCATAATTTACGTCGTTTTCGGAGCGACAATATACGAAAAATACTTTGCAATTTCTATGATTGAGCTTGGAGATATAAATATTGAATATGCGGTAAATAATAAAGAATCGGTGATGTTACTTAAGAGCAGCAAAGTAAATGCTTGGAAAACAAAGAAGGAAATAGGGGGTAAGCGAGGGGCTCTCCTGGTGCAAAGTCTTAAATGGAGGCCTTTGCACCGGGACTACTGAGGATTAGCGGTTTAGTGCACCACAACGCTCAGGTTGGTATGTGATATCGACAATTTCAATTGTCTTCACTTGATTATTTGGCATTGGCCAGTCAAGTTTTTGGCCGACAGACAAACCGATCAGTGCGCTGCCTACGGGTGCAAAAATAGAGATATCATCACTGCTTTTCAGTTCAGAAGGGTAAACCAGTGTCTTTGTCATGGTTCTATCTTCACCTGAAAATTTAAACTCTACAGTCGAGTTCATCGTGACCACGTTATCTGGCATTTGTTCTGGCTCAAGAACTGTTGCTCGGTCGAGCTCTGCTTCTAATTCCACAAGCTCCGCTGCGATGTTTGGCATTTTATCCAACAAAGCCGTGATTCGGTTCATATCTAAGCTTGAGATGTAGATAGAATTGTTTTCTGACATTTTATGACTCCCAAATAAAAGGCCGCCTCACAAAAATGGGACGGCACTCTATATGTCAATTACGGTATCAATCATATGGACGCTATTCCATATGAACTAAACCTGATTTTAGTCTTTATAGTGCGACTTAGCTAGTAAAAAATTTTTGTTGTGAAGCTTGATTTTTCTAAATCTTTCAATCACTTCAGATATTGTTCTCTGATCACCTTGAAACGGTGAAGTCAAGTGAGTGCGTCGTTTAGAAGCAAAGCAGGATTTATCGTAGGTGTGCTCGGTTTCGATGGTCAGCCTTACTTCATAAAGCAAAACGGTATAGTCCGTTGCTAGCATGGCTTCGGTTATCTCAGTTTGTTAAAACTACCAATATCCGTTAATAAATTACTTTTTATTTCGCAATAGTCAGATAAATACGTTCATCTACCCCTTTAGGGTAGTTTGAAATTGTAATTGATTTACATCATGTATTAATTTTCTTTCACAATTAACAATGAGCTCAGTGATAAGAACCTAACCCTTAGGAATTATAATGAGCAAGTTGAAGCTAGTAGTCATCGGTAACGGTATGGTAGGGCACCGTTATATTGAAGACTTAGTCGAGAAAGCTGATATGTCTAATATAGACATTACGGTTTTCTGTGAAGAACCTCGTGTCGCATACGACCGTGTGCACCTTTCCTCTTACTTTTCTCACCATACTGCAGATGAACTTTCTTTAGTAAAAGAAGGCTTCTACGAGAAACACGGTATTAACATGCTGATCGGCGAACGCGCGATTAACATCAACCGTGAAAACCGCATTGTTTACTCAAGCACTGGCCGTGAAGTTCAATACGACAAGCTGATTCTTGCTACTGGCTCATTCCCATTTGTTCCACCTATCAAAGGTCACGAAAGCAAAGACTGTTTTGTTTACCGTACTATCGAAGATCTTAAAGCGATCGAAGCGTGTGCGAAGAAGAGCAAATCAGGCGTTGTTGTCGGTGGTGGTCTGCTAGGCCTTGAAGCAGCAGGCGCACTGAAAGCACTGGGTGTAGAAACGCACGTTGTTGAGTTCGCGCCAAAACTAATGGCTGAACAACTTGACCTTGCTGGTGGTAACCAACTTCGTCAAAAGATCGAGCGTATGGGCGTGAACGTTCACACCAGCAAAAATACGCTTGAGATTGCGCCAGAAGGCACAAATGCACGCAATGTTATGCGTTTTGCTGACGGTTCAGAGCTAGAAACAGACTTCATCGTATTCTCTGCAGGTATTCGTCCACAAGACAAACTAGCACGCCAAATGGAGCTGGAAGTGGCACCTCGTGGCGGTGTTGCTATCAACGACCATTGTCAGACTTCTGATGAGAACATCTACGCTATCGGTGAGTGTGCGTCTTGGAACGAAATGTTCTACGGCCTTGTTGCTCCTGGCTACAAGATGGCGACAGTTGCCGTTGATCACCTACTAGGTAACACAGAAAGCAAATTCGAAGGCGCTGATATGTCTGCGAAGCTGAAACTTCTAGGTGTAAAAGTAGGTTCAATTGGTGACGCGAACGGTCGTACTGAAGGCTGTAAGAGCTACGTTTATCAAAACGAAGAGCAAGAAGTTTACAAACGTCTTATCGTTTCTAAAGACAACAAGAAACTGCTTGGCGCGGTTATGGTTGGCGATACGTCTGACTACGGCGACCTGCTTCAACTTATGCTGAACGAAATCGACCTACCAGAACACCCAGATGCGTTGATCCTTCCTGCACACGCAGGCGCTGAGAAACCAACACTAGGTGCAGATGCTCTACCAGAAAGCGCAGTGATCTGTTCTTGTTTCGACGTAACCAAAGGCAAGATCGCACAAGCGGTTGCTGATGGTCACCACACATTGGGCGACATCAAAGCAGTGACTGGCGCAGGTACAGGCTGTGGTGGTTGTATTCCTCTAGTGACGTCTGTTCTAAATGCTGAGCTTGCTAAATCTGGTATCGAAGTGAAGAACGACGTGTGTGAGCACTTTGCATACTCACGCCAAGAGCTGTTCCACCTAATCCGTATTGAAGAGATCAAAACGTTTGATGAGCTTCTAGAGAAATACGGTAAAGGTTACGGCTGTGAAGTTTGTAAACCACTGGCTGGTTCTATCTTGGCTTCTTGCTGGGGTGAGCACATTCTTAAGCCACAACTGGTTAAGCTGCACGACACGAACGATAACTTCCTAGGTAACATCCAAAAAGACGGTACTTACTCTGTTATCCCACGTATGGCGGGTGGTGAAGTAACACCTCAAGCACTGGGTGCACTAGCGAACGTTGCTGCAGAGTACAACCTATACACCAAAGTCACCGGCGCTCAACGTATTGGTCTGTTTGGTGCTCAAAAAGACGATCTTCCAGAGATTTGGCGCAAGCTTATCGACGCTGGTTTCGAAACAGGTCAAGCGTACGCAAAAGCCCTTCGTATGGCGAAGACATGTGTGGGCTCAACTTGGTGTCGTTACGGCGTTCAAGATTCTGTTGGTCTGGGTTCTTACATCGAGAACCGTTACAAAGGCATTCGTACCCCTCATAAGATGAAGTTCGGTGTTTCTGGTTGTACTCGTGAGTGTGCGGAAGCACAAGGTAAAGACCTTGGCATTATCGCGACTGATGCAGGTTGGAACATGTACGTATGTGGTAACGGTGGTATGAAGCCTCGTCACGCAGACCTACTTGCAAGTGACCTAGATAAAGAAACACTAATCAAGTACATCGACCGCTTCATGATGTTCTACATCCGTACTGCTGCGCCACTACAACGCACATCAGTTTGGATGGAAAACATGGAAGGTGGCGTTGACTACCTACGCGAAGTGATTGTTAACGACAAGCTTGGTATCAACGCTCAACTAGAGGCAGACGTAGCGAAGCTTGTAGACGAGTACGAGTGTGAGTGGACTGCGACCATCAACGACGAATCACAACTGACTCGTTTCGCGCACTTCATCAACTCTGACAAGCGCGATGACAACGTTGTGTTTGTACAAGAGCGTGAACAGCACCGCCCAGCAACCTTCACGGAAAAACATCCTGAAGCGAAAGGCGACATCCTACACGTAGCGATCACTGAAGCATAAGGGAAGGTTGATTATGTCATTTGAAAAGATTTGCCAAATCAGCGACATCGTACCGGGCACGGGTGTTTGTGCACTGGTTGATGGTCAGCAAGTTGCGGTATTCCGCCCAACACAAGCAGAAGAAGTGCTGGCGATCAGCAACACAGACCCGTTCTTCCAATCAAACGTGCTTTCTCGCGGTTTGATCTGTGAGCACCAAGGCGAGCTTTGGGTGGCTAGCCCACTTAAGAAGCAACGCTTTAACCTGACAACAGGTGCGTGCATGGAAGACGAGCGTTTTAGCGTGAAAGCGTACAAAACCCGCGTAACCAACGGCGAAGTAGAAATCTCTGCGTAAGCTTGGTTTTCATTCCCTCCTCTTAGGGGGAGGGAATGAACTGAAACCTAGATTTAATAGACAAAGGCTTTCCAAGCATCAACTCAGGGGAACAGGGAAGCGAGGTGTTGTAGATAGCGTTCAGGTGTCAACGGGAAGCCTTTCTCTATTCAATCTTTAACTTTTTAACTTTCAATTTTGGATAAGGACACATTCATGTCTACTGATTTTAAGCCTGCAGAATTCGTGCAAACCATGATCAATGTTGGTGAAGCGAAAACTAATACAAGCACGCGAGACCTTCTGCTTCGCGGTACGATGGCTGGCGTTATTCTTTCGCTTGCGGTGGTGGTTGCTATTACCGCGATTGTACAAACGGGTATCGGTCTTGTAGGAGCACTTGTTTTCCCCGTTGGTTTCGTGATTCTAAGTGTGATGGGGTATGACCTAGTAACCGGTGTTTTTGGTCTAGCGCCTCTGGCTAAGTTTGCAAACCGTCCTGGTATCACTTGGGGTCGTATCTTCCGTTGTTGGGGTCTTGTGGGCTTGGGTAACCTTATCGGTTCTCTAATCGTTGCTTACCTAGTGGCTATCTCACTAACAGGTAACTTCTCTCTAGAACTGAACGCAGTAGCGAAGAAATTTGTCGCTGTTTCTACCGCGCGTAGCCTTGGTTTTGAAAACATGGGTATGGACGGATGGATCACATGTTTCGTACGCGGCATCTTCTGTAACCTAATGGTGTGTCTAGGCGTTATAGGCAACATGACGGCACGTTCGGTGTCTGGTCGCGTAGCAATGATGTGGTTCCCAATCTTCATCTTCTTTGCGCTAGTATTTGAACACACCGTAGTAAACATGTTCCTATTCCCACTAGGTATGATTCTAGGTGCGGATTTTGGTATCGCGACTTGGTTGAACTTCAACCTTATTCCAACCATTCTAGGTAATATTGTTGGTGGTCTCGTAATGACTTGTATTCCACTGTACCTAACTCACGCGAAAACAGCGCCTTCTATCAACGTAGTTGAAGAAGAAGTAAAAGCAGAGCCTGCAATCGCAAAATAAACCGCTTTTATCTGGCCCTACCTATGGTAGGTAGGGCTGTTCAACTCATTTAACTTTCGATAAGTATTGTATTGATTTAGCTATAAAAAGTAATAACTCCTTGGGGTGATTTTAACCTTGAGTTAATGACTTGAGTGTTACTTTTTATGTCCAAATTTTCGATAGGCGTTGATATGACAACTGTTAACTCATCTTTAAACAGCGGCTTTGTTTCTCTTGTTGGTGCAGGTCCTGGTGACCCTGATTTGCTCACAGTAAAAGGCTTAAAAGCCATTCAAGCGGCTGAAGTTGTTGTGTACGACCGATTGGTATCAAAAGAGATTCTTGAGTTGGCCCATGCATCAGCAGAGATGATTTATGTTGGGAAAAAGCTCGATTTTCACTGTGTACCTCAAGATCAAATCAACCAAATCTTGGTGCAGAAAGCGCAAGAAGGTAAGCGTGTTGTGCGTCTGAAGGGCGGTGACTCATTTATCTTTGGCCGTGGTGGTGAGGAGCTAGAAGAACTAGCGGAATTTGGTATTAAATACGAAGTGGTTCCGGGGATCACAGCAGCAGCGGGTGCAACGGCTTACGCTGGTATTCCATTAACACACCGCGACCATGCGCAAAGCGTTCAATTCATCACTGGTCACGTACAAAAAGATGGTCGTGAGATTGAATGGCATTCTCTAGCACAATCCAACAACACACTTGTTTTCTACATGGGTTTGAAGCAAAGCGGCCACATTATGGATAAGCTGATCACTCATGGGTTAGATCCTGAGATGTCATGCGCCATTATTGAAAACGGTACGCGCCCAGAGCAGCGTGTGTTCCAAGGAAAGTTGAACGAGCTATCGATCATGGCAGAGCAAGCCGTGAGCCCAGCATTGATTGTGGTTGGCAGCGTGACTCAACTTCACAACAAGTTGGATTGGTTCGCAAAGTAATACTGCCCAGAACTGACTATATTTTACAGGGGCTTTGTTGCCTCTGCATTTCTTGCTTACGCATAGGCATTTGATCAATGAGGTTGTTGATAAACGGCCAGTCTGTTTCTGCGCCCCAACGGTGCTTTTCTAGACCATCTTTACCAAGCAAAATAGCGGTATGAGAACCTTTTTCGACCTCATAAAGACGAGCTAGCATTTTTAGGTCGAACTCTTCTTTAAGCCAAGCAGGAAAAGTATAACCTTGTTCTGTAATGACCAGCGTGACGACATCTCTGTCTTCCAACTCACACTCATTCATAAGTGTTTCTAGCAAGAATTGTTTGACGTATTCATCATTTTCTGGCGCAAAGTAGAGCACACTTCTATGTGGCCAGTATTTGGAGTGCGCTGGATAACCAAATGCTGTCGATGACAAGATACAAGAAAGCAGTATCACTAGTAACTTTCCGCCCATGACAGTTCCCCTAGAAACCCAAATAACTTTTTATACGTTAAGTTTAGTGGAATTGGCTCATTGTGCTTTTTCCAAAACTGGCATAGGGTAGGCAGCAAATAAATTGAGCGTAGAAATAGATGAGTTCGGAAAGCAAACAAAAAATCGCCATTTTGGTTGATGTACAGAATGTGTATTACACCTGTCGCGAAGCGTATCGAAGCAATTTTGATTACAACCAGTTTTGGTATGTTGCCACACAAGGGAAAGAGGTGGTAAGTGCTCGTGCTTATGCTATTGCGAGCAATGATCCCAAGCAACGTCAGTTCCACCATATTCTTCGGGGTGTTGGCTTTGAGGTGATGCTTAAACCCTACATCCAGCGTCGTGATGGTAGCTCGAAAGGCGATTGGGATGTGGGTATTACTCTCGATGCAATTGAAATTGCTCCCGAAGTTGAGGAAGTGATTCTAGTTTCGGGAGATGGAGACTTTAGTCTGCTAGTAGAGAGAATTCAGCAGCGCTTCAATAACACGGTGACCGTTTATGGTGTACCTAAGCTAACATCCCAAACTCTGATTGATTGTGCCGACAATTTTGTCGCGATTGATGACGATTTCTTGCTGTAGTAATAGTGCAATAAAGAAAGGCGAGTCACTCAGGCTGTACGAAACGTACAATGACTCGCCTCTAATTTATCGTTGATTTGGCTAGTTACGAAGGAATGATCATTTGCCCTAGCAAGTAACCCAAGCAACACGCACCAATCACGCCGATTAAGCCCACAGACATGAATGAGTGGTTGAAGTACCACTTACCAATCTTAGTTGTGCCCGAGGTATCGAAGTTCACAGTCGCGATATCTGAAGGGTAGTTTGGAATAAAGAAGTAGCCGTATACCGCTGGCATCAAGCCGATAAGCAGCGCAGGTTCCAAACCTAAGCCGAGACCAACAGGCAGCATCATGCGAGCCGTTGCAGCTTGAGAGTTCACCACAACCGACACAATGAATAACGCAAGCGCGAATGTCCAAGGATAGTTGGTTACCATCTCAACGATGCCAGATTTAAATTGAGGCATAGCGTACTGGAAGTAGGTATCTGACATCCATGCAATACCGAAGATAGCAATCGCCGCCACCATACCAGATTTAAATACCACCCCATTTGGTACGTCACGCGGGTCAGTTTTGGTCGCAAGCAAAATGATACCGCCGAAGCAGAGCATCATCATTTGAATCACAACTGCCATGCTGATTGGCTTCGAGCCATCTACGATGGTACGAATGTCTGGCCACATCGCGATAACGACGATAACCAAGATAGAAGCAATGAACAGCAATACAGAGTTACGAGCACTTGTTGGTAGTACTTCATCAAGAGACGTTGCAGTTGTGTTGAGGATTTTTTCTCTCCACACAGGATCTTTCAAACGCTCTTGGTATTCTTCATCGTCGTCTAGCTCTTTACCACGCTTTAGGCTGTAAAGTGACATCAACAACGTACCGAATAGCGTTGCAGGTACAGTAACGAGCAGAATTGAGAGCAGAGTGATCTCGTGTTGAATATCAGAGAGTTGCGCCAAGTAGTAAACTACGGCCGCTGAAATTGGTGATGCCGTGATTGCGATTTGAGAGGCGACAGAAGCGGCAGCCATAGGACGCTCAGGACGAATGCCGTTTTTAAGTGCAACGTCGCCAATGATTGGCATGATAGAGTAAACCGCGTGACCTGTACCAAGTAGGAAGGTCATAAAGTAAGTCACGAACGGAGCAATAAGGGTGACGCGTTTTGGGTTCTTACGAAGCACACGCTCGGCAACTTGCAGCATGTATTTCAAACCGCCAGCGGCTTCAAGAATGGAAGCACATGTTACCACCGCTAAAATGATCAACATGACGGTGACAGGAGGAGAGGTTGGCGGCATCTTAAAGATGAAGACTTCAATCACCAAGCCAATTCCGGATACGACCCCAAGGCCTATACCACCATAACGTGAGCCGATATACAGCATCACGAGCAAAAATAGAAACTCAAGATACAACATGTGGATTTCCTTATTCAAAACAGAGGGCTACATAGCCAAATTACCTCTTTGTATTGTCTCGATATTCAGAAAGAAAATACTTCATGTTGTTCACAATCCGCTGGATAAGAAACAGCAATATTCAATTATTGGCAATAACTCACGCTACACAGGGGAACTGTTAACACAGTTTTATCAGGGTGTTTTTATGCTGTGTATTTTTGCGATCATGTGAGCGTTAAATGCGAAGAGGTTTAAGAGTTTGTTGCTATTCATCGCATACGTAACCAGACCTTACAGTTTCACAGAACGCGGAAATACAGTCATAACTAACCCTAAAGGTGCTTCTTTGTTATGAAAACGCAAAGGATAATAGTTTGCATTGCGATTGGTGCTTGGGTATAAAGGTGTCAGAATGACTACACCAACAATAAGCCATCATGTCTGAGCAATTTTTCCCGCAACTGTTTCAAACTTCGAGTGAGATTACACCTTATCTACACGGTGATATCGGCGAGATAGGGCAAGAAGCTATCCATATCGAGAATGATATCAACCCGATCATCCAAGGCCTTTACCAGCAAATCTCGGAGGCTCATCCGGAAGCGGGAAAAGCATATTGGTTGACAAGAACGTGGGATTTACTTTGTTGGCAGCCAGTTTATGTCGCATTCATCTCTATTTACGGTTACCACACGTTGCCAAACATTCGCGAGATAGCGCAGCACCTCAAACCTTGTTTTGTTTCTGGGTACCGATTCGCCGACGAAGCGCATATACATGGCGAGCCAGAAGCGTTGATAAAAGAGGCGGGGCGTCAAATCCGAGAACTGTTCGACTTCTATCAACAAGAGATGAGTCAATGGACACGCATTCGTCCTGGCTTCACCCATCAATTGATGTCGGACGGAATCATGGCTTGTTTAATTCGTCTCCAACAGCGCTTTCCGCAAATGACTAACTCGACACTTCAGGAGCATGCGGTCTTGTGGCTAAGCGCAATGGGTTTGGATGTTGATAATAGCCGCTCACTTCATGAGACGGAATCTGATCAGCCGCTAAAGTTAGTAAGAAAAAGTTGTTGTTTAGTCTATAAGTGTGAAGGCAGAAAGCTTTGTGCAGATTGTCCTCGTTTAGAGGAAAATCGACAGCTTATGAGCAAGAAGGTTCTTAATTAACATTTATTTAACTTGTGTAACAGTGCTCGATTTGAGAGTGAGAATAAGTATCATTGCATGCTCTTGTTGACAACAAAAAGATAAATACAATGATGAAAAGGACGTTTTCTTTCAATCTCATCGTACTTGCGATGAGCAGTGGATACGCAGTTAGCTCAATAGCAGCAGAAGATCTTCAACAAACATCGACTCCGAGCGATGAGCAATTGGTTGTTGTAGGCAGTGTGATGCCGAAATCGATCTCCGATATTCCAGGAACGGTTTGGTTTGTTGGCCAAGAAGAGATTGCTCAGCAATATCGTGCGGGCAAGACACTGGGTGATATTCTTTCTGCAACCATCCCTTCTTTAGACGTCGGCACCGGTGGTCGAACTAACTATGGTCAGAACCTTCGCGGTAGAGCAATGTTGGTAATGATTGATGGTGTCTCGTTACAGTCTTCTCGCCCGATTAGTCGTCAGTTAGATGCAATAGACCCATTCAACATCGAGCGAATTGAAGTACTATCTGGTGCAACCTCCATTTATGGTGCAGGCGCTACTGGTGGTGTTATTAACATTATCACCAAGAAAGCGTACTCGGATGACTTGTCGTTTGAATCCTACGTGAGTGGCACTACAGGCTTTAATAGCAGCGATGACTTTGATTACAAACTCGCTCAGTCTATCTCGGGTGGTAATGAGCGAATTACCGCTAGAGGTTCGGTTGTGTACACCGAGACACAAGGTGCATTTGACGCAAATGGCGACATTGTCACCCCAGACATTTCACAGGGCTCTTTGCAGTATAATTCAACGCTCGATGTTATGGGATCGACCGAGATTCAAATCTCCGATGCCAGCAAGTTAAACCTTGTCGCACAATACTATGACAGCCAGCAAGATTCGCCATACGGTTTGTACATTGTTAACAATAAATTTGTTGATGTACGAGAGGGGTTCGATTCCGACCGTGAACATGGTACAGAGCGAGTTCTCTTAAGTGCGAACTACGCTCACGACAGCGTATTCGGTCATCAACTGATAGGCGAGTTATCTTACCGTAGTGAAGACCAAACCTTTACTCCTTATTACCAAAGTGCCTCTCAACAAAAAACAGAAGTTTTTGCTGGGCGCTTAGCGTTAGCTAAAAGCTGGGAGTCATTCAAACTTGTTTATGGTGTCGATGCGTACTTAGACCGTTTTGAAAGTAACCAGGCTCTGTTCGATCCAACCATTGCGAACAGCTCTGGGAACTTAATTAATCGAACCTATGCCGAAGTGGGGCGTTACCCAGATGTTGATGTGGCGTCTTACGCAATGTTTGTCCAAGGGGATTACCAAATCAATCAAGATTGGTCAGTACAAGCAGGCTACCGCTACCAATACATGGACAATAAGATTGATGATTTTGTTGCCTATAGTATACAAAAGAAGATCGCATCGGGTAATGGTGTATCAGCGGATGCGGTACCAGGTGGCAGCACTGACTACTCTGTGAGCTTATTTAATTTGGGCACCATTTATCAGCTTAACGATGAATCTCAGCTTTGGGCGAACTTCTCTCAAGGTTTCGAACTCGCTGATCCTGCAAAGTACTACGGCCAAGGTAGCTACGATGCCGCGGATGCAAATGGTCACTACGCGTTGAACAATAGCATTAACGTATCTGACTCAAAAATGTCGGGCATCAAAACGGACAGCTATGAAATTGGTTACCGATTAGATACGGATACTGTCGCACTGCAAGCGGCGGGTTACTACTCGGTGTCGGATAACTCAATCAAGTATGACAAGAAGACGCTCCTAATCACCAATGTTGATGACGAGCAACGTGTATACGGTGCCGAAGCAAACATTAACTACTGGGTAAACCGTGATATTTTGTTAGGTGCATCAGGTCACTATGTGGTTTCTGAGCTGAAAACCAACGGTAAGTGGGAAGATCTAAGTGCGGGTAAAGCAAGTACATCAAAAGCGAACGCGTGGGCGGCTTACTATCAGGATGGCTATTCACTACGTCTACAAAGCCAGACGATGTTTGATTACGAAGATGACGCAAACAACAAACTAGATGGATACACTACGTTTGATCTTCTTGGTAACGTAACACTACCTATCGGGCAGTTAGGTTTTGGTATTCAAAACCTATTTGACGAAGACTACACAACCGCTTGGGGACAACGTGCGCAGATTCTTTATGCAGCACACTACGATGCAGCAGCGTACGACTACAAAGGAAGAGGTCGCACATTCACACTGAACTACAGTGTTGAATACTAAAGCTAACTCGCTCCAAATATCAAAAAAGCCGCTTGAAGCGGCTTTTCTTTTAGGCTTGATCTGTCTGCGCTGTGTCTACAACGTTTTCCGTGTGTTCTGAAGCTTGGTTTTGTTCTTCAGCTTCCATTTTCGCGCGTTCAGCTTTGGAGATATAACGCGGCTTATTGCTCTTATGTAGCTTAGCGTTATGCTTCTTCTGCTTCGCTTTCAAGATCTGATTGATTTTCTTCTTGCGGTTCATGGTGGTGGTCCTTTAATTTAGCGAGGCAGGATAGTTACTTTTTTATCAAGTTACAACTAAATAAGCGCCGGTATCGGTCGCAAAATTCAAGTACGTTCCTATGTCCAATCATCTATCGCGTTTTAATGGAGCCCAAATGAAAACACTGTACACCGAACGTTTGATACTGCGTCTTGTGAGTGTAAATGATGCACCATTTATACTAGAACTTTATAACCGCCCAGACTTCTACCGTTTTGTCGGAGACAAACAAATTCGTACCGAATATGAAGCGGCGCGTTACATAAAAGAAAACATGCTACGCATGCAAAAAATTAGAGGCGTGAGTTTACTCGTTGTAGAGAAGAAAGAAGATGGACAACCCATCGGGATTTGTGGGTTGGTTAAACGTGACACATTACAACACTATGATCTCGGATATGGATTTTTACCTTCCGCTTATGGCTTCGGCTACGGAACGGAGTCTGCAACCGCAGTGCTGGAATACGCTAGAGAGGAAATGAAACTCGATAATTTGGTTGCCATCACCAACAATGACAATATTCGTAGTATAAGTTTGCTCAAAAAACTGGGCTTTGAGTTTGAACGAGTTGAGCAGCAATATGATAATGGCCGCACGTTAGAACTTTACACAATGATGTTGTGATTTTTGGATAGCGCATGAGCGATATTTTACTTGGCAAACTCGCCACTGAATTTAAGACAGTAAAAGCCATGGTAGAGGTTTACTGTCATGACCATCATGGAACAAAACGTGACTTATGCTCAGAATGTCATGAGCTGCTTGAATACGCAGAAGTGCGCCTCGACCGCTGTCCTTATGGAGAGAATAAACCGACGTGTAATAAATGTCCGATTCACTGCTACAAACCAGAGCCGAAAGAACAAATGCGTTTGGTCATGCGTTACTCTGGCCCCAGAATGTTACTGAAACATCCCATCTTGGCGGTTCGTCATTTGCTTCATGAAAAGCGAATGGTACCGGAAAAGCCTGCAGCGAACGCGTCAAACCGTCACAAGCGTTTATCTAAACAAAAATGCGAAGAATAAAAAAACGAGGGCGACATGCCCTCGTTTTCGTTGAGTAGAAGCGGCGTGGTTAGAGGCCAGCGGCCATACGCTGCTTGGTTTTGCTCGCAGCAAGTAGCATGTATACGCCAGTCGCAACCAAAGCGGCAAACAAGTAGCCTAGCAAGCCGTGTTCTTGGCCCATAAATTTATCAGCGACAACAGGACCAGCAACAGAGCCGATGCTGTAGCTAAATAGCATGACTTGTGTCGCAGAGACAATAAAGTGTTCATCAAGTCCTTCGCAACCTAAGTTGATTGCAATCGGGTACAAGGCAAAAGTAGCTGCACCTAAAAAGAATAATGCAGCAGCCAATACCACGGCTGACGAGGAAATAAAGGTCATACCGATCGAAAAAATACCCAAAATACAGAAAAACGCCATTAGCACTGTGCGGCTCATGTATTTGTTTAACGCGGTCACCATTGGTTGAACTAGCATGCCACCTAGAATCACTAGCGCCATCAATGTACCAATGTCTTGATGGCTAATTTTACGGTTAGTTAACTCAACTGGCATTAATCCGTAGATCGCGCCTAAGGTCAAACCTGAAACAACACAACCAATAATTGCTGCATGGTTTAGTTTGGCAATTTGCTTAAATGATAAAGCGGTTGATTCATGGCTGTTTGGCTGCTCACACTCAATGAACATTAGCACCAGCATCGCCATTAAGATCAACGTCGTGATCGCAATAAACGGAACGCCGCCACTTACGCCAAGCACGCCAATACCAAACTGGCCTAATGCTGAACCACCATAAAGCGATAGCATGTACAAGCTCAAACGTCTCGCACGCGATGCTTCGTCTCCAGACATTAGCCAAGATTCAACAATGACAAAAACACCAGCAACCGCGATACCCGCAATAAAGCGAGCGGCAAGCCACATCAATCCGTTAGCAAACACGGGTAGTGTGACGATAGTTAGCGAAAATACGGCCAAGCAACCAATAAACGCGTTACGGTGACCAACTTGACGTACGATACGTTCAATAAAAATAGCACCGGTTAATAAGCCGCCATAAAACACACTCGCCAACCAACTCGCGTAATCTGCTGAGATGTTGTATTCACCGAGCATGAGAGGGATCAAGCTCATTAAATAGCCCGAAGCCACCGCATAAAGAGACAGTGCGACGACTGGAACTGTAACTCGTGGTGATGCTGCAGGAACGACTGTGTTTTCCACTGTTTTGCGCCTATAAGTTAAATGAAATCTAAGGGTTATTCGGCGCGAATATGAGGCTAATAGTTAGGCAAGTAAAATGATAAATTTAAGTCGTTTCGATAAATAATATTTGTTAACTAGATAGGTTGATAAGTTGCATAAAAACGCCAACCTACAAACAAGGTTGGCGTGGAAGATTATTTAGTAAGTGCTTGATTTAACCATTGATCGAATTGAGTTTTAGGTAACGCACCATTGATCATATCAACGCGTTGACCATTCTTGAAAACCATAATGGTAGGAATACTGCGAATACCAAATTGCGTCGCAAGTTGTTGTTGAGCTTCGGTATCAATCTTAACAAAACGAGCCGTTCCGGCTTGCTCATGAGCAACATCAGAGAAAACAGGAGCAAAACCAACGCACGGGTTGCACCATGGGGCCCAAAAATCTACTACAACAGGCATATCACTTTGTAATAGAGCAGAAAAGTTATCTTGTGTACCTTCGATAGGCGAGCCGTCTAAAAGTGCACTTTTACATTTACCGCAAGTTGCAGATTCGGCAACGCGCTCATTAGGGACACGATTTAGACCGCCGCACGAAGGGCAGCGAGTTTTAAACGATGACATGACTTCTTCCTTTATTACGTATTGATGAAAACATGACTTACCAGTCAGCCTCATTATTTGTATACTTATTTTTTAACCTGCCGAAATAACGCAGCGCAGGTTTGTATTTGAGCCTAAGGTTCTAAGAAATTTTATTAAAATACAACAATAAATAGGTCTGCGATGACAAATTACTACGCTGAAATTACAGGTTGGGGGAAATGTGTTCCGCCAGCCGTGCTCTCTAACGATGATCTTAGCACTTTCCTCGATACTTCCGATGAGTGGATTCGTACCCGCACTGGTATCGAAAACCGCCGTATTAGTCATGTAAACACGTCAGACATGGCGACCGTTGCTGCTAAACATGCATTAGCTCGAGCAGGCGTCGATGCAACAGACGTGGATTTAATCATTGTGGCGACTTGTTCACCAGATTCATTGATTCCAAATATCGCGTCTAAGGTACAGCAGAACCTAGGTATTCGTGCAGCCGCTGCCTTTGACTTAAATGCCGCATGTACGGGATTTGTCTATGGCCTAGAAACGGGCACACGTTTGATTCAATCAGGTAACTATCGTAACGCGATCATTATTGGTGCGGAAAGATTGTCTTTCTACATCGATTGGGCAATGCGAGATACCGCTGTTCTATTTGGTGATGGTGCGGGCGCCGTTGTGTTATCAAGAACGGAAAAAGAAACGGGTTTACTACAGTCTCAAATCGGTTGTGACGCAAAAGGCCGCGATATTCTGTCCGTACCAAAGTTTGGTACTTGTATGGATCGCTTTGCGGAAGACAACGGTTACTGGGATTTCAACTTTGTAGGACAAGAAATTTTCAAACGTGCAGTAAAAGGCATGGGGCTAGCTGCGAAAACCGTACTGAAAGCATCACAGTTAACGACGGAACAAATCGATGTTGTGATTCCGCATCAAGCGAATATTCGTATTATTCAAACCTTGTGTGACCTGTCTGGAATTCCACACGACAAAGCGTTTGTTAACATTCAAAACTATGGCAATACTTCAGCTGCGACGGTGCCAATTGCATTGTGTGAAGCGGTAGAGCAAGGTCGAGTTAACCCAGGTGATAATATGCTTCTTGCTGCATTTGGTGCAGGTTTGACATGGGGTGCGGCAGTATTGAGATGGGGTGACCGCGTAACGCCAGTTTCTGAAAGTGATGCGGTTCTGCCTGAATGTGAGCAATCCGCGTTAGAATTACTTGAGCGTGCCATTAAGCTGTGTAACGAACGCCGTCGCGACGAGGTGTAACGGACACTCTGCAAACATAAGATGAGTAAGGGAGCGCGAGGCTCCCTTATTTGATGATGCGTTCTACAGCTAACCTGAAAAATATCTTAAGCCATAAAACCCAGGTTTGAATGAGTAAAATTACGGATGTTCGGGAAGACGTATTCCAGTGCAGCGTTATCACTCACGCCCATCCACTGCGCTAGTGTTGAACCAACTTGATCAGCGGCAATTTTGGGTATGAGTCGGCCTTGAGAGTAATCATCGTTTCCGCCCAGTATTAGTTCCGGCCATGTACCGATAGGTTGTTTTCCATTTACCGCGCCTCCAATTAATAGTTGATGGCCACCCCAGCCATGATCGGTACCATTTCCGTTGCTCATCATCCGTCGACCGAAGTCAGACATAGTGAAAGAGGTGACTTGCTTGTTTAGCCCTAACCGTTCGACCGCACGATACATTGCTAAAAGGTTTGTCGCGAGATCCTCAAGTAACACTGGATGACGTGTCAGTTGCGAATCGTGCAGGTCATACCCAGAGTGTTTAACGAAAAAGACTTGTCGTTGCTGCTTCAGGACATCTTGGCTTGCTATCAATTTGTACACGGTTTGCATCTGCTTGCCGAGCGTCGATGACGTAAACAGCGGCTCGTCAGCAATGTGGTTGAGTTGCTCGCTCAGTACACTACTCATTACCATCGACTCATCAACCATCAAATTAAAATGACCATTAAATGGATTGTCAGTTTGATGAGAGAGAAGGCGATCATAGATCCCCTTGTATAGCGGGTTATCAATCGCGGTAAGCTGAACTGCGCGATCTTTTTTCAGGACGGTTTGGCGGTGTTCCATTGCCCGTAACCAAAGCGAGTTGCCATGCACACTGTATAGCGGTGTTATTTCTGATTCAGAGTTTAATACATCCAACATTCTGCCAGCCCAACCAAGATTTTTAGACTCGCTCATTCCACCAAGTAACCAAGCGTCTGTTTGAGAATTATGAGAAAACAGTTGCTCGGGAAGTGATGCTTCACCTTGCTCAATAGCTTGTTTGGTGACGGGATGGTTGAGAATGCCACTATTGAGCACGATGCTGGCATCGCCTTGTTCGAAAACGGAAGTTAACGCATTTAACTTTGGGTGTAAGCCGAGCTTCACTGGGTGATTTGAGCTATCGACAGCACTTAAATTGATAGGGAGTATGTCTTCTTTGGCGACAGAGAGTGGCCCTCTGACTTTGGAATATTGACGATAGTGCGCCTCCGATAATGGCAGTATGGTGTTGAATGCATCGTTTCCGCCTGCTAAATACACACATATTAATGCTCGAAAGTCATTGGATGGCGCTGCGAGAGAGTAACCTGGCAGACTAAGAGAGGCTAGTGCGCCCATCGATAGCGTGCTTTGTATAAAATGTCGTCGTGAAATATCCATAATTCACTCCTAATCCTGAATATAGAATTCGTCGCCAGAAATGGCGGTAAATATCACTAGAGCGAGTTTTGTTGTTGGCACATAGTCCCCACGATAATCATTCAGGGCGGTGAGCATGAGCTCTTTCAATTCAGCAGAAGCCGTTCCAGCAAAGAAACGCTCGTTAACCAATTCGACTAAGGCACGGTGATCGTCCAGAAGAAGATAAAACTCGTTAAGATCGAAGTGGTAGGAATCACCACCTCCTCTACGAGTGCTGGTTAACATATAGTTGACCAAATCGGTATAAACAGACCAATTGAGAAGTTCATACTCTGGAGAGTTAATACCAGACTCCGTAAACTCGTTAGACGGCTGATAGTCTGGAGAGTAAAAATTAAACACGGAAGGAGAACGAAGCGGCCCTTGATTAGCGATGTTCATCATCGTTGTTGCGTCTTCGTAACGTGATCCTTTAATCGTAAAACCTGATGCTCGATGAAAATTAGTCAGGACCAGTATCGGTTCTTTCACTTTTATAGGCGGGGTATCCGTCATCCCTAATGCTTCAGGGTCGAGCAATATGGCTCGAACAATGGCGGTTAGATCGCCTTTTTCTCCTTCCCCATTGTTGTTAAATATCGTAGCAACACGCGCGACGTACTCTGGGCTTGGATTTGAACTGACCAAACGTTGGATAAGTAACTTTGAAACAAATGGAGCAACATTTGGGTGAGACATCAACATATCAATCACTTTTGAAAGCTCTTCTTGTGCGGTTAGACCCGATGGGATCACGTTCCCTAGAAATCGCTTCTCGCCGGTGTCGTGTCTTTGACTGATAACTCGCATCGGTTTCACGAATGCGATGTCGGAATTTTTCCATCCAGTTAATGCTCGCGCGAGCTCTTGAATATCAGTTTGATTGTACGTGGGGATAGGTTTGCCTGTTGCGTGGTTTAGCTTTTTACTGCCATCTAAATTGAGTTCATACAAACCGATAGTGAATAACTGCATTAACTCTCGAGCAAAGTTCTCATCGGGAAGCGTTCCTGTCGCACTATTTTCTTTTGCACTACCGAGCATAGACAAATAGCTCCCCATGACTGGATGGATGGAAACGTCATACAACAGGTCTCGGTAGTTGCCAAACGCATGCTCAACCAACAGATCGTAGTAATTCACTAACCCTGTAGGTTTGCTGGAAAGAACGCCGCCATAACGAGAAACGACTACGATCTGACTCAATGCATAAGCCGTTCGCTGTCTGAGCTGATCTTCAGCAGTAACAACAATCTGATACCAAGCATTTTCTCGGTTTGACTGTAGGCCTTTAGAAAAAGGCGTTTGATAAAGTGGTTGATGGTAGGTTGCTGGCAGGTTGATTTGTTTCTGTATCCAGTCCTCTAACCCGTTTTCCCTAACCTCATTAATTAACGCAGGAGTTGGTCCAAAAGAGGTTTGATAGAGAAAACGCGCAACGGTTTGATCGGATGGGGATTGCTGTATTTGTGCTGATACATTAGGCACATGGCTCAGCAATAAGATAGCCAATCCTAGTACCCAAGCAGAGATTTTATTTAGCTTCTGACGTCTCATAGTTAACTCGCTTACCCGAAGTAACGATTTAAGTCCATTTAACGGGAGTTATTAAGCTCTTTTGAGCTGTTTAGTAAATTTATGAAAATCAAGCAGCTGCATAGGCGAGTATAGTAGCTATAAGTGGTGAACAAAAAACTCAAACGATGAATTTGGTACTATAGTGCTAGAAGTTTTTGATGCTATTTTTTCTAAGATGCTGATATTAAATATGGCCAATGAAGAGTAACAAGCAGAGATATCGCAATGGATATAGAAGGGGGACAGCTAAAGTACTGTTAACAAGAGATTGGTATGTTTGTTAAGGCTTAAGTTAGTTTCAAGAAATTATTGAGCCAATAAATAAAGTCCATTGGTTTGCACAAGAGAAAACCACACGGATGTTCTCTTGTACAAAGCAACAAAGGTTATTTTCGGGCAAGCTTATGGTGAGCACGAGAAAAGTGATCGGCACAAAATGCGCCCACGATCGAGAGTTCGCCAGCCAGACAAAGCGCAGCTGCGACTTCGGCTAACGCTTTCGCATTGCCGTTGCCGTGCAAACCCAAAATATCCAAACATGCTTTTTGTGTTGGAAGGCCAGTACCACCACCAACCGTCCCCACCATGATGTTTGGCAAGGTCACGCACGCGTACAAGTTGCCTTGAGCGTCCACATCCATACGAGTGATTCCAATGGCAGACTCTGCAACGCAAGCGGCATCTTGACCACAAGCAATGTACAGCGCGGCAAGCGCGTTTGCGTAATGCGCGTTGACGCCAATTGTCCCGCTAAGTAAACCGCCCACTGTAGTCATTTTGCCAAATTGAACCATAGACTCCGGCGTCGTATGCAGATAT
Organism: Vibrio sp. Vb1574; assembly: GCF_033338675.1. Taxonomy (NCBI): domain Bacteria; kingdom Pseudomonadati; phylum Pseudomonadota; class Gammaproteobacteria; order Vibrionales; family Vibrionaceae; genus Vibrio; species Vibrio sp. Vb1574. The sequence goes on from NZ_JAWOTC010000002.1 coordinate 225,981, forward strand.
TTTTCCACCAACTCAGCAGGAATGGTCACTTCGGCGGATACTTTCTTACCGCGTACCGAGCGCAGTGTGTGCGCGTTTGGTTTTTTGTCGCCTGATAAGTTGCCATCCAAGAATGCTTGAGTTGGTTTGATTGGGCTGGTCGCCAAAATATGATGGAACACTTCGTTTGTTGCGATGGTCACCATGTTTTGTCCGGAAGCGTCACCAGTCACGTATTCAAAGACCAAATAAACGTGGTTTCCTTCGATATTTACATTGATGTCTTTGAGTTTGCCATGTGAGGTGGTGGATTCCGCAATTTGACGAAATGCGTCAAACTGGGTCACAACCCAACTGACGAACTGGCCAGCGTCGGCAAGGTTATTAAAGGCGAACACTGGCGTTCGGCTCACCCCTTCACTCAGCAACAATGCGCTCGCGCCACCAGCGGCGGTAATAAGATTTGCGCCACGGTTGTAGGAAGCGACTAACGCGGCTTCTGTCGTTGCGAGCGGAACCAAAAAGTCATCGTTCGCATACAAGCCGTTGACGCGCAAAGGGCCTGCAATGCCGACCGGCACATTAACAGTACCAATGAAGTGCTCGATGTTGTTGGAGTAAGCATCGCAATGTGACTGCGTGAAAGGATCAAGGAGATGATCTTTATTGGTCACGTGTTCCAATACTTGCCAACGGCGCGCCAAATGCTTATCCGACAGGCCAGGGCTTAAGCAGAGACGTTTCTCTGGCTTGTGAAACTTCGGTTCTAATGCCGATTGAATCTTACTGCTGGTTTCGATATCGGAAAGGGCGGAGCTTTGAACAGGGTTATCTTGGTTTAACTTCGGCATACAAACGTTAACTGAAAAATCGAACCAGAGATTGTAGTGATTGAGGTTTTGATTACAACGTTGATTATACGTTTTGCAACAAATACCACTGTGCAAGCGCCTTTATTATCCAAGTGATTTGATATTGGAGCGACGAATTTACCGGACATAAATGGGTTTTGACAATGAATGTTGCAGTAAATGGCAGATCCGGGAGGTTATGGCTTTTAGAGAAACTGGCCTGTAGGTGTTTGGATTCGGCAAGGTGTAAGCATGAGCGCCTTAAAAGCGGAATGGTTCAATCTATGAAAGGAATAAATTGTCTAACCCAGTCCCTTGGGTCAGACGTTAGTTTGAATCGGTTGTTCAAAAACTAGTTGAAGGCGCGAGCCACACGTCCCGCACTTTGAATACGGTAATGGCCAACGTAAGCAGGAACAAATACAGATTGTCCCTTCGCGGCGGTTAACGTCTCACCGTTATCACTGATGAGTGTCAGGTCGGCATCAATCGCCATCAAAATCTCTGCGCTATTGGCATCAACCACTTCATTGTTCGGTTGGTTAAGAATGCTGAAACTAAAGTCTGCCACTGGGACCGGATAAAGGCTTTGGCAACCATTGGCATTGGGTTTAAGAACAAGGCTGTTAAACGGCTTAGGCACAAAATCTGTGCATTTAACCAGTTCTTCAACATCCATATGTTTCGGCGTGAGTCCTGCACGCAAAACGTTATCTGAGTTCGCCATGATCTCTAATCCCGTACCTTTAATGTAAGCGTGTGGCGTTCTTGCGCTCAGGAACATCGCTTCGCCAGGTTGCAGCGTGATGACATTCAACAGTAATGGCGAAAACAAGCCGACATCGCCAGGGTATTGAGTGGATAGATCCAAGATGAGCTGGTAAACGTCGCTGTCAGTGCCTTGTTCCGATTGACGTGAAGCGTGGGCAAGAAGCTGTTTCAGTGCTCGCTCTTTTGTTTCTCCTTCCATGGTAAGAATGTGCACAAAGAAATCGCGTAAACCTTGTGAGTTGATTTCGCGTTTGAATGTGTCAAGAGGCGCGCGTAGCTCATCGATATCGCAAAGGCTAAATGCCTCAATAATCTCGGCATACGAGCGAAAACCGTTCATGGCTTGGTAACTTGTCAGCGCGTACACCAACTCAGGTTTGTGGTTTGGATCCTTGTAGTTACGATGGCTTGCGTTTAGTGGGATCCCGGCACTTTGTTCTTTTTCGAAGCCTATTTCGGCATCTTGTTTGCTTGGGTGAACTTGAATCGACAGTGCATGTTCGGCCGCTAAGATCTTAAACAGAAAGGGCAGGTCGCCAAATTTCGCTGCGGTTTCTGCTGATAAGTAAGCGGGTTGGTTTTGTTTGATCAGTTCAGACAAAGGCAGCGTGTTTTGCTCAATCTGAACTTCAGAGCAGCCGTTTGGGTGAGTACCCATCCATACTTCTGCTTGAGGCTCATTCGTTTCGTTAGAAAAGCCAAACAAATCGTGAATAGAAGAGGTGCTTCCCCAAGCGTAGTTTTGGATTTTGTTGTTCATTTGAAAGAAGCTATGCGATGAAATAGTGTTCAAATTCATGAATTTTTCCCATAGTTAACCCTCCGAACTGAATCGGAAGAAAAATTGAGCAGAGATACGTTAAATAAGGTGGGCGAGCGCGGTTAGGTCACTCGCCAATTTGCCCGAAGGGCGATAAGTCGATTTACAACCGAGGTTTTGGTTCGAGTGGTTTTCGTGATGGTTGCGCTTGCAAAAATGGCAGCAACAAAAGGCCAATGACGGCTGCACAAACTGAAATGGTGATGAAGAAACCCGTCCAATGATATTCTTCAAGAATTAACGCCAGTGGATAACCAGACAATGCTGCGCCCATGTAGGCGAACAAGCCCACGAATCCTGTTGCCGCGCCGGCAGAGTCTTTGTGAGAGCACTCCGCCGCCGCCATACCGATCAGCATTTGTGGTCCAAAGACAAAGAAGCCGATGGAGAACAATCCCGCTGCTTGGAATGCAAAGTTGGTCAGAGGCATTAGCCAAAGCGCGGAGACAGATAAGAAAATCCCAATCGCGAACAGCAAGTTCATTGGCCCACGGTTACCGCCAAAGAGTTTGTCTGAGCCCCAACCCGCAACCAATGAACCAACAAAACCGCCGATTTCAAACATAGACAGAGCAGCGTTGGCATTAATCAGGCTATAGTGATGCTGCTCGGTCAAGTACAGGTTTCCCCAGTCATTGATTGCGGTTCGGACGATGTAAACCAACACATAACTGAACGCGAGCAGCCAGATGTATTTGTTGTTAAATACGTACGATTTCAGAATTTCTCGGTAGGTGAGGCCACGTCCGTAATTTTCCTGCGCAAGTTCTAGTGCGTCGTTGCGCCATTGGCCGACACTTGGTAAACCCATTGTTGTGGGTTTGTCGCGCAATCGCCAACAAACGAATAGACCGAGTAATACGCCGATGATGCCGGGTAGAATAAAGCCTTCACGCCAGCTGTAGTGCAACGTTAAATAGCCCACCAAAATAGGGATCAGCGCGCCACCAACGTTGTGTGCGGTGTTCCAAATGGCCCATAAGAAGCCACGCTCGGAGCGTGAATACCAAGTGGTTAACAGCTTGGAGCATGAAGGCCAGCCCCAGCCTTGGAACCAGGCGTTTAAGATCCACAGAGTAATGAAAGCCGCGAGTGAGCTAGAAAAACCGAACGCGATATTGACCAGACCTGTCGCAATCAATCCTAATCCCATGAAATAACGAGGGTTAGAGCGATCCGAAATCGTGCCAGAAATAAACTTCGAACAGCCGTAAGTAATGTAGAAAAGTGTACCGATAAGACCCAAATCGCCTTTATCTAAGCCAAGATCGGTAATCATCGCTGGTGCGGCGTAGTTAAAGGTCTTACGGGTAAAGTAGAAACCTGCGTAGCCGATGTACATCCCCAACATAATGTGCAAACGCCAATGGTGGTAACGCTGGTCGATTTGCTCGTTGCTCAGGCTCGGTTGAGTAAATTTAGGTGAACGTAAAAATCCAAACATCTTGAGTTACACCTTAGGTAAAGTAATGCTGATTTGTGTGCCGATCACTTGATCGCTGGTGGAGTAGATAACCATTTTTCCACCTAACGCGTGCACACGTTCTTGCATGCCGCGAACGCCCATGCCTTTCATGCTGTCCTGAACTTTGAATCCGACACCATCATCGTGAATCATCAGTGACACCGCAGCTTCTCCAATTGTCAGTTCAATATTGATCAACTGCGCTTCTGCGTACTTGGCTGCGTTATTTAATGACTCTTGGCATAAACGGAATAGGGTTACTTTGAGTGTGTCACTCAGGCTGGTGTAATCGCCTTGCCAGTTCAGTTGAACAGTTGTTCCGTGATTGGCGAATTCCATCTCTCGCGTCAGTTGCTCGACGGATTCTTTTAAGTCCAAATCATCCAGCATTTTTGGTCTTAGCTTGCTTAACAGTCGCTTAGTGGTGTCGTACACGTTGAGGGAAAGCCCTTCGATCATGTCGGCGCAACCCACGCTTGTTTCGGCGTTATTTACCCGCTTAATGATGTTGGCTTGTGTGCGGATCGCCGTGATGTTCTGTCCAATTTCGTCATGTAGCTCGCGCGCAATATCGCGTCTTACCGATTCTTCCGCTTTGATAAGCTGGCGAGACAAATTCTGATTGCGTGCAAGTTCGCCGCGCAGTTTGTGATTGAGGTCTTTTTGTTTCTGAACCCCTAAGCCGAGCATAATGCCGGTGATGGTTTGCGCCGAGAGAGATAATAACAAATCGGTGATTTCTAGATTTGATACGCCGCTGCGAGCCGCAATCAGCGCAATGCTGTTGAGCATGGTGGCGAGTAGGGCACCTTGCCAGCCGTAACGCAGAGCAAGCACGATGATTGGAATCGCCATACAAAACGGCGCAAATCGTTTTAGCTCTTCAGGCAAACTGGTTTGCACCAAAATACTGCCGATCAAAAGCAGTGCATAAAGCACGATATGACGCACCTGAAATACAACGGCATTGCTAAGTAGGAGAGAGCTAAGCGGAGACCAACGACTTTGGAACAAATAACTCCATAACAAGTAGCACATAGGAACCACGAGCAAGCCTCCAGAAATGCTAGCCAGCCATACCATGTAAACCGAAGGAACGTGAAAACCAACGGCGATCACATTAATAAACGCGCTAATGATAATGACTGCGCTCATCACGGCTAAATGGCGGTTTTGGTCTCCGTAGTAGTATTTTTTCGCAATCAGAGTGACCGGGATACTGGCAATGCTCGCAATCAGCACGGTAAGCCACTGCGGTTGACCCAGTAAGATCGCAAGTGCGATGGAAAGTCCCCACTCCGAAAGGTAAATCGTCGGCCAATAAGCGGTGCGAGTGTGAAGGGCGACACCTAATCGTAAAGCGAAAGGAAACAATAAGATCGCCAGCTCGGGATCATTGACAAAGTAATAGGCAATCACCCATAAGCAGAACCAGGCGCAAGCCATAACAAAAAGTCCGCAAATGGTGGTAACAGCATAAGCTCGCATTAAAAGGACTCTTGAGAAAATAGTTTGGCGAGCTCAACGTTGTTTTTCACGCCGAGTTTGTCGATGGCATTCGCACGATGAACATGCACAGTCTTGTGGCTCAAGCCAAGCTCTGCCGCGACAGACTTTACATCCAACCCAGTGGCAAGTAGCTGACATACCTCGTTTTCACGTTTTGTCAGTTGGCATAGAGAGGTGGTGTTGTCGCTAGGCGTTGCAAGTTTAAGTGCAATATCTGATGTGAGGTAACAGCCGCCAGAAGCACTGGTTCTCACGGCTTGAATAAGTTCGTCTGGGCTACAGCGTTTACTAAGATAGCCTTTTGCACCTAACTTTAGTGATTTTTCCACCATCGCAGGGGAGTCATGCACGCTAAGCATCACGCAGGCAATGCCAGTTGGTATTTCGCTGAGAAAGTTTAAGCCGCTTTCATCTGGCATGGAAATATCTAGGATGACGACGTGTGGGTGTACCGCAGGCAACCCTTTTCGCGCTTCGGCGACAGAGCCGAACTCACCAACAACGGTAACATCACTTTCTAAATTTAATAATTGTGCGAAACCTGAACGCACGATGACGTGATCATCAACTAGAGCAACATGAATCATTATTACAACCAAATAGAGCAGACGACTAACAACAATAAGCTCCAACAGGAGCCAATAGAAAAACCTTTAATGATACTGAATTGAGCCATGCTTTTTAATGATCTTGCGCGCTTTACCGAAGTAAAGCGCGCAGAGAAGTTAGGCTTGGTTTTGTGCAAGTTGAAGCTTCTTCGCGTGTCGAATCTTCTTCTCTTCCGCGATAGCGACGAAAGCAAGCAAAACAATACAAATCATGGCGGAGGTATCTAGAGCTGCGAAGGTACCTTTCCAACCTGTTAAGCCGAAGATAGGTGTACCGTCTGCAATCATACCGAGACCAAGTTTCGCGAAGCTGTCACCGATTAGGTAAGCGAATGTACCTTTTACGCCGTCAGCCACACTGATTGCTTTTTTAGGGACAAAACCAACCGCGGCAACACCGATAAGAAGTTGCGGACCAAACACCAAGAAGCCCAATACAAATAGTGAGGCCAAGTACATGAACTCGCTAGTGGCGTGTTGGTAGAACTCAAGCGATACGATGATCAAACCAAGAGACACACAAGCAACCAATGCGCGGCGACCGTTTGCTAAGTCAGATAAGTAACCCCACATCAAAGTACCCACAAGCGCACCGACTTCGAATAGAGTAAAGCCAGAGATTGCCGTTTCTTTTGACAGACCAAGTTCTTGGTACGCGTATACCGTTGACCATTGGTCGATACCGATACGAACGATGTAAAGGAAGATGTTGGCAAAGCAAAGTAGCCAGATAACTTTGTTTTTAAGAACGTATTCAACAAAGATTTCTTTTTTGGTCATCTGGTTTTCTTCAGCGGCGGTGTCTTCTTCACTCACTGCTTCATCGAAAAGTTCTTCTACTTTACCTAGACCGTAAGCTTCTGGAGAGTCGCTACCAAAGCGCATACCGATGAAGCCAACGATGATCGCGATGATAGAAGGGAACACGAACATGCCGATTACGTGGCCGTCGAATAGGTAGTTGGCACCGAAAAGAGCAACACCCGCTGCGCCCGCACCACCAACGTTGTGTGACATGTTCCACAAGCCTAAGTAAGAGCCGCGTTTGTTACGAGGTGTCCATTTTGTAATGGTTGAGTAACTAGAAGGGCCACCAGTACTTTGGAAGAAACCACTTAGAGCGTAGAAAGCCACCATCAAGAACAGGCTTGCGCTACCGCCGCCCATGCTGAAGCTGAAACCAAGCATTGCAAGACCTGAAAGGATCAGCATAAAAGGGAGGAATTGCTTGGTGTTCTTACCGTCAGCGTAGTAAGACACAACGGTTTTACCGATGCCGTATGTGATGGAGAAGCCAAGGCCAATAAGACCTAGGTCTGTCATGCTCAAACCGTAAGTTGAGATCATGTCGTTTTGCGCGACATTGAAGTTCTTACGAATCAAGTACATGGTTAGGTAGCCGATAAATACGACCAAGTAAGATTGGATGAACGGTTTAAACCACATCTTTCTTCTAACTTCGACAGGAAGATCGAGGGTCGGCTTCCGCACCTGTTCGAGGAATTTTAACATGATGAACTCTCTTGTAATTGTTTTAGAAACACAACGGAGACCGTTATGCGCTCTTGTTACCTTTGACTGAGCGGAATTCTAGAGAGTGGTTTTGTGAGGCACATGAGATGGTTGCCTAGATCGGCTAGGAAAAATTCCTAGAAATGCCTAGGAAGGCGGAAAAGCGTGAAAAGAGTCACACAAAATCCTTACTAATTTATGGGTTTTTGACTGGTTTCTTATCGGATTGGAAAGCGTTCAAATGCAAGCAGGTTAATATGCGTAAGCTTAGTGCTGACAAGGGGTGAGTACGTTTGGTTGGAAGAATAGTGTCTCGTTGCTAGCTATCAATCGCGAATGAGAAACAAACAACAGAGACCCAGAGGTCTCTGTTAGAAATATTAGGAATTCGGCTAGGTTGACGTGTTAAGGCGCAGGGCTGTATAGACGCGGCGAGCCGTGTTTTGGTAAGTGAATTAGGTTCAAATGGTTTCTTCTTGCCCATTCGACGGTTAACGCTGTAGGTGCAGATAAGCAAACCAGAGTGGGGATACGCGCGCGAACGGCTTTGTGGATCAACTCCAAGCTGCAACGGCTTGTCATGATAGCGAAGCCACTTTGAGGTTCGATGTGATTGTTGGCAAATGCGCCAATCAACTTATCTAGCGCGTTGTGGCGGCCGATATCCTCTCGGCACAACTTGATGTTGCCTTGTAAATCTGCAAATAAGGCGGCGTGTAACGCGCCAGATTCACGTGCGGCTTCTTGATGCAGTGCGACTTTGTCTCGCAGCCCTTCAAATACATCGGAGCGCGGAGGAAGAGACGGTGTTAGCGGTGCTAAATCAGGCAAAGCTTGTTCCAGAGCCTCGACACCACAAATGCCGCATCCGGTTGTGCCGGCAAGATTCCGGCGTTGTGTTTTTAAAGCCCAGAAAGCGCGGTTGCTGATTTCCACTTCCGCATAGTGAGATTCGTGATCGCCACCAACTTCAATGTCTTTGATCTCTTTGAAGTCGTGGACGATGCCTGTGCTTAGGCTAAATCCTTTCACGAAGTCTTCCAGATGGCCTGGCGTCACCATCATGACCGCTTGGCTAATGCCGTTGTAGCTGATAGCTAAGGCGGATTCACTCGCCAGCGACATTTGTTGCACTGGGCGGCCATCAATCAATTCTCGGTAATTGAACGCACTTGGTTGAGGTGGTGCTTGATTGAAATCGGACAGTTCAAAATAAGATTGAGTAGTACATCTCATGAAATCACCTCATAAGCCGTTATGTATGCCAAAAATTGACGTGTGGGTTGTTGTTATCGATTGAATATGTTTTTCGCTTCTGCGAAGCACTGATCGGTTAGCGCGGAGAAGGGTTCTTGTTTTCGCTTTAACAAACCTAGCGGGGCGTGAACGGCGGCTTCTTCGATAGGGATAATGCGAAGCGTATCGTTCAACTCTTCCAATCCACAGTTTAGCGGCATAATAGCGCAACAAAGGCCACTGGTTACTGCTTGGATCAAGTGAAAGGTGGAGTTACTTTCAATGACGGTTTGCGGAACCAGCCCTTTACTCACAAAGCTAAGATCAATTGAGTGGCGATAGTGCATACCCTTCGAAAGCAGCCCTAGCGGAATGTTATTGAGTGACTCCCACAACACTTCAGATTCGGCAAAATCGAAATGACGCTCATCGAATAATACGCCAAGTTTTGTCGAGTCGAGCTCGATAACATCGAAGTAAGCGGTGTTAACTTGATCGACATAACACATCCCCAAATCTAGTTGATTGCGATTGAGTTGGTCTATGATCTGTTCGGTCGTCATGGAGAGTATTTGAAAGCGTAACTCAGGGAACTGGTGAGCTAATGGTTTGAGCAATTGCATCGGGTTTTGGCTGGCGAGTGGCACCATTCCAAGCCGAAGAGAGCCGACCAACTGACCACGGCAGTTGGCGGCTTCAGCTTGCAATCCATCATGAGCTGCTAAGACGGTTTTTGCCCAAGCTAAAATGCGTTCTCCTGCTTCAGTAAACCCTTCAAATCGTTGACTTCTTTGGATTAATTCGAGATCGAGTTCTTCCTCTAAGCTTCGGATTCTCATGGACAAGGTAGGCTGCGTAATGTGGCACAATGCGGCGGCTTGACCAAAGTGTTTGGTCTGTTCAAGTGCGATGAGATATTTAAGTTGTTTGATATCCATAATGGCTTGTTAACCTTGCGTTGTGAGTCACATGTACGGGAGAACTCCCTAAAAAGGGCACAGCACTACCGTACTTTTTAAGCGCTGGAGCGTTTTAACTGGGGAATGGAAAACCAAAACCAAGTCAAGAATAAAACCACACTCAAAATTGATCTGAATCAAGGCTATTCCTGATATTAATTAGGGTCAAATTTAAAGTATCTATAGTGTGATAGATATTATCTATTATCAAGAGTGCCGATTTTATTGAGTTTGTTAAGCGAGCTAGGTGGAATCGGATGGGAAAACGATTAACCTCATAAATTGTATTGATTAAAAATGTGATGACCGTCAGTGGAAAAATTCGTCATAGATTTTGTTTATCACTCGGTCAGGATTATCAATTGGACGCATATTGAATAACGACTTAATCTTTGATTTAGATCAAGACGCAACAATGCGAATTGAATCTACCAGTCTTAGAAACAGTAGGCGGGTATCCGATATCAAGAATCTAGATAAGTAAACGCTCGGACAAGCGAGAGCATGTTGAGTGGTTACTTATTTGGATTAAAAAATACATGGATTAGAAACTAAGCCCTTCAATACTTCCGCATTATCTCAATAAATAACGCGCTTGTTTTCACGGGCACCCTGCTTGCTGGTATATCTGCGAGGAGTAAAGTCGTGAGCCAAAAAGAACAAATAAAAACATACAAAGGTCCAGCTGGTGGTTGGGGTGCACTGAAAGCCGTAACCAGAAGTTGGTGGGGCAGTGAAAATGCAGTTAAAAACATTCGCACTATGCTCAAAACCAACCAAAATGGCGGTTTCGACTGCCCGGGATGTGCATGGGGTGAGTCGCCAGATAGCGGTAAAGTCAATTTCTGTGAGAATGGCGCGAAAGCGGTAAACTGGGAGGCGACCAATCGTCTGGTTGATCCTGAGTTTTTTGCCAATCACAGCGTTTCTTCTCTCTCAACGCAAACCGATTACTGGTTGGAATACCAAGGCCGTATCACGCACCCAATGCGATACGATGCCGAGTCCGACCACTATGTGCCTGTCTCTTGGGATGAGGCTTTTGCACTTGTCGCGAAACATCTCAATCAATTGGATTCACCACACCAAGCTGAGTTTTATACCTCTGGTCGTGCAAGCAACGAAGCGGCGTTTTTGTATCAGCTATTTGTGCGCGCATTCGGTACCAATAACTTTCCAGATTGTTCCAACATGTGTCACGAAGCCAGTGCAATAGGGATGAAAGACACCATTGGCGTTGGTAAAGGCACAGTGATCTTTGATGATTTTGAAGAAGCTGATGCGATTTTCGTGATTGGTCAAAACCCGGGTACGAACCACCCACGAATGCTTGAACCTCTGCGTGAAGCGGTAAAACGTGGTGCACAGGTTATCTGTCTAAACCCGCTCAAAGAGCGCGGATTAGAGCGTTTCCAAAACCCACAAATGCCGATTGAGATGTTGAGTAACGGCTCAGAGCCTACAAACACGGCGTACCTGCGTCCTGCTTTGGGCGGAGACATGGCTGTATTTCGTGGCATCGCGAAATTCTTGTTGCAATGGGAACGCGAGGCATTGCAAAACGGTGGCAAAGCGGTATTTGATCGTGAATTCATCAAGCAACACACAACAGGTATTGATGAGTATTTGGCTGAAGTGGACGCAACCTCTTGGGAACACATCGCGGAACAATCGGGTCTTGATTTAAGTGAAATCGAGATGGTGGCGAGCATGTATCGACGTGCAGAACGTGTGATCATGTGTTGGGCGATGGGGTTGACTCAGCATCGTCACTCTGTGCCAACCATTAAAGAAGTCGCAAACGTGCAAATGTTACGAGGTAACGTTGGTAAGTCGGGAGCGGGGCTTTCACCAGTGCGTGGTCACAGTAACGTTCAGGGCGACCGTACGATGGGCATTGATGAAAAACCTTCAGATCTGTTGTTGGATCGCATTGAAAGTCGATTTAACTTTGCCGTCCCGCGTGGTGAAGGCCACAACACTGTGCAAGCCATTAAAGCGATGGAAGAAGGGCAAGCGAAAGTATTTATCGGTTTGGGCGGTAACTTTGCACAAGCAACGCCAGACACAGAACGTACGCACAACGCGATGCGAAACTGTAATTTAACCGTACACATTTCGACGAAGTTAAATCGTTCTCACCTTGTCACAGGTAAAGATGCGCTTATTCTTCCATGCTTAGGCCGTACTGAGATTGATCAGCAAGCGACTGGCCCACAAGGCGTGACGGTTGAAGATACCTTCAGCATGGTACATATCTCATTTGGTCAGCTAAAACCGCGTTCGGAGCATTTGCGTTCAGAACCAGCGATTATTGCCGGTATTGCCAATGCTACACTCGGGGCAAAACCAATTGATTGGTTGTGGGCGATTGAAGATTACGACCGTATTCGCGATTTGATTGCCGACACGATTCCGGGCTTTACCGACTTTAACCATAAGCTTAAACACCCGGGTGGATTCCACTTGGTAAACCCAGCTGCCGAGCGTCGATGGAATACACCAAGCGGCAAAGCACAGTTCAGCTCTAGCGAGTTGCCGAAGCAGTTGATCAGCGAAGCGATACTCGAAAAAGGCCAAAAGCCAGATTTGATCTTGCAAACCATGCGCTCACACGACCAATACAATACGACACTTTACGGCTTGAATGACCGTTATCGTGGAGTATTTGGTATGCGCGAAGTGCTGTTTATCAATGAAGAGGATATTCGTAAACTCGGTTTTGAACCGGGAGACAAAGTGGACATGGTGTCATTGTGGGAAGATGGCGTTGAGCGCCGTGTGAGCGGATTTACGCTTGTTGCCTATGATGTACCAGCAGGTCAGGCGGCGGCTTACTATCCAGAAACAAACCCATTAGTTCCTTTGGACAGTTATGGGGATAGAACGTTTACGCCAACCTCTAAGTTTATTGCGATAAAATTGGAAAAATCGATATCCGATAAGATCGCTTTGGTGGAAGCGGAATAGTGACCAAACCGGCACAACGACATTTCCGATAAGCAAACGGCTGATATTAATTATCAGCCGTTTTTAATTGCGCTCAGTCTGCATTTAGTGCGCATAGCTTGTGTATAATGTTAATGACATTATGCTGCTCGATAATAGACAGATAAGGCCGATTTGAATCTAAATTCAAGTAGTAAAACTAATAAGAAGATGCTTATGACCTTGAAAAATATAATTAAATTAACAATCAGTCACTTAGTGGCAGTTTCTATTGGCATTGCGATAGGTATCTATACTTTACCGATCCTTATTGCACCACCTGCGCCGACCGATGAGCAAGTTGCTAAGAGTAAGCAAGGTGCAGAATACAGCGCAGTGTTTAAGAGGGAACTCAAAGGTAGCGATGCTTTTCATTGGGGAGAGGGAGAGATTCATTTGAGTTCTGAAGTCATTACGTTGGTAGGAAAACTCGCTCCCGGACCAGACTATAAACTCTATCTATCTCCTAAGTTTGTCGAAACGGAACAAGAGTTTAATGACCTTAAATCTGAGATGAGCTTAATTGGTGATGTCAAAACGTTCGATAACTTCGTTGTTGAGGTTCCTCAAAGCACTTCAATTTCTGAATACAATACGGTTGTTGTATGGTGCGAGACATTCGGTGAGTTCATTACTTCGGCAAAGTATCAATAAACCTTAGCAGTAGAGTGAAAGGCTTTTCTTTTCACTTTACGCTAGGATGTTGTTTCGCATAATTAAGAGGCAAAGACTCTTAAACATTCTAAATTTAAGAGCCTTTATTTAGAGTTATTGACAGAACCATTCGACTTGTAAGTCGTTTGCACCTTTCAGGCTACGTTCTGGAAAAACAAGATTTCGAACTATTTAGAGTTATTCTCTGTTTGGCTTGTTTCGTTCGATGACGCTAATCGCAATGGCTAAAAATAGAATATCTTTTACTAAAAAGAAGTTTGTCACCAAAACCCCATCAGACACTTTCCATGTATTCGGTGTCGTAATTAGAAAGCTGAGTGTCGCAAGAAAAATAATTGCGGCGGCTATGCCAGAAAAATAAGCGACTCGTGTGTTTTTAAGGCCAACGATTAATCCAATAGCGACAATGATTTCTGTTGCGCCAATGATGTTTGATACGGCTTGAACTGACATCACATCATACAACCAACTCATCAGAAAATGATTTTCAACGAGCGGTTGTATAAGCTTGGCCTCTGTAGGTGTGAATTTATAAATACCAATCCATATTAGAACTAAAGAAACGCCGAAAACTCCGATAAGATATCCAATTGAGTCACATTGATGATGGCTTTTTACGTTTTGCATAATTAACTACATTCTCCTGTTTGTTAGCGCTTCCAACAAGACCTATAAGGTTGGTAGAAAATTTCATAGGTTTTTTCGCTCAAACAACAGATATTAAAAATCACGTGATACAGAATTACGTGTTTGATAGAACTTAAGGATATTTCGTGGAAGTTAAAATTTTTCAGGTTGACTCGTTTACATCAGAGGTTTTCAAAGGTAATCCCGCGGGTGTTTGTATCACAGAGTCAAGCCTTGATGAGGAAACGATGTTGGCCATCGCGGCCGAGATGTCGTTATCTGAAACTGCATTTCTGTCACTCAGTACAATGCAACTTCGTTGGTTTACACCGAGGACGGAAGTTGCTTTGTGTGGACACGGCACACTTGCAACGGCGCACGTTCTGAAAGAGCAGGGGTTATATAATACTGGAGATACGATTGAGTTCGTTACGCTATCTGGGGTTTTAACCGCACAACTCGATCATGAAGAAATTCATTTGGTGTTTCCTGCTCCAACTTTAGATATGCGAGCGAGTATTAACAAAGACTTACTTCATGGTTTGGGGCTAGATGCCGCCAATGTAGTCGCCTACGGTCAGTTTGATAATAAGCAGTTGATCGTCATTAATGATGAATTTGTGCTTGAACAGCTCGACCCTGATTTTGGTGTGCTGCTTAAACAAAAAGGTCGTGGTGTCGTCATCACTGCTCAATCAAGCACTGACGCCGATTTTGTCTCTCGATACTTAGCGCCTTGGGTGGGTGTTAACGAGGACCCAGTTACAGGCTCTGCACATTGCGCTTTATGTGTTTACTGGGCTAAAAAGCTCAACAAAAAGCAACTGAAAGGCTTCCAAGCCTCTAAGAGAAGTGGGGTCGTTCATACAGAGTTGTTAAGCACTGAGCACGTTAAACTTTCTGGAAGTGCGGTAACGATATTGCGAGGATATATGAGAATCGCGTAGCGGTCCCTGTGGGAATGATTTTATTTTCGTGTTACCCAATGCTCAATAGTGAATACGCTTGAATGCTTCTTATTTAAGTGGTTAATTTTGTTTGTAACCCCCCTGACACGGTGGTGTATAACGATTGGAGAGTTATATGAAAACTATCGGCCTTCTAGGTGGTATGAGCTGGGAGTCGACGCTTAGCTATTACAAATTGATCAACGAAGGAGTAAAAGAGGCGTTAGGCGGCCTAAATTCTGCAAAAATTTGTATGTATAGCGTGAATTTTTCAGAGATAGAGAAGCTTCAACATCAAGGTAAATGGGAAGAAACGGCAAGCATTCTATCTGATGCTGCATCTTCAATAGAAAAAGGGGGCGCTGACTTCATTCTTATTTGTACTAACACAATGCACAAAGTTGCGCCTCAAATTGAAGCCAGTATTAATATCCCCATACTACATATCGCAGACGCGACTGCTGAGTTACTTCGTGAGAAAGGGGTTCAAAAGGTCGGACTCCTTGGTACTCAATTCACAATGGAGCAAGACTTTTATAAAGGAAGGCTTTCAGACCTCTATGGGCTTGATGTCATCATTCCCGATCAAGACGACCGCTCTAAAGTACATAACATTATTTATAAAGAGTTATGCCAAGGTGAAATCAAAGAGGAGTCAAGGACGATATACTTGCAAATTATTGAAAAACTAAAAGAGCAGGGAGCTGAAGCTGTGATTCTCGGGTGTACTGAAATTGCCTTACTTGTAAACCAAAGTCACACCGATGTTACACTACTCGATACCACTTCTATCCATGCTCAAGCAGCAGTCCGTTTGGCAATTGAAGGTGAATGATCTACGCTTTCTTTCCTGCAAAAAAAGAGAAAACCAAGCACGTGGTTTTCTCTTTTTTATTATCAAGTTATAAGCGAGCAAATTTGAGAGTTCTGTATCCACCAATCAAGTTGCGGGCTTTGTAACCATTGTTGACCAGCTGACGGTATGCTACGTTACCGCGTAACCCAACTTGACAGTAAATCACGATCTCTTTGTCTTTAGGAAGTTCGTGCATGCGACGACGTAGTTGATCGACAGGAATATTAATTGCACCTTCAAGATAACCAACGGACTCCAATTCACCAGGATTACGAACATCAAGTAACAGTTGGTCTTCTGTCAGTGAATCCATTTCATCATAATGAATTGCGGTCGCATCGCCTTTGATGATGTTATTTGCCACAAACGCCGCTTGGTTAATTACATCTTTAGCAGAGCCATAAGGTGGCGCGTAAGTTAGCTCGAGGTGTTGCAGTTGCTCTACCGTCATACCAGCACGCTGAGCAACTGCCATTACGTCGATACGTTTATCAACACCGTCTTTACCTACTGCTTGCGCACCTAATATTTTACCTGTTACTGGATCAAACAGCATTTTGAATGACACGGTTTCTGCACCTGGGTAGTAACTCGCGTGACTTGCTGTATGCACATACACTTTTTCATAAGCGATGTTTTCACGTTTCAGCTGTTTCTCGTTTTTACCAGTAGAAGCGACGGCTAAATCAAAAATCTTACAGATCGCCGTGCCTTGCGTACCTTGGTAAGTTTCTTGGCGGCCAAGCATGTTGTCTGCTGCCATTCGGCCTTGACGGTTTGCCGGGCCCGCAAGTGGCACTAGAGTTTGCTCGCCAGTCACAAAGTCTTTCTCTTCTACCGCGTCGCCGACAGCGTAGATCGAAGGATCGCTGGTTTGCATGTATTCATTGGTATAAATACCACCAAGAGCGCCGATTTCTAAGCCAGCTTCTTTCGCTAATTTGGTCTCGGGGCGAACACCAATTGCCATAATCAAAATATCGGTGGTGAGTCTTTCACCGTTGTTTAGTGTTAATTCCAATTCACCTTCTAGATGTTGGTGTTTTTCGCTCTCACCAGAGTCGAAACTTGCCACGTGCTCGTTAGGTACGAATTTCACCGACTCAAGTGCGACGCCAAGTTTAAGGTCGATGCCTTTCTCACGAATTTCAGCATGTGCGAAGCCAGCCATTTCACGGTCAACGGGCGTCATCACTTGATCCGCCATTTCAACTAATGTGGTTTTTATGCCTAGCTGGTGGAAGGCTTCCATCATTTCCAAACCGATAAAACCACCACCAACGACCGTAGCGTGTTCAACTTTGTTGGTTTCGATCGTTTTAATGATGCGATCCATATCTGGAATATTGCGCAGCGAGTGCGTTAACGGGTTATCAATACCCGGAATAGGCGGCACAACTGGACCTGCGCCAGGGCTGAGTAGAAGAAAGTCGTAGCTCTCTTGGTATTCCGAGCCATCAAGCAAATTCTTAACCGTAACCGTTTTGTCTTGACGGTTAATAGAAACCACTTCGTTCATCACACGGACATCAACATTGAAACGCGCTAAAAAGCTCTCAGGCGTTTGAAGAAGCAGTTTGCTGCGCTCTTGGATATCACCACCAATGTGATAGGGTAAGCCACAGTTTGCAAATGACACAAATGGACCGCGTTCAAACATAATGATTTCTGCATCTTCACTTAAACGACGAGCGCGAGCTGCTGCAGATGCACCTCCAGCAACCCCACCAATAATCACGATTTTGCTCATGGATTTCTCCTGCTGAATGATCGAAAACGCCTACACCTTACTTAAATAAATTAGCTGAGTCTAATGTTATTTAATCTACATTAGCATTGACTTAATAATATTAATTAGTAATATCTAATGAAATGTAATGTAGTAATGAAGAGGCATAAGAATGGGCGACAGTATGCTACAAAGTGCGACCGAAGCGAGTGAGCTGCTTAAAATTATGGCTCATCCAGAGCGCCTAATCGTGATGTGTAAGCTGATTGAAGGCGAGAAAGGGGTCGGTGAACTGTTTGAAGGTTCATCATTAAGCCAATCTGCTTTTTCACAACATCTCACCGTATTGAGAAAGCACGACATCATTAAAGCTAGGAAGGTTTCTCAGCAGGTATTTTATTCAATTTCTGATGAAAGAGTTGGTCCGCTGGTTGAAGCGTTTAAGCAAGTTTTCTGTAAGTAATTAGTTTGGCGGATGCTATGTTTGAAGTTCCTTGGATGTCGCTTTTGGGCGGCATAATAGTTGGCGTATCAGCGATAACACTGATGCTATTTACTGGCAAGACTGCTGGGATCAGTGGGATCTTAAACGGTGCCGTTGAGAGCGCAGACCGCGTTTGGCGAATTGTTTTTTTAATTGCGATGGTATTAGGTGGCTTGTTTGCTGTTTATGTTCTTGGCGGGCATGTACCAGATCAGTACAGCGGTTCTCTTATTTTAGTTATCGTTGCTGGCTTGTTAGTCGGTGTTGGTACGCGTATCGGCAATGGTTGTACTAGTGGCCATGGTATTTGTGGGATAGGGCGTTTCTCAATCCGTTCTGTGGTCGCGACGTGTACTTTTATGGCCACAGCCATGTTAACCGTCTTGCTAGTATCGTGAGGAATAGTGCCGTTATGAAAACTCATGTAATGAAAAGTATTAAGCAAATGTCCGTTGTTGCATTTTCTGGTGTGCTCTTTGGTATTGGTATGGTGGTCTCTGGTATGGCTGAACCGGCAAAAGTGATTGGCTTTCTCGATATTACTGGAGCATGGGATCCAAGCTTAGCCTTTGTAATGGGCGGAGCACTTGTTGTGTTCGTTCCTGCTTATCTTTTATTAATAAAGCCAAGAAGCGAATCTGTGTTTGGTGATGAGATTGTATGCCCAACTTCTAAAGCGATAGACAAAAAGTTAGTCGGTGGTGCTGTACTGTTTGGTATTGGTTGGGGCTTACTGGGTGTGTGTCCTGGTCCTGCGGTTGCCAGCCTTATTACTGGCAACACACAAGTTCTGCTCTTTATAGCGGCAATGTTGGCTGGGTCATTCACCGCTAAAAGAGTGGTTCGTCAATAAAGAAAGTACTTCAACGTTAAAAATAGTACTTAAACGCTAAAAAGTGAGTGTCGTAGAAACCGGGCAATGGTCACTCAGTTTATAGTCGAGTACATCTTGTGTTTTGAAAACGGTTTGAACACCAGACGACGCCTTTAAATCACCACTCACAATAATGTGGTCTATCACCGAGCGGAATTGGTGGGTTTTATTCGGATTACGATTAGAACGCACTTTACATTCCGCTTTAGTGTCTTTAGTCACTAGCTTTGCACTAGTATTGTCTGATATCACGTCCCATAACCAATCTCCTTGATAACCCAAGTTGTGGTTAAAGTCGCCAAGCACGACATAATGTTGTTTGTTGTCCTCGCGCGCCTTTATCCACTTAGCTAGTGCCTGTCCTTGTTGTTTCACTATCTTACAATCGCGGTTATTACGATACGCGCCACTGCAACCCGCTTTCAGATGTACAGAGAGTAGGTGAGTCTCGTTTTCTTGGTTTGGATTTAAAACAAGGTAGCTCGCGAAGCGCAGCTTGCTGTTGCCTCGTGTGATAGAGAAGTCTGGCTTGTCTAATACGCTTACGCCATTGCGCACGGCAAAGCCTGTGTATTGGTTGGTGTCGTTAAACTGAAGGTGTCGGTTGGAGGCGTTTGAACGATCGGAAAGATAAATAGTGAAGTCATTGCCAACAGCTTTTTGCATTGCAGCGACGCTTTCGACTTCTTGAAAAGCAAGAATGTCGGCTTGTGTTTTATCCACATAGTGGGTCAGTTTTTCAAAATCTTGTGGTGTTCTCGACACTTTTCCACCATCTATAGATAACCATTCTATGTTCCAACTGGTTAGATTGATGGAGTTTTGAGCAAATGAAAGAGAACTAAAAAGTAATATTAACGTAACAAAAAGTGATCGCATTTTGGCCTGTTGCACTCCTATCTTTTAGCGTATTCCTTTCCATCCTTTATCCTACAAGACCTCCAAAAATAGCAAGTAGATTTAGTACCAATTTTGCAATTTTCATGGTTTTCTTCGCAACTGAGATCAACGCCAATAAGATCGATTTCTTCTTGTTCGCTAGCCAATCTTTATTGATCAAAATCAATGTTTTTGAGTGGTGCTTCTCGTTAAATACGCCACAATATATTGTGTTGCTAGAATAAAAAATAACCCCATATAGTGTGTTTGTGGATAACTCTGTGAGTATGCTCGGGTAAGGAGAACAAGGTGAAACCAATCGTAATCAAACGCGACGGATCAAGAGCTCCGTTCAACAGGGATCGTATCCAAGCAGCAGTTGAAGCAGCAGCGGAAAACAAAGATAAAGATGTCGCTATTTATGCTCTTAATGTGGCTCTTGCTGTCGAGTTACAGTTAAGAGAACACGATGAAGTTCACATCCATGAGATTCAAGACTTAGTCGAAAATGAACTCATGCAAGGTCCTTACAAAGCCCTAGCGCGTTCTTACATTGAATATCGCCACGATCGCGACATCGCTCGTGAGAAGCAAAGTGCACTAACTCGCGAAATCGAAGGTTTGATTGAAGAAAGTAATCTGGATCTAATCAACGAGAACGCGAACAAAGACGGCAAAGTAATTCCGACTCAACGTGACTTGTTGGCTGGTATCGTAGCGAAACACTACGCGAAGACGCACATTCTTCCTCGCGATGTGGTTCAAGCGCACGAAGTGGGTGACATTCACTACCACGATTTAGACTACGCACCGTTCTTCCCAATGTTTAACTGTATGCTTATCGATCTTAAAGGCATGCTGACGCATGGTTTTAAAATGGGTAACGCTGAGATTGATACGCCAAAATCAATTTCGACTGCAACAGCGGTAACAGCACAAATCATTGCTCAAGTCGCGAGCCACATTTACGGCGGTACAACCATCAACCGTATTGATGAGGTTCTAGAACCGTACGTAATCACAAGCTACGAGAAACACCTAGAGATTGCAAAAGAGTGGAACATTGCTGAGCCAGAAGAGTTCGCAAAAGCGCGCACTGAGAAAGAGTGTTACGACGCATTTCAATCTCTAGAATACGAAGTAAACACGCTGCATACAGCGAACGGTCAAACCCCATTCGTTACGTTCGGTTTTGGTCTTGGTACAAGCTGGGCATCACGCCTGATCCAGAAATCGATTCTGAAGAATCGTATTGCAGGTCTAGGCAAGAACCGTAAAACAGCGGTATTCCCTAAACTTGTATTCGGCATCAAAGATGGTTTGAACCACAAATCAGAAGATCCAAACTACGACATCAAGCAACTTGCGCTTGAGTGTGCGTCTAAGCGTATGTACCCAGACATTCTTAACTACGACAAGGTAGTGGAAGTAACCGGTTCATTCAAAACGCCAATGGGTTGCCGTAGCTTCCTTGGTACTTACGAAGAAAACGGTGAGCTGATTCACGAAGGTCGTAACAACCTTGGCGTCGTGAGCTTGAACCTTCCTCGTATCGCTATCCGTGCAAACGGAAGCGAAGAGAAATTCTACGAGCTTCTAAATGACCGCCTACGTCTTGCTCGTAAAGCACTAGAGACACGTATCTCTCGCCTTGAAAACGTGAAAGCACGTGTGGCCCCAATCCTATACATGGAAGGCGCATGTGGTGTTCGCTTGAAAGCAGACGACTCAATCGCAGATATCTTCAAGAACGGTCGTGCGTCTATTTCTCTTGGTTACATCGGTGTACACGAGACAATTAACGCGCTATTCGGTACAGAAGCGCACGTTTATGATGACGCTGTTTTGCGTGAAAAAGCGGTCGCTATCATCAAGCATCTAAAAGATGCTGTGAATCAATGGGCTGACGAAACTGGCTATGGCTTCAGCTTATATGCAACGCCAAGTGAAAACCTATGCAGCCGTTTCTGCCGCATCGATGCAAAAGAGTTCGGTGTGATTGATGGCGTAACAGACAAAGGTTACTACACCAACAGCTTCCACTTGGATGTAGAGAAGAAGGTGAACCCATACGACAAGATCGACTTTGAGATGCCTTATCCAGAAATCTCAAGCGGCGGCTTTATCTGTTACGGCGAGTTCCCGAACATGCAACGCAACGTTGAAGCACTAGAAAACGTATGGGATTACAGTTACACCCGAGTGCCTTACTACGGTACAAACACGCCAATTGATGAGTGTTACGAGTGTGGCTACAACGGCGAGTTTGACTGTACAAGTAAAGGCTTCACTTGCCCAAGCTGTGGCAACCATGATTCAACCAAAGTATCAGTAACACGTCGAGTTTGTGGCTACCTAGGCAGCCCAGATGCACGCCCGTTTAACTTCGGTAAGCAAGAAGAAGTGAAGCGCCGAGTTAAACACCTGTAAGGTTTACTACCACTCGTTTTAACACTTTGAAAATCAACTTTAAACAGGTTGATTTTCTCTTTCGCGATAACACAGAGACGCATTATGAATTACCACCAATACTATCCAATTGACGTTGTTAACGGACCGGGTACGCGCTGCACGCTGTTTGTGTCGGGTTGTGTGCATCAGTGCCGTGGCTGTTATAACCAGTCGACGCAACGTTTGGATTCTGGTGTACTTTTCACGCAAGAAGCGGAAGACAAAATCATCGCTGACTTAAACGACACGCGTATCAAACGCCGTGGCTTATCGTTGTCGGGTGGAGATCCGCTTCACCCTGCTAATGTGCCTCATATTTTGAAGATAGTGAAAAGGGTGAGAGAGGAGTGCCCAGGTAAAGACATTTGGGTTTGGACTGGCTACACGCTGACGGAACTGAATGACGCGCAAAGGGAAGTGGTGCAATACATCGATGTTTTGATTGATGGTAAGTTTGAACAAGACAAGAAAGACCTCAATCTCGAATGGCGTGGCAGTTCAAACCAAATCATTCATCGATTTACGGACATCTAATCAAGCATTCTCCGCACATAAAAAGGGCTCACGCGTGCATAACGGGTGAGCCCTTTTGGTGTGAGTTCGTTAATGTCTTTTTGGTTACGCTGTCACCGATTGGTCATCTTCAACCATATTATTTATCCAACGTTTAGATTGAATACGGTAAGTCGTCAGTACGCCTTTCACTAACTCTTCTGCGAGCAGAGACATCAAGACAAAATGCAAAGGCAGCCCTAACACCATGCCTGTGTAATAAGTCAGGGGGATGCCAATAGCCCACTGACCGAACGTGTCGATGAAAATGCTATAGCGAATATCAGCGCCACTCTTTAGTACGCCGCCAATCCCAACCATGTTAAACACCCTCAAAATCATACCTAGCGCCATGACTAAACATACGTTAAGTGCCATGTCTGCATCGGTTAACGGGCTCAGTACCAATAGGTGATGAATCATGGGCGAGCTCAACCACACTAGGAAAAACAGCAAGGTGGCTAAGATTGCGCTGGTTAACACATACCACCACGCCGTTTTCTCGACTCGGTCATAATGTTTTGCACCAATATCATTCCCAAGAAGAACGGATGCAGCGACCGCAAATCCCATAAAGGTTGAAATCAGTACCCCTTCAATCGGTGATAAGAATGAGATGATCGCCAGTTCTGAAACGCCCAATTGACCATAGATGATGCTGTAAACGATCAATCCACCAGTCCAAAGCGCATCGTGGACCAACATGGGTAAAGAAACCTTAAAGTACTTTTTTCGATACTGTTTTAAGCGGCCTTGTACCCAATCGAACTTAGTCGGAATTAGGTAAGCATATCGTTTGTAGAAAAAATAAATCAAGACGGCGGTTTGGAAAAATCGAGAAACAAAACTACCTACGGCTGCACCAAATACGCCCCATTGAGGGAAACCAAATAAACCAAAAATCAAAACATAATTAAGCGCGACGTTAACGACAATGGCGGAGATACTAACGTTGGTTGCCAGTTTGGTTTGGCCCACGGAGCGCAATACCGCTTCAATCGGTACTACTATCGCCGTAGCAATGAGGCTAAAGCCCGTAACCACAAGATAATCACGTGCATAAGTGACGTATTCAGGATCGTCTGACATAAAAGAGACGATCTCTTCATCAAAAATCGCATAAAGAACGATAAACGGCAGCGTCACCAAAATGGAAATAAACCAAGATTGCGCCAACGTTCTGCGAATTCCGGCTAGGTTTCCTGAGCCGTAGTATTGAGAAGCAAGTACGGTAACTGCACCGCATAGGCCAAAGACAACCGCTAAGTTGAAGAAAAAGATACGATTTCCAACTCCAACTGCTGCCGTTGCAGATTCACCGAGTAGGCTTACCATGAAAATATCCACGACGCCGAGCAAAGCAAAAAGCATGGACTGAAGTGAAACAGGTAGGCCAATCGTAATCAGTTTTTGCCAAAATACTTTATCGATGTATTCGCGTGTTAAGAGCATCGCATTTCTCCTTAAAGATTAATGCGAGTAGTTTATCCTCATGATTTGGCGGTGTATTTTTCAAAGGAATCCAAAACCTTTGTAAAACTCTCTACTAACGCACATGTGAGCCAATAAATCATGGAAGATAAACAAGAACGCTACGCGATTTCAGAAAAAACTTATCAAGAGTTTATTGATCACAGTCGAGTATTAGCACTTGAGGAGAGAGGCATTGTGCAGTGCGGCATTGCCACTTGTCGTGACTTCTTCTCTGTTTATCGTAAAAACCAAAAGAAACACATGCTGCTCTATACGGTGCGTGGTAAAGGGTGGCTAGAGAGTGGGACTTATCGATACGATTTGGAACCGGGCTCGTTGATTACAGTACCCGCAGGTGTTGAAAACGGTTTTGGTATAGAAGAAGAACCTTGGCAGATCGCGTGGCTTTTTCTTGCTCCTGATAGAGAGTGGCCGATATTAGAATGCGATGTTCGCTACCAGCTTTCATCTACACCTGAAGTGATGTATGCATGTATCCAAACACTACTACGCAGCATTCACCTTCCAATCGATTATGGTGGTGCGGTAGGTGAGCATAGTGTGGCTCAGTTAGAGCTGATGTTAAACATGCCGCCCTCAGAGTCGATATCACGCAGCCAATTGAGGCTTCGGCGTGTATTTGACCTTGTCCAACGTCAGCTCCATAAGGATTGGAGCGTTGAGCAGGTGGCGGCTCTATATCCATGTTCGGAGCCTCATTTGCATCGACTGACTCAAAAGCAGTTTGGTCGAAGCCCAATGGCACATTTAACGCGTATGCGCATGGAATATGCTGCTAGGTTACTTCGTTCAACAGAATGGCCAATTCAGCATATTGGAGAAATAGTCGGATATCCGACAAGCGCTAACTTTAGTACACGTTTTAAAGCGTGGTCGACCATGACACCAAGAGAGTTTAGAAAAAACGGTAGAGTGGATTGGTACGACAAGGAGTGAATCGTTCTTTTTCTGAACGATAGAGCGCACAAAACTCACCGTAAGCCAGAATTTTGTTCTCTAATTGATGAAATAAGTGAAAAATCATTTCGTCATTTTTTGCGATGGTGTTAACGTGAGGTTCGGTACTTGAATTTCAAAGGGTTATGACTTTCATGTTTTCTAATCTCCCAACTCCCGTATTAGATCCTATTTTATCTCTATCCGTTGCATACCGTAACGATGAACGTCCAAACAAGGTTGACCTTGGCATTGGCGTATACAAAAACAGCGCAGGCGAAACGCCGATTATGAAAGCCATTCAAATGGCGCAGGATGTCGTTGTTGAAACTCAAAAAACCAAGTCTTATGTTGGTCTTGCGGGTTGCGAAGAATTTAATAAAAGCATGATCGATTTGCTGCTGACGGGAACGTCTGCAATGGATCGTGTTGCAGCAATTCAAACGCCAGGTGCAAGTGGTGCGCTGCGTATGCTCGGTGATCTGATGAAGATCGCACAGCCAGATACGACGGTTTGGATTTCCAACCCAAGCTACGTAAACCACAAGCCAGTAATGGAAGCAGCAGGCCTTAAAGTTAAGTTCTACCACTATTTCTCTTCGGAAACGAAACAAGTAGACACCGCAAAAATGATGGATGATCTTGCGAAAGCTGGGCCTTCAGATGTGGTACTTCTTCATGGTTGTTGCCACAATCCAACTGGTGCGGATATTGACTTCTCTGCTTGGCAAGCCATTACAGAATTGTCGCAGAAGAACGGTTTCATCCCATTTGTGGACATTGCCTACCAAGGCTTCGGTGATGGCCTAGAAGAAGACGCAAAAGGTCTTCGTTTTATGGCAGATAACGTTGAAGAGATGTTGATTACTACTTCATGTTCGAAGAACTTTGGTCTGTACCGTGAACGAACTGGTGCAGCGATTGTGGTTGGTAAGAACATGCATGATGTAACCAATGCAAAAGGTAAACTCCTCACTCTAGCTCGCTCGACTTACACGATGCCACCCGACCATGGTGCAGCTTTAGTTAAGACCATTCTGCAAGATGACAATCTCACTTCCGTTTGGAAGCAAGAATTGAGTGAAATGCAACATCGTTTGGTTAGCCTTCGTCAAAGTTTGTGTAACGAGTTGAGAAACAACCATAATACAGATCAATTTGATTTCATTGAGGGTCACAAAGGCATGTTTACTGTGCTAGGCTTTAGTGGAAACCAAATGGCGCAACTGCGTGAAGATTATGGCATTTATGGTGTTGGCGATGGTCGAATTAACATTGCCGGACTTACCGAAACTCATATTCCATACGTAGCGGACGCAATTAAGAAAGTATCTCAAGCTTAATTGGAGTGTGGATGAAAAACTGGAAACTGATTCTGCCGCTTATGATGAGCGGCAGTTTAATTGCTTGTACGTCAACTCAAACGACGCAGGAACCTGTTGAGCCAGAGTCGCCAAAGGTCGAAGAGCCCGTTAAAGTCGAGCCAGAAGTGAAACCTGATGTAGATCCAAAGCCAGAGGTGGAGCCCAAACCAGAAGCGAAACCTGAGAAAAAGCCGGAACCAAAGCCTAAGAAGCCAGTCAAGGTCACAAAAACACCCGATGGCATGTTAATTCTTGGTTCTGAAGAATGGGTTTATGTTCCTGAAATTGACCAGACTTTCAAGGCTAGAGTCGATACAGGTGCGACAACATCATCAATTAGTGCGACTGACATTGTTCCGTTTGAGCGTGATGGTAAAGACTGGGTTAAATTTAAGATAGATTTAGGTGACAAAGACACCAAAGAATTTAAAGTACCCGTTGAGCGCTGGGCTAAAGTTAAGCAGTCTTCGTCAGAAGAGGTGGATAAACGAGCGGTGGTAAAAGCCTACATTACCGTTGGGGATCACAAAGAAAAGACAGAGTTTACGTTAGCGGATCGCGGACATATGACGTTTCCAATTTTGCTTGGTCGAAGCTTTTTTAGAGATATCGCCGTTGTAGATGTATCGAAAAAATATGTGCAAGATAAACCTAAAAAAACCGCTAAAAACTGATGTATTAAAGCTGGTTTCTGCTACAAGCTAATAATTCGTGATTAACAAAAAATGGCCTCCAAAATCGGAGGCTATTTTTATTGAATCATATGCTTGCTTGTGATGCCCTAGTAGTCATGTCCACTAAAATGCAAAACGAGCAGACATTACAATTTGCTGGCCATAGACACCATTATTTTTGAAATCTGCACCAAGCGATAGTTGCTGAGTTGAGTGGAATCGTGCGCCCAGATTGTAAATGGTGTTCGAATCGTCATTATCTATGATTTGGCCGATACGGCCATGTAGCTCAACATTTTGCATAAACCAAATACGAGTGCCAATATTCACTTCCGTGCGCCACTCGTCGCCCACTTTATCACTGCCGTTCTCCTTAATGTTGTGTACCAACATTTGGCCATAAATATCTGCAAATTGGCCTGCTGGCCCATTAAAGCCTATACCACCAGCAATGTCCCAGTCTCCGCTAAACTCACTGTCTGCGCGAGCAATGAAATGGGTATTCTCTGTAAAGTAGGTATTGAACTCGCCACCAAATGTACCAGGGCTAGTACCCATGCGAAATTCCATCGTGTTGTAGTTGAAATTATTTGCATGTGCGGAAAGTGGCAAAATAGCACACAAACCAAAGGCTGCAACCTTTAGAGCTTTACCTAGCATGGTGTCTCCGGGCAAGATGATTAAAATGAACAAAAAAATGGTCTGCAAAAAGCAGACCAAGATTGATAAAGCTATCATTTTAAGTGCTTGCCGTCACTATTTAGCTGTAATCGTCACTACATCATGTTGATATGCACAGCAATCGGGGTTTTGTTTTACATGACCACGAGTTGTTCGACTTCAATCTCTGGCTTATTTCCGCCTTCAAATTCGCCAAACAGACGGACTTTAGTCGTGTGATCAATCGGAGTATTTAGCTGAATATCGTCATCGAGTTCGACCATCACTTCACCGGAACCATCGCTAAAGACAAACTTATCCGCGCGAACTTGACGCAATAAGTTACCTTCAACGACCACATCTTTTTCAGTAAACATATTGGAGTCGTTTAGCAAGGCATCCAATTTTTCCACAGTGACAGGACCGTTAAACTGCAAGTTTGATTGGTTTTGAGCGTTATCTTTCGCGAACGCGATAGAAGGAGCAATAGCTAAGGCGGCGATTGTTGCGATAATTGTATTCTTTTTCATGTTACATCCTCATCGGTTTATTTTGATGGGGTCATTAAAGCAGGGCTTGTTTGAACCAATGATGATTTCAACATTCATATTCTATTCATTTGCTTGAGTAAGTGGGGACGATGACGTTATGATTGTTCATCTTCCTCTATTCCTTACAAATGTTCATGAAATCAGCGATCCCATCTTTAATGGTTCAAGGCACCACTTCGGATGCCGGGAAAAGTGTCCTTGTGGCAGGTTTATGCCGTGTATTAGCACGAAAAGGGATAAATGTTGCCCCATTTAAGCCACAAAACATGGCACTAAATAGTGCGGTAACCAAAGATGGCGGTGAAATAGGTCGAGCACAGGCCGTTCAGGCACAGGCGTGTAATATTGAGCCAACCGTACATATGAATCCGGTTTTAATTAAACCTAACAGTGATACAGGTGCTCAGATCATTTTGCAGGGTAAGGCGATTTCCAATATGGATGCGGCTGGCTTTCATGATTACAAGAAAGTGGCGATGGACACGGTGTTAGATTCCTTCTCTCGTCTGACTCAAGAATTTGATTCGATCATTATCGAGGGCGCGGGGAGTCCTGCTGAAATCAATTTACGAGAAGGCGATATTGCAAACATGGGTTTTGCTGAGGCCGCTGATGTACCAGTGATCATTGTTGCTGATATTGATCGTGGTGGAGTGTTTGCACATTTGTACGGAACACTTGCGTTACTTTCTGAATCTGAACAAGCGCGAGTAAAAGGATTTGTTATCAACCGTTTTCGAGGTGATATTCGTTTATTGCAATCGGGCCTCGATTGGCTAGAAGAAAAAACAGGTAAACCTGTACTTGGTGTACTTCCTTTTCTTCATGGTTTGAATTTAGAAGCAGAAGACGCGATCACTGCGCAGCAAGAGTTGCACTCTGAGGTAAAACTGAATGTTGTTGTGCCTGTTTTAACCCGGATTAGTAATCATACTGATTTTGATGTGCTGCGATTGAATCCAGATATCAATCTACGTTATGTAGGTAAAGGCGAAAAAATAGATAAAGCCGACCTTGTTATTTTGCCTGGGACCAAATCAGTGAGAGACGACTTAGAGTATCTAAGAAGCCAAGGGTGGGATAAAGATATCTTGCGTCATATTCGTCTTGGTGGAAAAGTGATTGGTATCTGTGGCGGCTACCAGATGCTTGGAAACTTGATTGATGATCCAAACGGCGTCGAAGGCCAACCAGGTCAAAGCGAAGGACTTGGCTTGCTTGATATCACTACGACGCTAACTAACAGCAAACAGCTTACAAACACACAAGCACAGCTTTCTCTTAACGGCAAAACAGCCAATGTAAAGGGTTATGAAATCCATGTAGGGCGAAGTGAAGTACGGGGCCTGCAACCTCTTACATTCAGTTCCGGTGAAGCGGAAGGGGCGATCAGCGAGTGTGGCCAAATCATGGGAACCTACCTTCACGGGTTCTTTGACGAGGCAGATGTCTTAAGCCTGGTATCAGAATGGGTAAACGGCACCCAAATCAAACAACAAGACTTTGAAGAGTTAAAGGAGCAAGGCATTAATCGCATCGCAGATGCGATAGAACAACATATGCGCCTTGATTTTTTGTTTAAATAGCACATTAACTGATTGAACTTTATATTCAAATAACCTGTTCTTTCGCTTGCCTTGTATTGGAGTATCTCTATGAAAGCATGGAAACAGCATGCTTGCCTTGCGGCAGTATTAAGCATTTCATTTTCAGCAAACGCAGCAACGAACCTAAAAGTGTATGCAGCCTCTTCTATGACGAATGCGATTAACGAGATCGCGCAAAACTTTGAAGAAAAGTATGACGTTTCTATCACTCCCGTTTATGGTGGTTCTTCTTCTATCGCTCGACAAATTATCAATGGCGCACCAGCGGATGTATTCATTTCTGCGAACACGAAATGGATGGATTATTTGGTCGATAAAGACGTCATTTATCGTGACAATGTCACAAATCTAGTGCGCAATAGCTTAGTGTTGATTGCTCCCCAGTCTTCAGAATTAACCTCATTTAACTTTTCTGATACAAAGGCATGGGAGAAGGCATTGCATGGAAATCGTCTTGCTTTAGGCAATCCGACGTCAGTACCTGCTGGTATGTACGCGAAAGAGTCATTGACTACACTGGGTGTATGGAAAGCGGTTCAAACTCACGTCGCACCAGCAAAGAATGTGCGCTTAGCTTTGGCGTTGGTTGAACGTGGAGAAGCGCCTTTAGGTGTGGTCTACAAAACCGATGCTCAGTTAACTGATAAAGTCAAAATTCTCGGCGAATTTGCGAGTGATACGCATGCGGCTATTGTTTACCCGGCTGCAATTGTGAATGATTCTACTGAGTCGGAGCAGTTCTTCCAGTACCTAAAATCGGACGAAGCCGCACGCGTTTTTGCTCAATATGGCTTTCAGCAATAAACCGGCCTTCAATTATAGGAACGAAGCGTGACAGAACTGGAATACCAAGCCTTAATGTTAAGCCTCAAAGTAGGCGCGTACGCAGTACTTTGGCTGATTCCTCTCGGCGTTTTTCTTGCTTGGCTACTTTCTCGAAAAACGTTCTTTGGTAAATCGATTCTCGATAGCTTAATTCATTTACCACTGGTATTGCCGCCAGTGGTAATCGGCTATTTATTGTTGATTTCTTTAGGACGACAAGGGTTCCTTGGAAAGTGGCTCCATGAAAACTTAGGGGTAGTATTTAGCTTTAATTGGAAAGGGGCAGTAGTCGCTTGTATTGTCGTGGCTTTGCCTTTGATGGTTCGTTCAGTACGCTTAAGCTTAGATAGCGTCGACCCTAAATTGGAGCACGCAGCCTCTACGTTAGGCGCTTCTCCTTTAAAAGTGTTTCTCACCGTCACGTTACCACTGACCATTCCCGGAATTATTACGGGCACGATGCTGTCATTTGCTCGTAGTCTTGGCGAATTCGGGGCGACGATCAGTTTCGTCTCTAACATTCCGGGTGAGACCCAAACGATTCCGCTGGCAATGTACAACTTTATTGAAACGCCAGGTGCAGAAATGCAGGCGGCTCGTCTGTGTATCATTTCTATCGCGTTAGCCTTGTCTACATTAATGATCTCTGAATGGCTAAATCGTAAAGCGGCAAGCAGATTGGGTGCGAAGCAATGACGATTAAAGTCCAATTTAAACAAATGCTTGGTGAGACTGACTTCGACATCAAACTTAAGTTACCCTGTAACGGAATTAGTGCCTTGTTTGGACGATCTGGTGCAGGTAAAACGACGTTGATTAACATCATCAGCGGATTGGTCACTCCAAGGCAAGGGTATGTTGCGGTTGGTGAGCATGTTTTGTTTGACAGTGAACAGGGAATCAACCTACCAACGCACAAGCGTGGTATTGGTTATGTGTTTCAGGATTCACGTCTGTTTCCTCACTATTCGGTTCAAGGCAATTTGTTATATGGCGTTAAAGAAAAAGATGACGAGTATTTTGATGCAGTCACCGAACTCTTGTCTATCAAACCGTTACTAAAGCGCTTTCCGGTATCACTTTCTGGTGGTGAAAAGCAACGTGTTGCGATTGCGCGCGCATTGCTATCTAAACCCAATTTGCTTTTGATGGATGAGCCACTTGCCTCACTCGATATGCCAAGAAAGCGTGAGGTAATGCCTTTTCTTGAGGAGTTGTCGGAGAAGGTAAATATCCCTATTATCTATGTCACACACAGTCTCCAGGAAATTTTAAGGCTTGCTC
This sequence comes from Vibrio sp. Vb1574, assembly GCF_033338675.1. NCBI lineage: Bacteria > Pseudomonadati > Pseudomonadota > Gammaproteobacteria > Vibrionales > Vibrionaceae > Vibrio > Vibrio sp. Vb1574. The sequence goes on from NZ_JAWOTC010000002.1 coordinate 258,148, forward strand.
AGCACCTTGCAATTATTGACCAAGGTAAAATTTCGAGTTCAGGTAAGCTTGAGGAAGTGTGGGCTTCTCATGCTATGCGTCCATGGCAATCTTTCTCAGATCAAAGCAGCTTATTTGAAGGCCGGATTGCTGAACATCATGCACGTTATGCACTGACTTGTATCAGCCTTGCACCTAATGTATTCCTGTGGGTGCAAAAGATCGACGGAACACCAGACACGCCAATACGCTTGCAAGTGCGTGCCAACGACGTTTCTATCACGCTCGAGCAACCCAAGGCGACGTCGATTCGAAATATTTTGCCTGCTATTGTCGATTCCATCGAGGCGTTTAACGCAGCCGATGACAAGCAGAGTATTAATGTATCACTCAAGCTAGACGAGAAATGTTATTTGTGGGCAACGATCACACCGTGGGCCCTTGATGATCTCAACCTAAAAGTTGGTAGCCGTGTTTTTGCACAAATTAAAGGTGTCAGTGTGACACAAAAAGATATGGCACTAGCGCCTCATTAACCGTTTAGACTGATTTACGCTTCATGATCAAAAAAGGCCGCAAAGTGCGGCCTTTGTTACTAGAAGAATGTCGGAATTACTTCGCGAATACTTCTTTGAATTCACGCTTAAGAAGTGGGTCACGACGTGCTTTCTTAAGTTGCTTAACCATGTCTTTCACACAGTTGTGAAGCACATTATCAAGTAGTTGAGCACGGTATTCTTCTTTATCTTCATCTGTCATGTTTTCTGGCAGATTAAGAGTCGGAAACTCTTCCATCACATTAATACCAGCGAATGCTTGGCCTACAGAAACTAGAGCATGAAACTGTTCAAAGTTGTCTAGAATGTTCTGTGCACTTGCTGGCATTTCGTCCCATGATTCACGTACCGCTTCTTCAGACACTTCATGGATAGAGGTAACCATTTCGAACATTTGCTCTGGAACTTCGTCAAATTCGATAACTTTACGTAGCTCTGGAGAAATGCTGGCTAGATCGATTTTTTTGCTTTCGCTGTTAGTTGCTTCTGACATGGTGTGTCTCTCATTACAAAAAGGCGGGAATATTAATACCAAATGCATCAAATAGCTATACCCATTAATCCACAAGATGACCAAAGTGAATGAGTTTGTTGAACTTCTGCTCACAGGCCATGATTAGATAGGGTAACGTCCAGTCTAACTGCTTTATGCAATGGATTCCGTGATATTCAAACAAAAATATAGCACTTAATTATGAGTCGAATGCAACAACTCTATGAGTATGGTATATGTTTAATAAAGACATAATTAAAAATGGAACGCGTTATGCAACCGACAGGGACATCGATGCGAATCCTTCTGGTTGACGATGTTCAGCTAGACAGGATGCAGTTGGCTATTCGTCTAAAGCAACTTGGACATATTGTAAAAGCCGTAGGTAGTGGACTAGAGGCGTTAAATACCTACGAGAGTTTTGATCCGGAACTGGTGTTGCTCGATATATCAATGCCAGATATGAACGGTTTTGAAGTCTCTCTTCATATAAGAGAAACGTTTCCGGATTGGATCCCAATTATTTTCTTGAGTAGTCACGAAGAGCCAGAAATGATTGCTAAAGCCATAGATGCGGGCGGTGATGATTATTTAATTAAGCCGGTAGATAAACTGGTACTGAACTCTAAACTTATCGCAATGCAGCGTATTGCTCATATGAGACGAGAGCTTAAACAAGCGACAGCTCAATTAGAGCAAGTTAATCAACTTTTGACTCAACAAGCGAATGAAGATGGCCTAACCAAACTCTATAACCGCCGTTATATCGACCATAAGTTGGAATCGATGGTTGCATGGCATGGCCGTCACAACATGCCAATGGCTTTGATTCTATTGGACGTCGATTTTTTTAAACCGTTTAATGATAATTACGGTCATATTGAAGGCGATCGTTGCTTGCAAGCGATTGCGAATCAACTAAAGGCGACGTTTTGTCGCTCTGGGGAATATGTAGGTCGATATGGTGGAGAAGAGTTTGTCGTGTTGCTAGGGTGTACCGACACTCAAACAGCAGAAAGAGAAGCCGAGCGTATACAAGAGGCTATGTATTTTCTCGATTACCCACATGAGTATTCTAGTGTGTCAAATAGAGTGACGGTGTCACAGGGTGTTTTTGTTTTTCAACCGACAGGGAAAGAAGTGCAATCAGACTTGTATGCAACCGTTGATAAAGCGCTATATACCTCGAAGTCTTTGGGAAGAAACACACATACTATAGTTAATTCTTTTTAAAAACAAAACCTTATGAATGCCGCTCTTTTTGTTGCGTTGTCACTTTTTGGTGGTTAATTTTAAAGCTCACTCAAAGTAAGATAGGCAAACAGTGCGAACGGAATGTCGCAATCGGGCGTATACCTTATACCTTTGATTAGATAGATAACATCGGGATAGTGGCAACGATGAGTGCAGTTATTATGCTGATGGGGAAGTTCGGTTTTGTTGTAAACCCAGACAAGCTTGTTAACTTTCACGATTGGTGAGGGTCTAACGAAGCTTTATGCAGTTACGTCCGGCCTTTTTCGCTTTGTAAAGTGCTTCGTCCGCTGATTTAATGACGTCCAGAGGAGCTTGCCCATTCCGGCTATCAGCAACTCCGAAACTTGCGGTAACAAAAACCGACTTTCTTTTCGAACTGTTGCTACCACGACGTTTTTGTCCTTGTTTATGGTTCTCAGGGCGAGATTCTTCATCGCGTAATATCATCTCGTATTCTGCAATCGATTTGCGAGCTTCTTCCAAAAAGTTCTTACATTCGTCAGCGTATTTGCCTTTAAAAACGATGGTAAATTCTTCTCCGCCAAATCGATAAACTTTTGCGCCGCCTGGGGTTTTAGTGAGGCGCGAAGCGACCATTTTTAGAACGTCATCACCAGTATCGTGACCGTAGGTGTCGTTAAACTTTTTAAAATGGTCAACATCAAGCATTGCGATCGTGAACTTCTTACCCATGTGTTTTAGATCGAGATCAAGTGCACGTCTGCTCGGAATCAGCGTTAGGCTATCGGTGAAAGCCAGTTGATGGCTAGCGGAAGCGGCATAAATAATGATAAGCAGCCCTGTTAGCGTAAACATGGTGCTTGATATGTACTGCACATCAAAGAAAATGAACGTCGCAGACGCCAATACCATGGCAGAGTAGGTCATCGCATGGATAATTTCATTCTTCTTTAAAACAAGGATTCCAAGAAAACAGACAATACCCACGCAATATAAAACAAGAATTAAAGGCAGTTTAGAGACCGTAGGTACAATAAATAAAATACCGCTTGTCCATTGTTCAAACCCTCCTTCAACGTAATATGCTAGCGTTAGATAAGACCAAAGAACGAACATTGCTAACATCAAGATGTAAGTCAACATGGCTCTAGAGTCAAAACCTTCTTTACTAAACAAAAATACCGTAAGAAACGAGACAGGAAGTAACGTGGCTAAAATGGTTAGCTCAAGTAAAGCGGTACCACTTTGAAGCGGGACTTGTAGGCGGTGCTGTATCACGAAATAGGCTAGCAACACTGCCAAGCACACCATGGACTCTCTGCCTTGCTTAAATGAATAACAAAGGAGTAGCGCACAACCTAATAGTATGTACGGCAAGTTTGCGGCAATGCCCCAGTTTGCCTGAGTCATCTGAATAATGCTGTCCATGCCCGAACTCACTATGCCCAGTAGCAAAAAAGGGAATAAGAATCTGAAGCCTGATGAAGTCATTGACGATGAGGACATCTATTACAAACTGCCTGAAAATAGTTGACTATATAATTGGTTAGGTAAATCGTTTTATCAATATGGATATTTATCCGTTATTGAATTTCGAACTTTGAGAACTAGCAAGAATACGTCTATTTGTTCCTTTTCCCAAGTATTTTGGAAGACATTACGGCAAAAAGAGAGAGATTGATTAAATTAAGAGCAATCAATAAGTTGTTATAAACAAGTCGTTGCTATACTCATTTCATAGGAAAAAGGAGATTTACAGATGCAGATAAGCTCAGATGTGCACAACTACATGGAAACCTTAGTAGGCCAGGTTCTCAGTTTGCCCGAATTTTTAGAACAGTATGACAACGAACAGTTAGCCGATATTGCTTGCCTTGCGCTTATCCAGCTCAAGCCTGTCTATATCCGTCATGATATTGATTTTTTGTCTTCACTTCCTGAACAAAAATTAAGCCAGTTTAAGCAAAGCGCGGATATAGCGGTGAAAAACGCCGCAGAAATGGTGAAAGAAGACAGGCGTAAGAACCGAGAGTATGATGTGCCTGTAATTTTTTCCCATACTAGTTATGATGATGACAAAGAGTTGGATTGGTATGAAAAACCGATCCTTAACGTTAATATTAAGTAAGAGTCGCTCAGTTGACTAGTGAGCTGACCCAAGGAGGAATCGTGGGATTTTTTTCGCGTTTGTTTGGTGGTAGTGAGAAAACGGTTGAAGCCAAAAATATCGAACCAGTTGAATATAAAGGTTTCCTTATTTACCCAGAGAGCCTTTCAGAGGGCGGACAATATCGCATCGCTGGTCGAATAGAAAAGCATGACAATGATGAAGTGAAAACACATCGGTTTATTCGCTCCGATTTGCTTGGCTCAGAGCAAGATGCCAATGACCTTATGTTGAAGAAATCTCAAATGTTTATTGATCAAATGGGCGATAAAATCTTCGACTAGCAATTTACTGCAATTTGATTCCAGTCATCTTAAAAAGAGCCATTAGTGTATATGCTAGTGGCTCTTTCTTTTTAACGCTTAAATCTCTGTTAAGTCAGTATTTAATCGTTACCTGGTTAGACCTCAGTCTAGTACGGTGTTGCGTTGTTATTTTTCGTGCACAGAGCGACAATCATTCATTACTTAGCGTTATATGTAATGAAATTTAGTATTTAAATTACAAAACACTTGAAGTAATGAGACGCGTTCGATACAAACAGAATAATAACAGGGCTGTTAGTCAAGGTGTTATTGTGCAAATGGGTGTCCCCAAACATCATCTTTCGTTTGCAATTGTCTTGCGTGGTAAACAGATAGAAATAAAAAAGAATTAGAGTAGAGCGACGCTCTGTTTTGGGACTAATTTATTGATATGTATACAAGGAGTATGCGTTTTGCAAATCGGTGTACCTAAAGAGATACTCGCGGGTGAATCGCGAGTGGCTGCATCGCCGAAGTCGGTTGAGCAGTTAATAAAATTGGGATTCGATGTCGCGATTGAATCCCAAGCGGGGGTGCTAGCGAGTTTCGATGATGCCGCTTATGAAGCAGCTGGTGCGAAAATCGTTTCTAGTGAAGAAGTTTGGGCATCTGGCCTTATTTTAAAAGTTAATGCGCCAATTGTGGATGATGAGCAAGGCATTGACGAAATTGCGTTACTGCAAGATGGAACAACACTGGTTAGCTTTATTTGGCCGGCTCAAAATGCTGAGTTGATGGAACAACTTTCAAGTAAGAACATTAACGTTCTTGCCATGGATTCCGTTCCTCGTATCTCACGTGCACAAGCCTTAGACGCGCTATCTTCGATGGCTAATATCGCTGGTTATCGTGCAGTGGTTGAGGCAGCTCATGAGTTTGGTCGTTTCTTTACAGGTCAAATTACGGCTGCCGGTAAAGTACCTCCAGCGAAAGTATTGGTTGCGGGTGCTGGCGTCGCTGGCTTGGCGGCTATCGGTGCTGCAGGTAGCTTAGGTGCTATTGTCCGTGCGTTTGACGTTCGCCCAGAAGTAAAAGAGCAAGTTGAATCGATGGGCGCTGAGTTCCTGACCGTTGACTTTCAAGAAGAGTCAGGCTCTGGGGATGGCTACGCAAAAGAAATGTCTGATGACTTCAACAAAAAAGCGGCAGAGTTATACGCAGAGCAAGCTAAAGATGTTGATATCATTATTACGACCGCGCTCATCCCTGGTAAACCTGCGCCGAAGTTGATCACCAAAGAAATGGTCGACAGCATGAAAGCGGGCAGTGTAATTGTCGACTTGGCAGCTGCTAATGGCGGTAACTGTGAATATACAGTGAAAGACCAAGTTATCATGACGGATAACGGCGTAAAAATTGTTGGTTACACTGACATGGTTGGTCGTTTGCCAACACAATCTTCTCAGCTTTACGCGACAAACCTTGTTAACCTTCTAAAACTGCTGTGTAAAGAGAAAGATGGCAACATCAATATTGATTTTGAAGATGTTGTTATCCGTGGCGTTACCGTGGTGAAAGAAGGTGAAGTTACTTGGCCAGCGCCACCAATTCAGGTTTCAGCTCAGCCGCAAGTGAAACAAGAACAGCCTGTGAAGCCAGAGCCTAAAGTAGAAGAACCTACGTCTCCAACGAAGAAAATTATTGGTGTGGCAGCGGCTGTTGGAGCCTTTGCATGGGTAGCATCGGTTGCTCCGGCAGCGTTTCTTTCTCACTTTACTGTATTTGTTCTAGCGTGTGTTGTCGGATACTACGTAGTATGGAATGTTACCCATGCACTTCATACTCCACTAATGTCAGTAACGAATGCTATCTCTGGCATTATTGTCGTTGGTGCATTACTGCAAATTGGACAAGGTAATGGCGTCGTTTCATTCCTATCTTTTATTGCCGTATTGATCGCGAGTATCAATATCTTCGGTGGTTTCACCGTCACCAAGCGTATGCTTGAAATGTTCCGCAAAGATAAATAGGAGTCACAATGTCTGCAGGATTAGTACAAGCAGCTTACATTGTTGCTGCATTATTTTTCATCATGAGTTTGGCGGGACTTTCAAAGCAAGAGTCTGCTCGTAATGGTAACTACTACGGTATCGCTGGTATGACGATCGCGCTGATAGCGACGATCTTTAGCCCAGATGCGCAAGGTTTTGGTTGGATCATTATCGCGATGGCGATAGGTGGTGCGATCGGTATTTTCTATGCGAAGAAAGTAGAAATGACCGAGATGCCAGAACTGGTTGCGATTCTACACAGCTTTGTAGGTTTAGCTGCGGTTTTAGTTGGCTACAACAGTTACCTAGATGCGCCAGAAGCAGCAACACATGCTGAGCATGTTATCCACCTTGTAGAAGTATTCTTGGGTGTGTTCATCGGTGCCGTAACTTTCACCGGTTCAATTGTCGCATTTGGTAAGCTGCGTGGTGTGATTTCTTCGTCGCCACTTAACCTGCCTCATAAGCACAAAATGAACCTCGCAGCGGTTGTTATTTCTACGCTTCTTATGATCTACTTCGTAAAAGCAGATGGCAGCATGTTCGCTCTTATTGTGATGACTTTGATCGCGTTCGCATTCGGCTACCATTTAGTCGCTTCAATCGGTGGTGCTGATATGCCAGTTGTTGTCTCTATGTTGAACTCATACTCAGGTTGGGCAGCAGCGGCAGCAGGTTTCATGCTCGCAAATGATCTATTGATAGTAACAGGTGCTTTGGTAGGTTCATCAGGTGCGATTCTTTCTTACATCATGTGTAAAGCAATGAACCGTTCGTTTATCAGTGTTATTGCCGGTGGTTTTGGTCAAGAGATAGTGATTTCAGGTGACGAAGAGCAGGGCGAATATCGTGAAACAACGGCTGAAGAAGTTGCAGAGATGTTGAAGAACTCAAAATCAGTAATCATCACTCCAGGATATGGCATGGCAGTAGCTCAGGCACAATACCCTGTTCATGAAATTACTGATGTACTTCGTTCACAAGGTATTGAAGTTCGCTTTGGGATTCACCCAGTAGCGGGTCGTCTACCGGGGCATATGAATGTGTTACTCGCTGAAGCAAAAGTACCGTATGATATCGTTCTTGAAATGGATGAAATCAATGATGACTTTGCAGAAACCGATACCGTATTGGTTATCGGTGCTAACGATACGGTCAACCCAGCCGCACTGGAAGATCCGAACAGCCCAATCGCTGGTATGCCCGTATTGGAGGTATGGAACGCGAAAAACGTAGTGGTATTCAAGCGCTCAATGAATACTGGTTACGCAGGAGTACAGAACCCACTGTTCTTCAAAGAAAATACATCAATGCTATTTGGTGATGCGAAAGAAAGTGTTGAGTCTATTTTTAAAGCACTTTAACCATTCTTGATTTAAAACTATACAGGGTCAGCAATCGCTGGCCCTTTTTTGTTCCGTTTCAATGTTATAGTAATGCAAATCCTTCTGTTAGCAGATGTCAATTGCTTGTAGATTGATGTATAGTTTTGGCTAATGTAACAAGTGACGGTAACAGTTTGATTAAAAAGTTTTTGCTCGGTTTTGCAACTGTATTGCCGCTTTTTTCGGCACCTGCATTTTCCGATTCACTACCAGAAAGAATAGATACGTTTACAGAGCTATTTAACTATGAAGTAGCTCTTAAGTCGTACGATATTCGTATTCTGCAATCAAATTATCCTACCAAGTTACTTGCGCCAGATTCGCTTCTGCCGCAAACGTCTGACTATCCGTTAAAAGATATCCAACAGCTTTACAGCTTGGCGAATACTTGTCGTGGCAAATTACCATTAAGTCCTTTAATTACTGAGCCTTTAGTATTTACAAGAGCGATTTGTAAAGGGACGCAGCTGACACCTCGTTGGTTCTCGCGTAGTGGTCTCATTCACCCTGGTGGTGGGACGTACGCGGCACGTTATGTGGATAAGTATCCAGAACTCAAACCCAAACTATCTCAGTACATGCATATAAAAGAGCGTGATAACGAGGAAGGGGATGAGTTGCTAGAAAGCTTGAAAAACATGGATGACGACGCCATTAATGCTTTGATTGCAGGCGCGAGCATGTTTATTGAAGGTAACGAACTTTGGCTAAGACGTGGTGACCGTTACTTTGTTTTCGAGAAAGATATCTGGCAAGAGAACGTAGCGAATGCGGGTCTGTCATACGCTCTAGCCTCTCAAAGCAAAAGTTGCTTTGTTAAACGAGGCAATATTTGTTGGGATGTAGAAGATCACTCGCAAGTTTTGCGGATCAGTATGATCATACTGGTAATCGCCAATATTCTTTTGGTGATTGGTTGGGCGGTGTACCGTTGGAATAGCAAGCGAGAAGAACTACGTAGTAGAATGCTCGTGTTGCAAATTTTAACGCATGAGCTCAGAACACCGATTGCATCTCTGTCACTAACGGTTGAAGGCTTTCGTCGAGAGTTCGAGCATTTGCCTGAAAGTGTGTATGACGAATTCCGCAGATTGTGTGAAGATACGCGCCGCCTGCGTCAATTGGCAGAAGCAAGTAAAGATTATTTGCAATCTGATAACCAAATGCTTGCAACAGACTGGGTACCATCCGTTGCAGATTGGTTAGAATTTAAGATCGAAGAAGAATTTGATAGTGCCGTGCTTTTTAACATCAATGAAGATGTGGCTGCTAAAGTTAATGTGTACTGGTTAGGAACTTGTATCGATAACTTGCTTCGTAATGCGCTTAAGTACGGTGTCGCACCGGTTGAATTGGATGTCTCAACTAGTGAAGAAAAAATAGTATTCCAAGTCCGAGATGCAGGAGGCCTAACGGCTAAAGATTGGGCAAATTTGAAGAAACCGTTCGTAAGTAAGAGCGGGTTAGGACTTGGATTAACAATCGTTGAATCTATGGTAGGCCGCATGGGCGGAAAAATGTCCTTAATGGGACCACCTACAACTTTTATATTGGAGATACCTTGTGAAACAGACACTGCTTCTCGTTGAGGACGATAAAAACTTGGCTGACGGCCTGTTAGTAAGCCTGGAACAAGCAGGATATGAGTGTTTACATGTGGAGCGTATTGCAGACGTAGAGCCACAATGGAAAAAAGCTGACTTGGTAATTCTCGATCGCCAACTCCCAGATGGTGACTCTGTACAATGTCTCCCAGAATGGAAACAGATTAAAGACGTACCAGTTATCTTGTTAACGGCACTTGTTACCGTAAAAGATAAAGTTGCAGGCCTTGATTCCGGCGCGAACGACTACTTAACAAAGCCTTTTGCTGAGGCGGAGCTTTTTGCGAGAATCCGTGCACAGCTACGAGCACCGGATTCAGCAGAACAAAGCAACGCTGATAAAGTGATTACAAAAGACTTAGAGATTGACCGCTCGACTCGTGAAGTGACTTATAAAGACGAGCTAATTACGCTTACTCGAACAGAGTTTGATTTGCTGCTTTTTTTGGCGTCAAACTTAGGTCGCGTGTTTACTCGTGATGAGCTACTTGACCACGTTTGGGGTTACAATCACTTCCCGACAACACGTACGGTTGATACACATGTACTACAGCTTCGTCAAAAACTGCCAGGACTGGAAATTGAAACACTTCGTGGTGTTGGCTACAAGATGAAAGCATAAGTCGTAATGAAAATACTACTCCCTGTAGTTCTCTCATTAGCGTTAGTGAAACCAGTCCATGCAATGGACTGGTTTCAAACTAACACGCCTTTAACACAGGCACATCAACACTTACTTGAAGATGATCTTGCGGGTATGTTCAACTCTCTTGTTGAACTCTGGCAAACGGAACCAAGTAAAGATTTGACTCCTCACCTTAATGATCTTCTTGGTCAGTCATTATCTAAAAACTGTGGCAAGGCTCTCACTGGTGTAACGCTGCCTGATTGGATAAGTGGTGTGAACGTTATTCGTCAGACTATTCAAAGCCCTGGGCGAGATACATTTAGATTGGTAATCAAGCTAAGAGCTACAACTGACATCGAAAATATTTCATTTAATCGATGGGTGGATGATTCTATATCCGCGGACAGTTCATTCAGCTATGAACAACAGCCGAGCGGGACAGAACTTGCCAACGAGCGTAGCTACTCGAAACGCTATAACTTAACAGGTAAACTTGAAGCTGGTTTATATCACTTAACCGTTGTTTCTACTGATAAACAAGAGTATCGAACTTGGGTAATACTTGGAGATTCAAACTCTTCTCAATATGTTCGTTGGACATCTAAAGAGAATTGGAAAGTAGAAAAGAGCGCACTTCGTAATCCCCATTGTCCATTACCGCAACTTGAAGTCGGTTTGTATGACTACATTGATGGCCAGTACGAGCAAATGTGGAAAAAGACTTACGAGTCTAACTATCCAAATTCATTGGAGCTAGCGGCTGTCCCAAACGATAGATACGTATTGGCGGTAAGTATCAATAGTCGCCGTTGGCAGGGCGATATAATTGTTGAGCAGGCTCAAACTATTAGCCGAACCTATGATCTTTCCCAGGAAGAATAGTTAAAGAAATACTACTTGTGCCGATAAAGGTTCAGGACGAACTAAAATCATAAGTGTAGTATGAAAAACAAATATAAAATTCTTGCCACTTCTGTTGCTACTATTCTTTTCGCTAATGCTGCTTCTGCTGCTACTTATGCGATAGAGGCTCGTAGTGATGCAATGGGGGGCGTTGGTACCGTATCAGCAACTTATCTAACTGCGCCTTTTTTCAACCCCGCTCTTACTGCGATTTATCGCCGAAATGACGATGCAGGAATGATCGTGCCAAGTTTTGGTGGCAGCTACGATGATCAATATGATCTAGTTGATGAAATCGAACGCATCAGCAAATTGACAGACGTCGATGAAATCAAAAAATCGATGGATGCTATCGATGGGAAAAAGACAGACTTTGATCTTGGTGGTGTCGTTGCCATTGGTATCCCCAACAAATTCTTATCTGCAACTGCATACGGTAAGCTATACACTGAATCATTCGTACAACCAAATGTTGATACCTCAGGTACTAATCCATTAGATGATAGCTATGTACAAGGTGTTTCTATTGGCGTGGCTGAAGCTGGTATTTCACTTGCTAAATACACTAATTTCATGAACCAACACCTTTCTTTTGGTGTTACTCCTAAACTTCAGCGTATATACACATACTCATACGCCACGAGTTTTCAGAATTTTGATACTAAAGACTTACGTGAAAATGAGACCGCGGAAACGATGTTTAACTTAGACGCAGGCGCACTTTGGTTCTTTGGCCCATATCGTCTCGGTATTTCAGCGAAAAATTTGATCGGAAGAGACGTTAAAACAAAATCATTCCAATATGGCAGCGATACGATAAAATCATACGAATATAGCATGCGTCCTGTATACACCGTTGGGGCAGGGATTGTTGCCGATTACTTTACGATGAGTGTTGACTACGATCTTAACGAAGAAAAACGTTTTTCATCCTTTGATGATAATACGCAAATGATTCGAGCTGGTATTGAATTTGATATTTTGCGTCAAATGGCATTACGAGCAGGGTATATGAAGAACTTAGCTCGAAGTAAGGACGAAGGAACCATTACTGCTGGTATCGGGTTGTCTCCACTTAAGTTGTTCGAATTGGATATCGCAGCTCAGTACACAAACGAGAACGCTATGGGTGCATCCATTAATTTCCTTGCTACCTATTAATTGAATCGTTATAGTCAGCTCCTCAAAATGAGGAGCTTTTTATGTTTGACGATTTACCCCCTCTATCTCACCAAGAGCAACAACAAGCTGTAGAGAGAATTCAAGAATTGATGGCGAAGGGCACAAGTACTGCAGAAGCTATCAAAATTGTTGCCGAACGGATTCGTTCTGAGTACGCAGAAAAACAACAGCAACAAAACTAATCAATTCATGGACAGGGCATACGCCCTGTTTTTTTTGCCTTTCTATTTTCAATTCCTTTACATTCCCAAACACCACCCTAGTTACGCTGTAACTACAATTTACTAAACCTATATGATTTTAATCTTGTTCAATTGCCTTTAAGACTAAATAGCGAGTTAGTAAAATTTTACCTAATCGTGTTAACCTTAGTTTTCGTAGCACAGGTAATTAGGCATCTTTTAAAGAACTCATAAATTAAACTCCATATTATCAATTATTTACCTCGGACTTTTAATCTGCCAACTATATTGGTCTTGATTGATCTTGTAATTTAATTACAAAGCGCGAAAGGACTTCGTTCTCAGGCAGAGGATTATGCTGAAAAAATAAAAAAGATACACCGTAACTTATAGTGGTAATTAAACTAGAGTTATTAAATAAGCGATATAAGAACAGTAAGCACTCGCAGACATATGTGATAGATGAATCGAAGTTCATCTTATTGAGCTGCTTTTTTTAGCCGAAATACGTCTCCTGGATTTGAGCGGAGCGTTACATATTGAGCATGCTTAATCTAAAGTAGTTTTACTAAACTAGGCGACGTTGAAGTGGGTAATATGAAACCTCAAGAGTAGTAGAAATCAAGAGCAGTAACGTGTGTTACAACGTAATGTTTCCTGGCATCCTTCCTGTTAAATAGTCTGTCCGATAATTAGAGAAGAAATTGGAAAAACATCGTTGATCTTTGGATGAGAGGAAGCAACAAGGTTGCAATGAAAACTATTTGCCTGTTTTACACTAAACTCCTTTAACTATCATGTAGCAGTAGTTTTGATATTGTGTTCGCTCTATGTGGACTAGACTTAATATGAGAACAAAAACTAACCAAGGGAGGAGTGATGGGTTACAAGCACGTTTTGGTTGCTGTCGACTTATCTAAATCTAGCCAAGCCGTTATCGAAAAAGCAATAATGCAAGCAGATAACTCAAGCAGCAAACTCTCATTTGTTTACGTAGATGTTGATCGGATAGTCATGGAAGCGAAGGAAGAGCAAGAATTGGAAAGAAGGCTGCAAGAGCTCGCTGATAAATGCTTATACCCAGTAAACGAGACCATGGTAGTAATCGGCGATCTTCATATAAAACTATCGGGAATCGTCAAAAAAGAGGGGATAGATTTAGTTGTCTGTGGCCATCATCACAACTTATTGAGTCGCTTTTTTTCATCGATACCAAAGGTTGTGAACGAGGTTGAAGCTGATTTATTAATCGTCTATTTAGATGAGTGATCGACAACTCTTGTTCGCACTCATCATTTTTTGTCACTAAAAAGCCGAACATAAACGTTCGGCTTGGTATATCGGTGAGAATAAAAGTTTTTAGCCAGGAATGATTGATACCTCATGAGATAAAACAGATGCAGACTCCGCGTTTGACTTCAGATCAAAATGTACGTTAACTTGCACGCCTTCTCGCTCAAAAGTGACATCATCAAAATCGGTCATAGCGATTTTGAATCCATTTCTAGCAAAAAAGCCAGTCACCATAGTTCGCTGCTTAATTTCTAATGCAGACGCGAGTAGCTTATCCATGGCATTCTCCTTGGTTATTGTGGGGATATGGGTAGAAGATACACATAGATTGGTATGAAATCAATTTTATATAAAGTTGCTTTTGATGAAAATTTTAATGTAAGTCAATCTATCGTTTACCCCACGTGATTTATTCCACGCAAAACCTTGATAACAAGACGGCAGAGCATCTCACATTGTGATAGCAAGCATAAAGATGGGGGGTTAATAAATACCGCTGAAACAATATGTTACAAAGATTAGCGTTAGGCCTAGTTGAGTAGACAACGCAAAATTCTAAATCTGAACAACCGCCCTAAAATGACTCACTCTTCAATACTTGTGATAACTCAGACCTAATAAAAGTAGATATCTCGGCTAGCTTTCTTGGCAAAGGGTTTTGATAAGGGTAGGCAATATACATGGAACGTTCTATATCAAAAGTTTGCGATATTCGGATGTTTTTGTCTATATAGTTACTTTTAACAAGATAGTTTGGAATGACACCAACCCCAACTCCCTCAGAAACAAAGTTTATTAAAATAGAGGTGTTATCAACTTCGATAACATCAGTATATTGACTTTTAATTGATTCCTTATTCGAATGATGTTTGTAGATTAATAGTGTTTTGTGGTTGGCATTACTTACCCTAGATATCAAAATATCACTATAATCACCAATTTTATGTGCAATAAGAGTGTCATCAATAACATTATTAAGCCTAATCGCTAAATCTACATTGCTTTCTAATAAATTTTCTACATTGTTACTTGATGATATTTCAAAATCAACTTTTGGATATCGTTCTTGTAAGTCTTTAAGAACAGAACCAAAAATAGAAGAGGCTATAGAGTTGGGCATTGTGATTTTAAACTTTCCATCAATGCATTCACTCAACGAGCTAGCTCTGTAATTTAACTCGTGCAAACTCTCTAACGTCTTGATAGCAAGCTCTCTAATGCTTTCGCCATGATCAGTTAAAACGAGTTTCCTTGTTGTCCTGTGGACGAGTGTTACACCAAGTTGTTTTTCTAATGCTGCTAGCTGCCTGCTCACTTGAGCTTTAGACTTTCCAAGTTCTTTTGATGCCTCTGTAAGAGAGAGGTGTTTACAAATGGCTGCAAAGCAGATCAACTCATTGTTCATCAATTCCATGATTGTTACCTTTTTGCAACTCTGAGTCACGTTGTCTTTTAACTGGTGGGAAAGTATAACTTGCTTCATCGGAGGGGGACAATGATATTTAAAAGCTGCCATGAAATAAAGGCTGGCTACTATCTTAATAAAACCATATTGGATATTAAGTTAAACCGATATCCTGAAGAAATTAACTCAATCGGATTAAATATAGAAATTAAAGATTTAAAAATAAAAAATTTTCTCGTGAAATTACTAAGTTGGATTCGGGTGACTTAATTCTTGATTGTGCATCATTGATAATGACTCATTCCATATCGAAAAAAGTAATAATAAAAGTTGAAATTGAATCTTTAAATTATAAAGTTAAACGTGTGAGGATATTTAAATATGAAGACTGCAATACAAAATTCGAAAAGATCTGTTTATCAGAAAGATACATTGTATAGAATAATAAATAATATTAATACTTTGTATACCAAATCACTAGTAAAATTATTTGGTGAAGAGTTGAGAATCCATCATTGCAAACATAAGATTAATGTAAGAACCACTAACGAGTTGAGTGAACATATGAAGAAAGATCTAGGTATAGATTGAAAAGTAGAGAGTTTACATCTGTTAGATTCCTTGTTCCTATAAAAGTAATGTAGTACTTACACGTTTGGGTTAAGCAAATGCGTGTCCATGTTGACTCATGTTGAATGAGCAAGATGCAGAACCAACGTGTACAGTGTTAAACGTAACCCAAGATACAATGAAGGAACTTAATCAGCCACACGGTTTTAAAGTTGATGACTGGTTATTATCAAGTTGTCGCTGTGGTGAAATCGAAGTTCACGGTCCATACAAGACAGCTGATGAGGCTTGCAAAGCAGCAACAGCCAAATACGGTGTAACTAAACTGACTTCACCAATGCTAAATAAAGCAGAATAGCTTCAGTGTTTCCATCCATACTCAAATAGTCGAGCAAATCTGCAAAATCGATTCTTCTAACCTTTAAGTTCGCATTATGTATATTATGTTAAATTGCATATCGCCGTACGCTAAATGTTGTCTGAGTATGCTCCTATTCCCCTGCAGATTTTAAATTTAAGGGCCTTACTGTGAGCATTAAACATAATGGTTATTTACCATAAAATAGCTAATATCGATCTATCAATCTACGATTGCTTGCTCTTCAATTAGCAACTTATAAAAAATGGCGTCTATTTCTTTAGACGCCATTTTTGTTTACTGGAAATATTAAATTAGCCACCGGCTAATTTAACTGTCATGCCTTTCTTTTCAAGATGTGCCTTGATCTTGTCTCTAGCATCACCTTGAATCTCGATATTGCCATCTTTTACAGAGCCACCACAGCCACAGACTTTTTTGAGTTCTGCCGCTAATAACTTTAAAGGTGCATCATCCAAGTCTAAACCTGTAACAATGCATACGCCTTTACCTTTACGGCCTTTCGTTTGGCGCTGAATCCGAACAACACCATCGCCTTTAGGGCGAGATACTTTTTCTTCTTCCGGTTTAATTCGACCGGTTTCTGTTGAATATACCAGAGTCATTCTATTGTTTCTTTTGTTGTTGAGCTTGCATCGCTTTTTGCTTTGCAACCAAATAAGCTTCGATATGGCGTTGAATAGCGGCTTTACTGCCCTTAATCAGTTTACCATTAAACATACAGTACCAAGAGTTAGGTTGGCCTGTATCGTTTTGAATAGTATAGCCGTTAAAGACCTCTGATTTTGCAACACCAGTTTGCTGCACTCTTTGTCCGAGTGAAGCAAACTCTTTGGGATCAATAATCGATGCGGTGTCACACCACCAATCAATGCTTTTCTTTACCGCCGTCAAACTGCCCTGTAAAACGTGGTTCTTGATTTTAACCTTCCAAACACTGCCATCTGATCCGACTGACTGCAGGTTAAAACCTCTATAATTTGAAATCGCCATACCACTGAGTCATCTGTTTAATGCGTTGATATAATCATAATTGCTACTGAGCAATATTCAAATACGGCTTGAATAATCCTTGCTCTAGAAAACAACTTGTATCATAAAACGCGTCTCGATAACGTTAATCACTTTGCACTGTTTATACAATCTTCCAAGAACTCATGAAATTTGTGCCCGTTGTTTTGAAGCATTTTAGGGAACATTGAGATCGGAGTCATTCCTGGAAATGTGTTTACTTCGTTTAAGTAAATCTCATCATCTTCCGTTAGGAAAAAGTCGATACGAGATAAATGACGAAGATTCATTTGTTTAAACACCGTCTCTGACGCGTGTTGGATGGAATCTAATTGTATTTGAGTTAGATTCTTCGCCTCAACTTCTGTGAGCGAGTGACTTGAACTGCTGTACTTTTCATCGTACGAGTAAAAAGCACCATCAGGCGCGATGACCTCGCCTGGCTTAGTGATATGTAGTTGGCCATTCATCTCATATGCAGCAACTTCAAGTTCTCGAGGTTTTACTGCTTTCTCAACCAACACTTGGTCAGAAAACCCAAAAGCATCATTTACTGCATTAGAAAGCTTGTCTTTTTCTGTGACACTGTAACAGCCAACGGAAGAACCTTGGCGAGCGGCTTTAACAAAAACTTTTCCCCACTTTTCAAAGGCTTTATGAGCTTGAACGTGAGCTTCTTCATCGTTTCGCGTTAAGAATAAGTATGGCGTATTGGGTATGCCAATAGCGTCGTACCAAAGCTTAGATGTGATTTTATTGAAACTATTGCTACTCGCTTCTGGCCCGCAGCCAAGATAAGGAATACCTGCGATTTCAAACAGAGATTGAATGTCGCCTGTTTCGCCAGGAAAACCATGTATACAAGGCACGATGAAATCAATGGTTTGATTAGATTCACTTGAGCACAACTGCTTGGTATTGAGATCCAAGTAAACCAACTCACCTTGGTTGGTCATCCAACCTTCGTTTTTAATTTCTACGCGTGTAACGTGAACGTCTTCAATAAGATTTAGTTGTTGTTCGACAAAGTTTGCAGACAATAATGAAATCTCGTGCTCAGAAGAGCCACCGCCGCATAGTAAAAGAATATTTTTAATCATGAATCCATCTTTCCGTGACCTACAAAAGATACTATTTATTATGATAAACCTTTGAAGTGTGACGTACAGTAATTTTAATGTGAGGAATGTTGTTCGAATAGGATTTGAGCAAATAAATAAGGGAGCTATTCGCTCCCTTATTTGATGTGCGAATTTAATTTGTTAAGCGTTGGGTAAGCTGAGTTTTTGATTGCATCAATGCTTTTAACAAATGGTCTTAACTGCTGAAATTGCGCTGGCAAAGTCGAAATCGCTTGCTTGGCTTCTGCGCTTGTTGCGTAGTCTCCGTATAAAACTGAGAACCACTTAGTACCGTTTACAACTTTGTAGTTTTCCCAAATTGGCTGACCGTTCTGTGGCAGCTTATTTGCAAACTGATCGACTTTAGCTTGGCTACCCACAGCTGCGACTTGAATGGTATAGCCGAATCGTTGAATGCCAGCTTGCTTTTTACTTGGTGGTACGATCTTAACTGGCTTCGCCTGCTCTTTTGGCGTTAGCTTGACTACTTTCTTTTCTTCAGGCTTTGCCGTCATTTTCACAACAGTTGGTTGTACGTCTTTTTCTACTACAGCGTTTTCAGACGCCATAATTGGTTTAGAGATACGATCTGATTTGTAGTCCTCTCGGTAACTTTCTGAGGTCACATCCGTGATGTAAGTTTCAGATGCACAAGCAGAAAGCAGAACTGACAAGCCGATGATTGCGATTTTTTTCATGAAGTAACAAATGCTCTGGATAAATATTACGATAAATCATGCCGATAGCAGGGCCGTTTATCAAGCATCAAATACAATAATCTGTGATTTTGATGTGATGAATAACACAAACTCCATAAGCATCGTACACATTTTCTGCAATGTCTGGTCTGAAGATGTTTTATCAATAAATTATTCGTTTATGATTGATATGAAACCGAGAAGCCAACGTGACTTACAAACGGCCAGGAGTCAGCATGAATAAACTACATAAACTCTTTAAACCCAACTCTGTGGCCGTTATTGGGGCATCTCAAAAAGCATTGCGAGCAGGACATGTTGTGATGCGCAACCTTCTACAAAGTGGATTTGGTGGCGCGATTATGCCAGTAACGCCGCGATATAAAGCCGTATCTGGCGTGATCGCTTACCCTGATGTAGCTTCCCTGCCCTATACGCCAGATATTGCAATTTTGTGTACGAACGTTTCACGTAACGAGCAATTGCTTAAAGAGCTAGATGAGAGAGGCACACCGTTTGCGATTGTTATCTCTGATGACCCTAATCCTTTAGATATCTCATCATTGAACATTCGAGTCTTAGGCCCAAACAGCTTAGGTATCATCCTTCCTTGGCACAATTTTAACTGCACGTTTTCCCCTGTTGCAGCTAAACCCGGAAAAATTGCTTTCATCTCACAATCCGCGGCGGTTTGTACCACGGTTTTAGACTGGGCAAATGATAAGAACATTGGTTTTTCTTCGTTCATTTCGATTGGGCGCGGACAAGATATCGATTTTGCAGATTTGCTCGACTATTTGAGTATGGATGGAAACACTGAAGCTATTCTGCTTTATGTTGATAATATCCAAGACGCTCGCCGATTTATGTCTGCTGCGCGCGCCGCTTCACGTAACCGACGTATATTGGTGCTAAAAGCGGGCCGCTCTAAAGAGATGAATACTTTTGAGCAGCAAGACGGAGATACACTTGACGTAATTTACGATTCTGCTATTCGCAGAACTGGTATGTTACGAGTCAGCAATACGCATGAGCTTTTTGCCGCGGTAGAAACACTCACGCATTCTGTGCCACTTCGTGGAGAGCGTTTAGCGATCATCACCAATGGCGGCGGCCCTGCTGTTATGTCCGTTGATACTTTGATTGAACGTGGTGGCCAACTCGCAACGCTTGATGACGCTTCCATTGAGCAATTACAAGCAGTACTTCCATCCAACTGGCGTGCTCGAAATCCAATTGATCTGTCTGGTGACGCAACCCAAAAACGCTATATTGATACCATTAACGCACTGATGAATAACGACTGTGCAGATGCGATATTGATTATGCATAGTCCTTCTGCTGTTTCTGATCCTCTTGAAACTGCTCAAGTCGTTATTAATGCCATCAAATCTCACCCTCGGCATAAGCATTTTAATATCTTGACCAACTGGTCAGGAGAACAAACGTCGAGAGAAGCGCGACTGGCCTTTACTCAAGCAGGCATTCCAACCTATAGAACACCTGAAAGTGCGGTTGTAGCATACATGCACTTGGTCGAATACAGACGAAACCAGAAACAACTAATGGAAACGCCAACGACGGCAGAGCCATTACATTCAGGAAGTGTGAGTTCAGCAAAAGAATGGGTAAACGAACGACTACTGGATAAAAACACAGTCACCTTAGATACGCATCAAACTAGCCCATTATTTAAGCTGTTCGGGTTTAACGTTTTGCCGACGTGGATTGCATCTGACGACATTGAAGCCGTTCATATGGCAGAAAATATTGGATATCCTGTTGCGGTTAAATTGCGTTCTCCAGACATTCCTCATAAATCTGATGTTCACGGTGTCGCTCTAAATTTAAGAAACAGTCGAGAAGTTTCCAACGCAGCGCTATCCATTTTAGATACCGTAAAGCTCAGCTACCCTTCCGCCAATGTACATGGGCTGTTGGTACAAGGGATGGCAAAGCTCGGCAGCGCTGAAGAGCTACGGATTAGTATTGCAGTAGATAAAGTCTTTGGACCAGTGATCTTGCTTGGTCAAGGCGGCTCTGAGTGGAATATCGCCCAAGATGCCGTCGCTGCACTTCCTCCTTTGAACATGACGCTTGCGCGCTACCTTGTCGTTGTTGCCCTAAAGTCTGGAAAGATTCGCCTGCAGAAACACAAAGATGCGCTCGATATTACTGAGTTGTCGAAGTTCTTGGTTCGTATCTCCCAAATGGCAGTTGAGTTACCAGAAATACAAAGGCTGGATATCCATCCAGTGCTGGTGTCCGGAAGCGATTTAACTATCCTTGATGCAGATGTCACACTGTGTAAATACGAAGGAGACGCCCAAAAACGGCTAGCGATTCGCCCTTTCCCGGCAGAGTTTGTCGAAACTGTAACGCTTCGAGATGGCCAACCTATCCTGCTTCGCCCTATCTTGCCTGAGGATGAACCGCTGCATGCTCAATTCATTAATAGCGTATCGAAAGAAGATCTCTATAAACGTTTCTTTTCTGAAGTTGGAGAGTTCAACCATGAGGCTTTGGCAAACTTTACTCAAATCGACTACGACCGCGAAATGGCGTTTGTTGCGGTAGCGTTTAATACTGACGGACCGTCTATCATAGGGGTAGCCCGCGCATTGATTACACCAGACAATAGTGACGCTGAGTTTGCTATTTTGGTTCGTTCAGATTTGAAAGGAAAAGGTTTAGGCAAAGTGCTGATGCAGAAAATAATCAGCTATTGCAAAGTTAAAGGCACAAAGCAAATGTCTGGAATGACCATGCCAACAAATAGAGGAATGTTGATGTTGGCTCAGAACTTGGGGTTTGAGATCGATGTCCAGTTTGCAGACGGTACGGCAGATATGGTGCTCCCTTTAAATTGAAAAGCTCAGCATTAGCGATGACTTTTACTTCTTACATTCGATAATCAATGGGAATTTAAGAAGTAAAAGTTACGTTGTTACTTTAGTTTCCAATTCTTTTTTAGGTACTGAATACACCAGGATTTTGCTTCACCCATAGTGTTCCGGCGCCATGCCAAAATAATATCCATCGGCTGTTCTTCAGTGCCTTCGATTCGTTTCAATACACCACTATCAATAAGAGGTTGCGCAATTTGGCTTGGTAATGTACCAATACCTAAACCTGCAGTGAGCGCTTCTACTTTTGCCGTAAAGTTGGTGACGGTCAAGCGAGGCTGTTTTTGAATGATATTAATTGAGAGCGCTGGTTGCTCACGTGCGGTATCTGCAATAGCAATAATCCGATACTTTTCTCGCGCTGCTTCATCAAACTTACCACTACGCTTGTGAACATAGTGATCAGCGGAAGCTACCCAATACATACTCATTTTACCAATTTTTTCTGACTTAACTTCTTGAGGAAGCGTATCCAGTGATGGGCAAATCAGTAAATCAGCTCTCCCCGTATTCAACGACTCCCAGCTACCAGCCAGAATCTCCTCTTGCAGCCTGACTCGAGTTGAGCTGACCTCGGCCAGCGCATCAACCATCGGGAAAAAATTGGATATAGGAATAATGCCATCAAAGGCAATGGTAATATCCAGTTCCCAACCATTCGCCAATAACGTTGCATCGTTCACTAACTTTTCACTGGCTTGTAAAATGGCTCTTCCTCTTTCAAGAATAAGCTTACCTGCTTCAGTAAAATGGGCTTTGTGACCAGAGCGATCGAAGATAATAATGTCTAAATCTTGCTCGAGTTTCTGGATTTGATAGCTCAGCGATGACGGGGCTCTGTCTAACTCATTCGCAGCAGCAGCAAAACTCCCTCTTCGATCAATAGCATCTAGAATATGGAGTGCTTCTAACGTAATTGGACTCTGCACACGGCCTCTCTTAATGTGATATCCATCACATTCGTTGTATTTGGATGAACTTATCAAGAACTAACGACAAATAATATAACACATTGATAACTAAAGACTAGGAATGCTCATAGCCAAAGAAGAAGATTCAATACAAACCAATAAATGACAATGGTAATGATAGTAATTACCATTTAGATCCATTAATATCCGCGTGTTGTTACCTATTATGGATCTAAGGTATTGAAGCCAATGTATAAAAAATCAATTTTGTCAGCCTCCATTTTAGTTGCCCTTTCCCATACTGCTTATGCGGAAGAAGCTTCTAAGTTTGAAGAAGTCGTTGTGTCGGCCACCCGTACCAACCAAACCATAAACACTGTTGCTGCTTCTGTTGCTGTTGTATCAGAGAAAGACATCGAAGAAAACATGGTAAAGGACTTGAATGATCTATTCGAGTATACGCCAGGTGTTACTGTTAATGGCACTCAACGCCAAGGCGTCCAAAGTATTAACATTCGCGGGATGGAAGGTAAACGAGTTAAAATCTTAGTAGACGGTGCATCTCAACCAGGTGTATTCAGCGGTGGACCATATTCGTTTATCAATTCTAGTGCCGTTACTGTCGACCCCGATATGCTAAAGAGTGTCGAAATTGTTAAAGGAGCAGCTTCTAGCCTCCATGGTAGTGATGCAATTGGCGGTGTTGTCGCATTCGAAACAAAAGATCCGAAGGATTTCCTCAAAGATGGTAAAGACTTTGGTGGTCAAGCTAAACTCTCTTATTCATCGGAAGATAACTCTTTTAGTGAGCATGTAGCTTTAGCAAAGCGTTTCGGTAATACAGAAGCACTTATAGCCTTTACACGCCGTGATGGTGCAGAGCTACAAAATTTCTCTAAGGCGCCTTACGATAACTATTCTGTGGACAACCAAGATTATTACAAAAACGATCTATTGGTAAAACTTCAATCTCAATTGAATGACGCTCATCGCTTGGAGTTCTTGGGAGAAGTTATTTACAACGAGACTGACTCAGAGATCGCACATAAAAGTTACAAAAACTTCAACGCTGAAGACACAACCAAGCAAAATCGCATTGGGCTCAAGCACATTTGGTTTGCAGATGCAGCTATCTCGGATACGATCACGTCCAAGCTTACATGGATTGCTAAAGAAGAAAACGGCGTCTCTAATCGCTTTATCGAAGCCAGCCCTGGTTACCCACCTTACGTACCGCCTAGTGGTGACAACCAACAGAAAAAAGATTACGAATATACTGAAGACAAATTTGAATTCGAAACTCAGTTAGATAAAGAGATTCAAAATCACTATATTGTTTACGGAATATCGTACAAACATAGTGACATCAGTAATACCAATCGCGAGTTTAATTCCGATCCTGGCACGCCAGATACTGTTTACGTTTACACACCGGATGCAAAAGAAGAAAGCTTAGGTTTATTCTTGCAAGATGAAATTTCGCTTCTTAATGACAAGCTAATTCTGACTCCAGGTGTGCGTTACGATTACTTCTCTACTAATCCTTCAAATACTTCTGAAGAGTCATTCGAGAAGTTTAGCGACTCTGCATTAACTGGTCGTTTAGGAGCGACTTACTCTGTATCGCAACCTGGCACGATCTTCGCGCAAGTGAGCCAAGGGTTCCGAGCGCCATCGTTCGACGAGCTTTACTACACTTACGATAATCCGGCTCATGGCTATACCAACCGCCCTAACCCAAATTTGGGATCTGAAAAGAGTTTGTCTTATGAACTTGGTTACCGTCATAACACTGCAGCGTCTGCAACTGAAGTAGCGTTCTACTACAGTGATTACAGTGACTTTATTGAGCAAACGTCATCAAACAATGGTGGTTTAACTGAATTCACAAATATCAATATTAGTGAAGCAAACATTAAAGGGGTTGAGCTCTCTAACCGTCTTGATTGGCATGCCATTGCTGGTCTTCCATCAGGCGTGACAACTCGCTTTGTTGCAGCATACACAGAAGGTGAAGATGGTGATGGTAATCCTTTGAACAGTGTAAACCCATGGAATGCCGTAGCTGCTGTAAATTACGATTCACCAAATGCACTTTGGGGGACAAGCCTAAAAGTAAACTACACGGCTAAGAAATCGAACAGTGATATCAACTCTGATGGTGATAAAGGCGGAATCAAAGACCAAGTTGCTTTGCCGTCTGCGACAGTCGTTGACTTAACGGCGTACTACAAACCAATGAAAGATATAACCATTCGTGCTGGTGTTATGAATCTAACGAATGAAGAATACCATCTTTGGAACGATGTTCGCGGTAAGACTGAGTTAAGTCGAGACAAAACGCAAGCTGAGCGTAATTATAACATTAGTGTTAAATACGAGTTCTAAACCTTAAAAACACAAAAGCCAGCGTAATGCTGGCTTTTTTTATGGCTTTCATTTCAAAAATGTAAAGAAAAGTATGAAAAATGAAAGTTTACTGTTTTGCCATCTCTTTTTTCACCATTACTGCTGCTGCAATGATGAAAGTGATGATCAGACCGAGTTCCATGAACTACCCCAATAGCTATGAGAAAATTTATAACCCAAATTAAGAGTCGGGCATAGTTTAACAGCTCTATATATACTTGCTACCTTTTAACCAGTAATTTACGATTTTTTCCGATTTGGATCAAAAAAGACGCAATCACGCGCCTTTTTGTTACTATTATGTAAATTAAAGATTAGGCATCTGGATAACCTTGAGGGTTAGTAGACTGCCAGCGCCATGTATCGCCAGTCATTTCTTCTAGAGAGCGAGTTGCTTTCCAACCTAACTCATTCATCGCTTTTGATGGATCCGCCCAACACTCTGCAATATCACCTGGACGACGCTCAACAAGTTGGTATGGGACATCTTTACCACTTGCGGCTTCAAATGCTTTCACCATGTCCAGTACACTGTAGCCGTTACCAGTACCGAGGTTATAGATATGAAGGCCAGCTTTGCTACCTACTTTTTCTAATGCAGCAACGTGACCATCGGATAAGTCCATTACATGAATATAATCACGTACGCCTGTGCCATCTTTGGTCGGATAATCACTACCAAACACAGAAAGGAACTCTCTGCGCCCTACCGCAACTTGAGAAACAAACGGCATTAAGTTGTTTGGAATACCTTGAGGATCTTCACCTAGCTCGCCTGTTGGATGTGAACCTACCGGGTTAAAGTAACGAAGAAGTGTAATGCTCCAGTCAGGGTTCGCATTTTGGAAGTCGGTTAAACACTCTTCTACCATTAATTTGCTGCGCCCATATGGGTTAGTTGCGCTAGTTGGAAAGTCCTCTGTGATGGGTACAGATGCAGGATCACCATATACAGTCGCTGATGAACTAAATACCAACGATTTAACTCCGGCTTCACGCATTGCATCAACCAATACTAAAGTGCCATTAACGTTGTTGTCGTAATACTCTAAAGGTTTTGCTACAGACTCACCGACGGCCTTTAAACCTGCAAAATGGATAACAGCTTCAATATTGTGCGACTTTAGTGCTTCTACCATCGCCAATTTATCTCTGATATCGGCTTTAATGAAGGTTGGCTTTACACCACATACCTTTTCAATTCGATCTAATACCGTAGATTTACTGTTGTACAGGTTGTCTAGAATCACTGGCGTCATGCCAGCTTCGATCATTTGAATACACGTATGACTACCGATATAGCCCATACCACCCGTAACGAGTACTTTCATTTTATTATTCCTTCTGACGCGAATTGAGTTAGTTTAAAGCTTTGACGTTACGATTTAAACTGTCTCTTGTAATTCGCATCCCATTAATATTGCTTGGCCTTTCCCGGCTTTCTTTGCTTGATACATTGCCGTATCCGCACTTTTTAAAACTCGAGTAGCATCGCGCTCATTTACGCCGACTAATTTTACGCCGATACTAACGCCAACTTTGAGTAAGTGACCTTTGTACTCAATTGGAGCACATATGCTCTCGAGCAACTGTTCTGCTATTCGGGTGACCACTTTTTGATTGGCGGGATTAACCAACATGACAAATTCATCACCAGAAAGTCTTGCGATTAAATCACTATGTCTCGTCGCAGATGTTAGACGCTCGGAAACTTTTTTCAAAACTTCATCACCTGCATCATGACCGTAGGTATCGTTAACTTCTTTAAATCCATCCAGATCGAGGTACAAAACTGCAAATTCGTCACGCAAGTATCCAGAGCGTTGTACTAGTTGTTCCAACTCTAAATGGAACTTAGATCGATTGGCTAACCCCGTTAAAGCATCGTGATGAGCTAAATGCTCCAATCGTTCCATCTCTTTTGCGCCGGAAAGGTCGGTAAGAACAATAACCAGATCATAGAAACCATAGTCTTCACACTTAACGATACGATTGACTCGAGCAAACATCGGTACAAACTGACCAATATGGTTCTTCTCGATAACTTCACCTTGCCAAACGCCATAATTTTCTATCGACTCGATGATACTAGGCATCATTTCCTGTAACTTGCGCCACTTTAGCGTTTGGATGAATGACTTCCCAATAAGCTGATCCACCTCTAAGCCGACTAACTTAGTGACGGCAGGGTTTGCCATCGTAATGACACCGCGATGATTAAGAACAATGAGACCATCTTGGCTGCTTTCAAAAACGCGTCCCGCAACACGTTGCCGGTTTATGGCTTCTTCAATTTCGGTGATATCTTGAATCGAAAACAGTAAGTATTCATGTGTCGAGAGGCGACGACTGGTTAGGCTCAACTGCTGTTCGTTATCTGCATTTTTGAGGTGAATATCATCGCACTCTAGGCCTCGACTCAGGATCTGACTCAGCTCATTCGGTGTTTTGGTTTTAATTAGATCACGAATATTGGCATATTTAAGTTCATCTAATTTTTTTTGAAATATTTGCTGGGTCGCCGTATTACAATGAATAACACGTCCGGAATTGTCTGTAATAACTAATGCATGCTGAACAGATTCGATAACCTCTTCTGAAAATGCGCGCTTTTGTTCTAGTGTGTCTAGCGAATGTTGCCGCTGCTTCTCACGTACTGTTAACCTATTCATCATTTGATTGAAAGAGCTCGCGAGGTCTCCAATTTCATCCTTGGCGTAATAGCGAGCTTGATTTTCCGTGTTTCGTCCGTGTGTCACATTCTCTATTACGCGGGTGAGTTCCATCACGGGCCTGAGAACAAGCCTCTCGATACTTATGTAAAAAACAGTGCCACCAGCGATCAGAAACAGAAGAAGTAAAGCGCCATCTCGAAGTAAAGATTGTATGGCTTCTACAATTGGGCGATGAGAAAGCGTAACTCTCATGCTACCAATGACATAGCCATCATGGATAATCGGCTCTAGAACATAAAGAAATTTGGTTGATAAGGCATAGCCTAGAGCGTGCAACCTACTTCTTTCGGTTTGACTTGGAACGGGTGCCAGTGCCCCACTTATCTCCATAACAGCGAATGGTTGGTCATCTTGGTCATAAAGTTTGACCCGCGTTACATTTGGCTGGTTTAAAAAGTTGGCGAGAATAGTTTGAGCTTTTTGCTTGTCCTTTGTCGTCAGCGCATCTTTAATTGAGAAAGAAACGTTGTTAATCAACTTTCTTGTCTGCTCGACCAGTTCATGCTTAGACGATTGGTATACAGTATACGAGGTGTAACCTTTTGAGATAACAAAGATAGCCGTTAAAAAGACCAGAAGAGGCCAAATAAGCTTCGCTCGTAATGACATATATATTCCTGTCGCAGACAACCACAAAAATGACAGAAGAACCATTATGCAATCTATCACCCATGAAGGGCGACAAGATTAACACGATGCTAATGCAAAATAACCTTAAATTCTCAAAAATTGGATGGAAAAGAAACGAAATACCTTAAAATTCGGATCAACTCAAATAACGGCAACATCTTTATGGACTAACGTGATCTTTTTCGTCACCTATCTGCTCAAAAAGCCTCGTTTTCATGATAGAAGAATGAAGTGAGTCACTGAACCTAGATGCATTTTCCTGCATCGTAAACCCATTGCTTGTGTAGAAATAAAACGTATGACATTGAATAAACAGCAACTTACATTGAACTGTGATATGGGCGAGAGCTTTGGCTCTTGGAGTATGGGCGCAGATGAAGAAGTGATGCCCCATGTTGATATGGCGAACATCGCGTGTGGTTTTCATGCCTCCGACCCTAATGTCATGCACGACACTATCACCCTAGCGAATGACAACGATGTTGATATTGGCGCACACCCAGGTTACGCCGACCTACAAGGCTTTGGCAGACGAAGCATAAGCATGACGGGTGATGAAATTACGAACATGGTTATATATCAGGTTGGTGCTTTACAAGCATTATGCCGGGCGCAATACACAGACATCAGTTACATAAAGCCTCATGGTGCTCTATACAACGACATGATGAAAAGTGATGCGATATTTAGAGCGGTAGTAAAGGCGGCAGCACTGTTCAAAGTACCGTTAATGATCCTAGCTTCACAGGAAAACGAAAAATACTTAGAAATCGCAGACGATTATGATGTTCCCTTGCTATTTGAAGCATTTGCAGATCGTTTATACCAAGATGACGGCTTACTGACTCCTAGAACACAGCCCAATGCCGTGTTAAAAAGCGAGCACGCGATACTTGAGCAAGTCCGGACCTTAGCTGACTCTGGGCGTGTCAAAACCGCTTCAGGCGGTTACATATTATTGGAAGCCGACACAATTTGTGTTCATGGTGACAATGAAGAGTCGATCGCGCTGATCCAAAAGATCCGCCAAAGCCTATACGCTGGAGGAAATTAATGCATAAAGAGAAATTTAATATCTCTTTGATCTCCGAGTGCAGTATTTTCATTAAGTTTGATGAGAGTATTTCTGAAAATGCAGTCGGAGAGCTTGCTCGCAGCATAAGAGAAACTTTCGCTTCAATTGTTATGAACGTTGTCCCCTCCTATCAAACTATTCTCATTGATTACTTACCTTTTCGAATCAACGAAAAGAACTTAGCCAATGAGCTGCAACAAATCGTGAGCCAGTTTGATACTCAATCACTTAAGCTTTCCCAGCCGAATCACATTACTATCCCTGTATATTACTCTGAAGAAACCGCGTTAGATCTATCTCGTTTTAAAAAGCGAGGTCTGTCATTAGACGATCTTATTACCCTGCATACGAAAACCGAGTACGCGGTTTCTGCAATTGGCTTTGCTCCAGGCTTTGCATTTCTCTCGGACGTTGATACTCAATTGCACATGGCAAGGCTTGCCACACCAAGAACTCAAGTGCCGGCCGGAAGTGTAGGAATCGCAGACTCTAAAACGGCCGTCTATCCATCAGATAGTCCTGGCGGATGGAACATTATTGGTAAAAGCCCGCTTGCGCTCTTCTCCGACTCTCCTCCTTTTATACCGTTTGAAGTGGGTGACAAGGTCACCTTTAATGCTATTTCAAAACAAGAGTTTATCGATTTAGGAGGCGTACTATGAGTTACGGTGGATTACTGGTGGAAAAGCCAGGACCGCTCTCTTTAGTTCAAGACTTTGGTCGTTTTGGCTTAGCGCATGTCGGTGTGACTCAAGGTGGCCCGGTCGACGACTATGCTTACAGTTGGGCCAACCATTTGCTTGGTAACGTAGTCAATTGCGTTGCGATTGAAATTACTCTGGGTAACGCTTGTTTTATTGCATTGCATAACTGCCACCTTGCTATATGTGGCGGTGACTTAAATGCGAAAATAGATGGTGAACCTATTTCAAATTGGTCTGACTTTACGTTGAAAAAAGGACAGAAGCTTCAGTTCGGAGTCGCAAGGAATGGACTTCGCTCCTACCTAGCGGTTAAAGGTGGATTCAATGTTGCTCAGCACTTAGGAAGCGCATCGACCGTCTTGCGAGAATCTCTAGGTGGTTATGATTCAAATGGTGGCGCTTTGAAAGCTGGTGATATTCTTCCCTTTGTCCCTCATAACTTACCGAAACGTAAACCAAGGCAAATGACGTTTCGCTTTAAGCCAGATTACAACTTACCCATTAAGCTGAGAGTGATTGAAGGCTATCAGAACGAGGACTTTGATGAAGACGCTCGCCAAGCATTTTATAACAAAGCATTCATCATCTCCCCAAATTCGAATCGCATGGGCTACCGTCTTGAGGGCAATAACATTCGTCCACCTTACGAAGGCGTCCTATCAGAGGGAATTGCATTAGGTTCAATTCAAGTACCTAGCGATGGTAACCCTATTGTGCTGCTCAACGATCACCAGACTATTGGCGGGTATCCTAAATTTGGCTGCGTAGCTCGTATTGACTTACCTAGACTGGCACAGGCGAAACCCGGACAAAAAGTCAATTTTGTGAAAGGAGATAGACTAGGCTTGCAAGAAGTATGGTGCCAATGGGCTCAGTTTTTTGGGTATTAATACAACCACTGAGCCCAAACACAGCCGATTATGCAGGCATACCATAACGCACTGCTAAAGCTTGTGGATAGCCTCGCTCTTGAGTGAGTTTAATCGCGTACTGCTCGACCTCTTGTTCAGACCACTTCACAGCGACCGGATGCTGTGTTTCCACATTTTGGTTAGGATCGATGTCAAACCAGAATTGAAGCATTTTTTGCGCTGCGAGTAGTGTCGATGACGCTTTTACCACCTCTATTCTCGCGTAGTGGTTATCTTCAAAAGTCACATCTGCCGCTCTGAGTACTGGATCTGTTCCGGGAATTTGCTGAGCGCCAAATAATGCTTTTCCTCCTTTTACAGCAGAGTGATAGTCGGGAATAAACTGCGCCATGTGTTTGATGGCGTTGTTCGTTCGCTCTTCTAACACTTCTTCTCTCCAGCCGTAACGGATCTTCGAGAGTAAAGGCATAGGCAGTTCAGGTTGAGCAGATGAGTTCGTGCTCTCCACTAAACCATCTTCAAACAGCGTGATTCCTTTTGTCATACCATGAAGTTGAAAGTAACCATCGCCATAAGGCGTCAATTGAGCCATTCCTTTATCGGTTCCACGCGGGCCATGAAAAATAACTTCTGGCCATTGTTGTTGACAGTCTGCCCACCTCGTAACGTAAGCGGCTTTAAACTCCACCAACCTGTCTCGCTTGGCACCAACTGTGTTGTCAATTGAGCCTGTTTCAAAGCCACACGCGTTAACCAAGTAGTCGCATGTCATCAGGTAATCGATACCTTCACGTTCATAGCCAAGTTGCCAGTGTTCCCCCATCCAATCGGCTTGCTTAAACGTTGCTTGTGTGAAGACCGAAGCATTAGGAAGCGTATCTAGTGTTAAGTTGGCAATTGCGGCGAGGCGAAAAACACTCCAACCATATTCTTGAACTGCGACAACAGGATACTTTAGCGCTTCAAGATCAGCATGTTGAGCAAAAGGAATGCACCACTCATCGAAGTTTGTAGGATGACTTGGTTGAGTACGTTGCGCGAGAGCTTCTAGCTCCGCTTTTGAATACAGTTTGTAGTATTCGCTTGGCTCGCCGAGCACTTTATTACTCTCATCTTTATCAACGAGCGTCTGATAAGCACTTTTCACAACCTCTAATCGCGGAATTAGTGTGGATGGGTCTCCACCATCGGAATGAGGAACCGCGATGATTGTCGGACGAATATTCAGTGAAAGCGGATACAGGCGAACAGTATCAATAGATTGTGCTAACAAGTCTAAGCACTGTTGCTCGGAAATCTCTCGATATAAATTACCACCAGCATGCAAATGACAAATGGGTGGACCATTTACTAGTGATACGCCCTTCTCTATTACGGAAACTTTAAAACCCAGCTCCGCAAAATGAATTGCTGCTGTTGCACCTGCTACACCGCCACCAACAACAGCGATATGCTTATCTTTATAACTTGGAAACTCAGACTTCATTGCTTCACTAAAAATTTTATAAGGAAAATTCTTTACTAACGGTGAATTCTACTCGTGTTTGGACTTGATTAAAATCACAAAAAGTTCATGGGTTTGCGAAATATCCAACAGCGCCTGTAAAGTGCATTAAAGTGGAAAAAATTTGCGAAAAAGTACTTGACTACATGGTTAAGAAGACACTTTTTTGTGTCTATGTGAATAAGAATTTCACTGTAAGACCCATGGCGCAAAGCCTGCAGAAACACCCCACTTTTTACCCCATTTAGTTATCCCAAAAGTTATCCACTGTTTTTGTGGATAACTAAAATAAAAGTGTCATGGAGTGTTCCAAACTTGATAACACTCGCTGCGATTAAGTGTTTACTGGCGTTAACAATCTTTTCAACAAACTCATCACTACAAGTGCCAACGTAACAAATGTTGCAAGCGGTAAAGCTATCCACAATTCGGGGTTCTCAGATAAGTAAAACACGTGCTTTCCGGTAGGTTAGCATGATTATCTGGATGATATACACATGTCATACGTCTGGTCATACACGAATGGTTCAAATTACCTAATAAAAAGAGGAAGATTTTTTTACATTTCTATCCGTTGCGAAGGGAAAATTTTTAGGAAGTCACTTAAAACCGATATACTACCGATTGCTCAAGAGATGGTAGAAAATGTATTAATCGAAACAAGGAGAATTGGGAAAATGTCTGTAGAGTTGTTAAAAGCGATAGTTGATGATCAGATAGAGATTGCGTTAGATGCTGTTACAGCCGTTCTATATCCTCGTTCAATTCAAGGTAAGGCAGCTATCAAAGCTCACTACAAGCAGACTATAGGCGCGACTTTACACAATATGCAGGTAGAAGATGCAGAAGGAATGGCAAGTGAAGATCTAAGCCAGCATTACAAACATGTACCTACTTTTAGAGAATCACAAGTTGATAAGCTTCGACGTCCTTCGAATTTACCTCAAGCAGATGAAAACGATTGTGGTTTAGAAGAACATTATGAACAGCCTACCCAAGAGTTAGGACTACTCGACACATATAAAAAATCGATTGCTAACGCTCTAGCCAATGATGACCTAGTTACGGCTCACAACAACCTAGCTGCTTTAAAACAAAGTTTTGAGATTGGTACAGCGTCACAAACTGAGTTAGTAGATTCCCCAACCACACCGACTTTCAAAGAAGCCTTAGATCAATATATTCATGATAAATCGAGCAACTTGTACATTAATAAAAACAAACCAGTTAGTAAGAAAGCCTCAGATGAAAAGATTAACTATCTATCAGGTTTAATTCTGCACTTGTGGAAGGATAAACCAATCGGAGACATCAACGGTAAGGAGATTGATAGAGCTTTCAGGTTGTATAGTCAGTTCCCTTTAACCAAACACAACCCTTGGAAGTCAATGACCCTTGAGGAGCGCATAGAAGCAGCAGAACAAGGTGACGTTCCAAAAGGTGAACGTGTAGGTAAAACACTAGGTAGGATTAAAACGGCTGTTAATTTGTTTTTTGACCACTTCTGGCGTCTGGGTGTGATAGATAACAACCCAGTGAAGGATATGCGATTTAATGATTTTGTTGGTGGTGGTGAACGTGGTTCATTTACAAAAGCTCAATTGAACGATTTCGAAACTTTTGCAACCACGAATGATTTAGATGGGTTTAAGGTGGCGATCTTGCTTCAAATGTATACTGGTATGCGTAACTCTGAGATTGAAAACATTCAACCTGAAGACATCAAGACAGAACAAGGTGTTGATTACATACACGTTCGAGGTACTAAGACCGTCAACGCAGAACGATACATCCCTATTCACCCGAAACTTAAAGAATTTGGGGTCGTTGATTACATTAAATCAGGTGGTGAAATATACACCTCTCAAAGCATCACACAACGTTTTAATCGTTTGATGCAATCTCTCAGTATGTCTAAAGAAGATAGCAAAGGCTTACCACTAAGCTTTTACAGCTTTAGACATAACTTTGCTTCTGGTTTGGCTTCTGGTGGTGTTTCAGAGCTTCACATTGAATGGTTAATGGGTCACAGCCATACAGGAACAAAACAACGTTACATAGATAGAGGTGTTGAACACGTTCCATCATTAGCCGAGAGTATCAATTGCTTAAGCTATGAATTCATGTAGAACTACAGGCGGCAACATAGCCGCCTTATTTACCTTTCAAGTTCGCACCTCTCAACGTTTGCCAGTGTACAAAGTCATGATCATTGTTGATTCTTACAAAGGGATAAGGCGCAGCAAAATAGACTAATTGATTACAGCTGGAACAAAGGTGTGGGATCTGATTGTGTCTCGTTATCGGGTGGTCTTGAGATACACGATAAAAACCTTCACCACATTCACAACGGTACTCTACGAGCAATGCAGATTTTAACGGTCTGGTAAAATGGTTCTCTGTAAGCTTCATATTGACATCCTCACTTGCTCAAAATGCTAGAATATACCAATACTGTATAAATACACAGTTCTGTGAAATTTTTCCATAAGTGCAATTTCTACACTTTTTGAACTAGTGCAATCTTACTTTAAGGTTAAGGCACTAAAATATGTAACTAGATGAGCATGATCTAGGATGTGTTGATGGCATTGATAACGTGTACAGAGTGTGGAAAGGAATACAGCGATAAGGCAAGCGCATGTATAAACTGTGGTTGTCCAACGGAAGTTAATGTTTCACCACCTCAACAAGAATCTGAACAAACAGAAGAAGAAAGCAATTTAGCAAGTGATTCTTATGAGCTTACACCGCTTCCACATCAGGAAGACCGGAACAGCCTTGAAAGTACCGAAGAAGAAGAAGAAGAACCAACCAAGGAAGCTAAGGCTAGGTCAGTATTCGTATTAGTTTCAATAGTATTAGTCGCTATGACCATTGGGATAAGTAATCTGGAAAACAGTAGGGTAAGAAAAAACGCTGAACAAGCAAATACCTTTACTCACCCTCTCCTCGAATCAGGAGCTAGAGTACCAGAAGGTATCAAAGAAAACCCTGAAGCAATAAATCAACTTGTTAAAATCATTGGTTTGTACGGGTACAAATGCAACAGCGTATCGGGGATTGTAGAAATGTCATTTACAAGAGGGTTTTCCGTGTGGTGCAACAACCACAACTACGCCTATCACATTAAGGATAAAGGCGGTAACTGGGTGGTGACACTTCAATGATTCTCATGTGTAGGTACTTCACTAAAATTTTTGCATGATATTAAAAACAGGATCTCAACCAAGATATGATATGAAACCTCATGCTATCATGTCTTCAGTTTAACTTATTAATTAGGTGTTGATATGGGTGGCGTTAGCGTTTGGCAATTACTCATTTTTTTAATTTTACTACCACTGGCTTTTCTTCCAACGATTATTTCTATCAGAAAAAATCACCCTTACAAAATTCCCATTATCCTTATTAACGTATTAGGCGGATTATTCTGGGGTGTTGGGTGGCTAGTCGCCCTAATCTGGTGCTTCATAGTCCCTGAGAAGAAAACCAATATATCGGGTAGCATCGCTGATGAGATTGAAAAGTTACATTCACTGAAAGAAAAAGGTGTTATCTCTGAAGATGAGTTCAATTCAAAAAAGAGTGAATTAATGCAATAGCTACACACTCAAATATCAGGTAACAACGTTACATACAGCGCAAAAAGGAGCAATTAAGCTCCTTTTTAATTATGCCAAGTGTGACTTCAATTACTGACTCCAAAACCCATTATGATCTCACAACCAACAACCTTTTCTTTGTTGTACAACTCCACAGCTTTAGTAAATGCTTGAGTGACATCTTCTTGTGTTGGGGGAGAAAACGGTAAACCTGTATTTTCAACAAATTGCTGTAGTACAAAAATCAAATGGTTGAACCCACCTGTTTTAAGGATTTCGAACAGTGTTTCATGTTGAGTGAGGATAAAACCAAACAAAGCTTCTGAAGTATCGGTAGAGGTTAGGCTGATTAATGGACAGTACACCCCTTTCTCTTGGATCTCTTCTTCCATATATCCAAGGTGTGTTAAGTACCTGTATAACAGTGAGGTGTGCTCACCTATCATTCGAATTTGCATAGGACATCTCTCGATTAAAGTTTAGGGAGAAGAGAAGATTTACTATCTTTCGGTGCTGCCTTCTCTGCTTCTTTGACAGCTTCAAGAGCTAAAACAATTTGCTCACTATCTTTGATAGATTTTTCTAAATCTGTTACCAGTGATAAAGCCATTTGCACTGCTTTTAACTGAACGCCGGAAATATCAGTGTTCTTTCCTGTAGCTGCATCTAGGATCACTTTAGTGAGTTTTGGGTACGCCTTAGTAATATCAGCAAGGCTCTTATTCTTAGCGGTGATGAGGTCTAGGATTTGATCTAGTTGCTGGTCAAGAATTCGCTGGCTTGTATTTTTTGGTTGAACTGGGATGTTCACTGTTACGGCTGACATTGTGTTACTTCCTTATTTTTATAGTAGGTTGGCTTTTGCGTAGAGTTCGTGAGATTCGATCTTTAGTAACTTCACTGTGTCTTTGAATCGACTAGAAATCTTATAAACGGTTGTTAGTGTCGGGGATGAGTTGTGTACGGCTGACTGAAGTTCTACCACTTGCTTAGGTGTTAGATTCAAACCTAATAACCAGACTGTGACTACCGTACTCTCTGCGATCCTTGGTGTATCACCTATCAATGAGAACGTAAGAGTTCTTAAATCTGATTGAATTAATTCTGCAAGGCGTTGTTTTGCTGTCATTGGGATACCTTGATGTGCTGAAATATCGTGTAAAAAGGTGTGCTGCTTACTTTTGTGTAAATACGCCAATATTTAATATAATTTATTTATATTTCAGCATCTTATGAAAACACTTGGTGTACTGCTTAAAATTGGGGTATTTGGACTAGTTCGGGAAGGATAGAAATATTTCTATATGTCTAATTATACCATAAACAACATATTTATTCTTAAAATACGCATATTCATGAAATTAAATTTGACACATAAGCATTTAAAATATTGGCTCTGGTGTAGATATGGCAAAATATCTAAATGGATAGATAAGGTAATGCTGGCAAGGTTTTGAAGTTCAAAATTGAGAGATCGACTCACTGAGCACGGCACACACGCCCAGATTTGAAAATCGTAGAAATGTAGAAATATTTATGCACCTATTCCGCATACAAACAACGCTCTATTTACCCCACCAATCACTGCCCTTTTCTGTGGACATTTTAAGAATCATTTAAGCAACAAATGATAGTGGTGATACATGAGAGGCATTCTCATTTCTAATTGACAGAAACCGATTGTGTCAATTAGAGATCCCCTACCAGTGCTTGTCTTCTTTAAATTCATATCTACAAACCTCTTTTCTAATTGACATAAATGTACTATGTTTAATTATAAGTAACCTATGGGAGGGTTATTAAGATGGAAACAGTACAAGCGATTAAAGATAAGAATGTAGTTAAGAAAGTGATCAGTTTTGCTGAGAAGAACTACAGTGAAGTTGTGATTGATGTGATCAAAGTGGGTTTCAACCTACCTTTACGTATCAGTGACATTCTAGGTCTAAAGGTAGATGATGTAGACGTACAGCGTAACACCGTTAAGTTTAAGGCATCTAAGACAGGAAAGAGTGATACCTTTCAAATGACTGATACCTTGCAGAAACTACTCAAAAAGCGTGTAGACGTTGCGAAAGGTAAAGGTCACACGTTCCTATTCACTAGTGATTCAAACCGTTCTGGAGGTGCTGACAAGCCTATTTCTAGACAACAAATAGCTAAGGTTCTTCAAGAAGTAAGTTTAATTGTAGGTGTGCACATTGGTACTCATTCATTTCGTAAAACATGGGGTTACAACTACTATAACTTAACTGGTGATATCGCTATGGTTCAGCGTATATTGCAACACCGTTCAAGCTCCGAGACATTGCGTTATATTGGTATTGAACAAGAAGATATTAATAACGCTTTGAAGCTAGTAGAAATCTACTGATTACTTAAATACCTCCTCCCAATCAAGCCGCCTACCATGGGCGGTTTTTTATTGCCTATTAAAACTCCTCAAACTCTCTCACAACGTCCTAATCAATATTAATACATTCATACTAATTCACCGCTAAAACGCTTGTCTGAGCCGCATAGAAGCATTTGCACACCAATTACCCCACGCTCACACATCCAATGCACAAATCGACTTAATATCAGAGTATTTTCATTTATATTGCACATATGGTCTATATTCATCGATTGAATTATTATTCAGCATCGATTGTTGCATTTTTGGTAAATTGATTACCATTTATGAAAAGTTTTAATCTGTGGGGTAGAATGGATAGAGAGGTTTGTTAAGCACCACCAATGGAAATTATTAAATCAGAGAGTGGTGCTTATGAAGTTTATTTATTGTGCTTATCTTCCATAAACTTCTTTTGTACCCGAGTAACTATAATCTTCGCTTTTTCTTCTTCTAGCTCGGTAAATGTATCAGGGTGATCATATAGAAACTGTATCGAACCATCTTCATTTACTTCATGGTCATTAAACAGTAATCCTTCTATATAATCCTCCTGTGATTTTAAGAGTTTATTCATTTCATCCATGTCATGCGCTGCAGCAGGATTAATCTTTCTAGCAATACCTTTGGGAATATCCATAAACCGAGATCCTAATCAATTGACGTTAAGAGACTAGTAGCATAGCACAGCATTTACAACTTGCTCAGTTTTTGCACCTTACAGCACCGTGAGGATCTTTCTTACAGATTGATCCATCACTACCCCTCAACTTTCCATGCGTATCTTCACGCCAAGTATTACCCTTGTTATCCCTAATGATTCCGTTTGAATCAGTCTTATATATTGAGCCGTCTGAGCCTCGTATAGCTCCATGAGCGTCAACCTTATACGTTGTTCCGTCCGATGATCTAACAGTGCCTTGAGTATCCGTCCTGTACCTTGTCTCTACCCCATTGGAGTCCTTACAACGTGTTATTCCTATCGCATCGGTTTTACAGATGGTTTCTGCTTGGGTAACAACTGGGAGTAGACAGAGAGTAGCTAGTAATAATCGTTTCATGGTGATGACTCTTGTACTTCTGAACAGGGTTCAAACAACATGTTTGAGTATAGCAATATCATCAAGTTTTAATTTGATTTCCTAGTTAAAATTACTCGGAAGTCTTATGTATAAAGGGTTCTGGTTACTACATAGTGTATATGAGTGGAGGAAGAGAGAAGAGAGAGAGAGATTAACCTTGTAACACTGAATATGTAATACACAGTCATTCGTATCTAAGTTGGGTATTCTTAAGGATGAAAGCTCTAAAAGAGAGCTTGCTAATAAAAACAGTAACTTACCTACCCTCGCTTGACAAAATTCTATAAATACGTAAGATTGATATTATAAATAGATAAAAGTCAACTCCAAATACGTTAAGCTTGATATGAATCACAAATTGGTTGTTGACATTGATTCTCATTTGTAATAAAATGGTTGTATAGCGTTGAGAAATACGCCTTTCAAGAGAACTCCCCTCCTTCAATAGCCAAACAATCTGACCAATCATTCTCATTAGAGAATTACACTATCTGCCTTTACCCAAAGGAATCACAGATTGGTGGACTTTTGCTATTTGAAATTTATAAATCAATAACACAAGGAAATATTAATATGAATATCCCCAAGGAATTAACACTACACACTTTACCAGTGCTGACACAATATCAGTTACAGCGTTTAATTGAAGGTGATACAAATCCTGTAGCTAATTCAAAACTTAAATCAGAGCGTAGTAAGAAAGGCAGACATGAAGAAGCTTTTAATATTGGCTTAGCATTAAGCCTATTTCGATTACTCCAAGAGTTCAACAGTAATATTAAAGAGGAAGTTTGATGAATAAAATTGATGATGAGAGAAAGAAAACTATAGACCGTGTTATTGAGTTAGAACGTAAATTCTATCAAGGACAATGGGAACATAAAGACGGTGAGGAATATGCTTACTTAGTAACTGGGAATTATATGATATGGCTTACTCCTGAATCATTCCTATCCTATTAATCTAATCCTCCACTCATATACACTATAGATACTCTGTAACCCAAGCCACATAAAGGATTGAGTTAATTTTAACTATAAACTGAAATTAAAAATCAACGGAGAATATCAATGAGAGCAACAATATATAACGAGCAATCAAAACAAGTAATTGCAGAAATGGCACAACAACAAAACAAATCTATTAGTTACATCATTAACCAACTTGTTTACAAAGCTATATCCCAACAAGAGGAGACGGAAACATATGCAGGGAACGAAGTACGATAATAAATCTCACCCTAAAGTAAGAGAACAATCCCCCCACTTCATTGACAACATTTACACTTCCTTAAAACAAACTGAAATCAATATTGAATATAACGGTGGCGTAAAGTTTCACAGACAATACAACCGTGTCATTACACAACTACAAACCCTATCAGGCAGTAAGAAATCCTATGGTGCAAGACTTTTCCTTTACATGGTTAATCTTGCAAAAAGCCGTAATAACGTAGGGTTCAAAGTTAGCCTAGATAAACATCTATTCAAAGACAAAGGTAAGGATGATGTATCTTTTCAATCATGGATAGACATGCTTCAGGTTGCGGTCAATGAAGGATATGGGGCACTTTACATTGGCGACAGTACAAACGAAGAAGGGATCTGTAAACAATACGTAAGCGTGTTTCAACTTAGTGATAAAGCATTCACTTTACTTGATGGGATGAACGAAGATAAAGCACCGAATACCAAGATTAAAACCCTTAGAAACAGCGTAAGTACAACTATCAAACACAGTAAAGTTTGGGAAGAAGAAGTTCCAGCAAAGGGTAAAAAGATTCAACAGGGACGATTGAACGAACTGAACACACATCTACTCGATTTCACTTTTAAAAATCATCTTGGCGTAATTGTCGATCCACAAATGGGTAGAAAATTCTCTTTGTATTCCAATGAGAAAAAGAATAATGGTTTAACGATGTTCGATAGCTATGGTCGTTATGTGAATGCATTTCAAAGTATGAGACAGCCACA
Organism: Vibrio sp. Vb1574; assembly: GCF_033338675.1. Taxonomy (NCBI): domain Bacteria; kingdom Pseudomonadati; phylum Pseudomonadota; class Gammaproteobacteria; order Vibrionales; family Vibrionaceae; genus Vibrio; species Vibrio sp. Vb1574. The sequence goes on from NZ_JAWOTC010000002.1 coordinate 300,023, forward strand.
GCGTAAGGACATTACGATTAATGATTTACCAGTATGTGAAGGAGACTATTCATCGAATCATGCTTTCATTGCCTACGAATTAGAAGGCATTAGGCCAGAGCAAGCGCACGGAGAGTTTAAGCCATACATGATCCCTGATTGTGATAGCCCAATTAAAGGAACCCAAGAGGCTAAACGTGCTGTGTATAAACTCGCAATGATGATGATGTTTAACAGTGGTAATCCTGGTAAGAGTTTATTCAATGAAATAGATAAGATTTTCACTAAACTGGATAACTATTTACCCTCTGAAATTGTCGGTGATAAGGCTTTAGTCTTCAAAGACCTGCACAGACAACCAACAGAAACTGAGTGTCATGATATTGTTCGCCAGCTACGGAAAAAGAACCATAAGATAGAAAAATATTTTAATGGTAAATCGGCTGCCCTACTACAAAATTATGATAGTCGTATTGCTGAGCAAGTAATGCTCTACTTGAAAGCACATGGCCTACCATACATCTGTATACATGATAGTTTCATTACTTTCTCATCTGCATGGAAAGCCTTAGTTGATGCAATGTTTTATGGCTGGCGAGAAGTATTGGGTTCAGACATGAATTGTAAGGTTGATTTCAAATACGGTAAACCAGCACCAACGGAAGAACTAGAAGAACGTGAAGATTATGATCTTTGGATGGAAACAACTACCGAGCAAGAACGCCGATTATTTGTTAACGGTGCGGTTCAACACTTCTTTGATTGGGAACAACTTGCAGGAGTTTGGCGGCAGTCAGGTCGTGAGTTAACCCCATTAATGATAAACAATAGAGATAATCTACCCATCCCCTTTTAGCGCAACGCTAACGCCTTACACAGCCTCTACAGGCTAATCCAAACAACACTAATACAAACCTGATACATGCTTGAATGAAGCACAATGTAGGGCTTCTTGTATGTATCACTCCAAACAAGAGGAAACAATGATATGAACACTTTCACGGTATTAAAGCCAGAGCAAGGTTATAACACCATTTTTATTACTCGCCAAGATCACAAGATCGAGGAGATTTTTGTAAATAGTTCAGTTCCGCTAATGATCACTGAGTTACCTATTCCCACTAAGGAAACGAAGGAGATTATCGAGCTATATGAAGATCAATGGTTAGATTTGAATGACAACGAATTTAAAGTTCCAACATCAAAACAGCATGACGTTTTTGTATATGAACATCTAGATTCAGATGACTTTTTAGCCTTGTTGATAAGATACCCTCGTGTGGTTGGCAAATTAATAGCTAGAGAGTTTTATAAGGACATTGAAGAAGTGACAAATCGATTAGATTGCGAGTTGTATGAGTTTTATCAAACTCATAAGGCAACCTAACCCAACCTAACCCCTCTCTAAATACAACCGAATACAAAACCTCTCGTATACATGCTGAATAGCTTATAGACACGTTCACACCTTTGTATGGGGAGGTAATAACAAGAAGGAAAATAACGTGAAGAAATATCGAGTTAGAAAATTAAAGCAGTCACGCCGCCGTTTTAACTATGCAAGGTTGGTGTGAAATGGAAGACTTACACAAAAAGTAGGCTTTGTTGCGTAATTCGATGGAACTAAATCAGGAAGTTACGATCTGATCGGTTACATCAGTTAATCATCGTAGCC